>NZ_QNUA01000043.1:0-150257 GCF_008042285.1 Bacillus sp. AR13-1
GAGTGTCTTATTTCATAATTAAATGGTTATTGTTTACATGCTTCAACGTCAATGCCAGCAGCTAGTAATTTTTTTTCTCCGTCTTGTTCAATGATTTTTTGTAATCTAGATAAGAAAGAGTCAAAATCTGTATGTTTACCAACTTGGAAAGTCATTTTATGCTCAATTGGTAGCCAAGTATCAATATCAGCTTCGTTATGCTGAATTTTTACTTCAAGTTTATCAAGTGCATTAGCAACTTTTGCTTCATACGTTTCTTTCGCTTCGAACTCCATCCATAAATCGTATAATTCCACGCCGAGAGGACCTTCTAGTGTACGTTTAATATTTAAAATGGCCTCTAGCTCATTTTTCTGTTTTTGTAATTGTAATTCACGGCTATTCATCGTATCAAAGGCAGGAATATCACCAGCTTCTGCTTCGACAAGGTCATGAATAATAACCATTTTAAGTAATTTTTCTATATTTACTTTTTGATCCAAATAAGGCTCAACTAAGATAGCCATTAGGGACATACGCCACGTATGTTCAGCAACACTTTCTTGACGTCCGTTAGAAAGCCAACTATGTCGCATTTCATATTTTAGTTTTTCTGCTAATGCAATGACTTGTAAAATGTTATGTTCCATCGTGATCCTCCTCATATTTCTATACTATAATTCTAATATGGAAATGAAATGTGTCAATTTAATGAGTATATTGCGATAAATAGATGATACGCGTATAATGATTGTTATATGTGAAAACGCATTATTAAAATAAAAAAATGTTTTACGAAAACGAAAAAGGAAGGGCAGGAATATGGGAGACGAAAATCAAGGATTAGCTAGACCGCAAAGGAAAAAAAGGAAGTTTGATATTTCTAGCCCCTTTGGCATTGTAGTAGGTTTCGTTATTTTAATTGCAGCGATCATGCTTGGCGGTGGTGGAATAAAAGCTTTTAAAAATTTCTTAGATGTTTCATCTATTTTGATCGTTATAGGGGGAACAACAGCGACAATTATTGTGGCATATAGATTTGGAGAAATAAAAAAATATACGAAAAGTATTTTTACTGTTTTACATAGAAGAGAGGAAAATCTAGAACAGTTAACGGATTTGTTCGTTGATTTTTCAAAGAAGTCTAAAAAACATGGTTTACTCTCGTTAGAAGTTGATGGAGAGCAAGTAGACAATCCTTTTATTCAAAAGGGGATTCGTTTAATGTTAAGTGGATATGATGAAGCAGAATTAAAAGAAGTATTAATGAGAGATGTTGAAACAGAAGTATATGAGTTAAGAAAAGGAGCAACATTATTAGATAAGATTGGTGATTTCGCTCCAGCGTGGGGTATGATAGGAACTTTAATTGGTCTTATTATTATGCTTCAAAACTTGCAAGATACATCGCAAATTGGTACAGGAATGGCAGTTGCTATGTTGACGACATTGTATGGATCTGTTATTGCAAACATGATTGCAATACCGTTATCTGAAAAAGTGTATCGTGGCATTGAAGATTTGTATACAGAGAAGAAGTTTGTAATAGAAGCAATCACAGAGCTTTACCGAGGACAAATTCCTTCTAAGTTAAAGTTAAAACTTGATACATACGTATATGAAACGAAGATAAAAAAAGAAAAACGAGCAGCCTAATATTTCAAGGAGTGGTATGGTGATGATAAAACGACCGCAAAAAGGATCGCCTCGTTGGATGACGACTTTTACTGATTTAACGATGTTGTTATTGACTTTTTTTGTACTATTAGTTGCTACATCAAAACAAGATACAGTAAAATTATCGAAGATGCTTGAAAAGTTTAGTGATGCAGAACAAGTGGATGCGAAAGTAATGGAAGGTACAATACCAGATATTTCACATGAAAAAAATGATGAAAAAGCAGTTTCAAAAAAACGAATGGATGAATTGTATAAAAAGTTAAAAGCATATGTAGATAATAATGGTGTTAGTCAAGTGAATGTATATCGAGAAGATACAGGTGTTAGCGTCGTTATAGTAGATAACTTAATATTCGATACAGGTGATGCGAATGTTAAGCCGGAAGCAAAAGAAGTAATTAGTCAATTAGTAGGGTTCTTTCAATCGGTACCAAACCCAATTGTTGTAGAAGGACATACAGATAGTAGACCGATTCATAATGAAAAATTTCCTTCCAACTGGGAATTATCTTCAGCACGAGCAGCTAATATGATTCACCACTTAATTGAAGTGTATAATGTAGATGATAAACGATTAGCAGCGGTAGGATATGCGGACACAAAACCAGTAGCATCAAATGATTCACCGCAAAATTGGGAGAAAAACCGGCGCGTTGTAATATATATTAAAGAATAATATATTTCCATTTTATTAATAAAATAATAAAAATACAGAAATTCTTTTAAAAAAATATTAAATTTTCTCGTTTTATTTTGTATAATGAGTGAGAATGATAAGGTAAAATATTAAGATATATTTATACATAGAGGGAGAGAACCAAAAAGAATGGCACATAAAATTTTAGTTGTAGACGATGCGATGTTTATGCGAACAATGATTAAAAACTTATTAAAAAGTAATTCAGAATTTGAAGTTATCGGTGAAGCAGAGAATGGGGTAGAAGCGATTCAAAAGTATAAAGAACTTCAACCTGATATTGTAACACTAGATATTACTATGCCAGAAATGGACGGACTTGAAGCATTAAAAGAAATTATGAAAATTGATTCGAGTGCAAAGGTTGTTATTTGTTCTGCAATGGGACAACAAGGTATGGTATTAGATGCAATTAAAGGCGGGGCAAAAGACTTTATTGTAAAGCCATTCCAAGCCGATCGTGTTATCGAAGCTTTAACAAAAGTAGCAAATAGCTAATATAGAAGGGGTGCCACAAAGAATCAAATCAATGATAGCGGATAGACGTGTGGCCCCCTTTTTTCTCGTTATAAAACACTAAATTGTTATACATAAATGAAATGTTTGTTAGACAGGTAGGGGATTAAAATGCAAACAGATCTATTAAATATATTTTTTGAAGAAGCAGAAGAACATTTACAGTCGCTAAATGAAAATGTGCTAAATTTAGAACAGAATCCTGCCGATATGGGTGTTGTAGGGGAAATATTCCGCTCAGCTCATACATTTAAAGGTATGTCTGCGAGTATGGAATTTGCGGAAATGGCAGATTTAACTCATAAGATGGAAAATGTTTTAGACGAAATCCGTCATGGAAATATGATGGTGAATGCTAATATTATTGATGTTATTTTTGAGTGCATTGATAATTTAGAAAAGATGGTTACAGATGTGCAGCAGGGCGGAATGGGTAATATTGATGTTGTATCTACAAAGCATAAATTAGAAGCATTATTAAATGGGAATGTAGAAGTTTCTATGGAACAAGTAGAGCAAAGTAGTATAAACAATGATGATACAGTTTCACATGAAGTATATATAACCGTCGAACAACAAGCCATTTTAAAAGCAGTACGTGCCATTATGTGTATTGAAGCATTACAAAATGTAGGGGATATACAAAAAACGGTTCCAAGCATTGAAGAAATCGAAGCGGATGCTTTTGGATTTGAGTTTACAGTATATATGGATACTGATCGTAGTGTTGAAGAATTGAAACAGGTGGTGCTTCACGTTTCTGAAATTGAGAAAGTAGAAGTGAAGCAAGGAAATATAGCTGAAGAAGGAATCGTACAATCTATTGCAGCAACGCAGCTGGATCCATCTCTAGAGGCACGAACTCCAACAGCTAGTACTACACCGGCTAAAAGTAATACAAAAACGAAAAATGCTAAAGTAGAGAATCGTTCTATTCGTGTTCAGTTAGAAAAAATCGAAAGATTAATGAATATGTTTGAAGAAAGTGTAATTGAGCGTGGACGAATTGATGAATTAGCAGAAACGATTCAAAATAAAGAGTTAATCGAGCATTTAAATCGATTAGGGGATATTTCAAAAGATATCCAAAATGTATTATTAAATATGCGTATGGTACCGATTGAAACGGTCTTCAATCGTTTTCCGCGTATGGTACGTATGTTAGCGAAAGATTTAGGTAAAAAAATCGATTTACAAATTAAAGGTGAAGATACTGAAGTTGATAAAATTGTTATTGACGAAATTGGTGATCCACTCGTTCATTTAATTCGTAATGCAATTGATCATGGTATTGAAACTGTCGAAAACCGACGTGATGCCGGGAAAAATGAGACAGGTACTATTAAATTAGAGGCGTTTCATAGTGGAAATCATGTCGTAATTCAAATTACTGATGATGGAAATGGTATTCATAAAGGAAAAGTATTAGAAAAAGCGATAAAAAATGGTGTTGTAACGGAATCAGAGGCAAATAAATTAACGGATCGTGAAGTGTTTGATCTTATCTTCCAACCGGGATTTAGTACAGCGGAAGTTGTATCTGACCTTTCTGGACGTGGGGTTGGATTAGATGTTGTTAAACATACGATTCATAGTTTAGGTGGGCATTTAATTATTGATTCTGAAGAAGGAAAAGGAAGTACATTCAGAATTGAACTTCCTTTAACATTGTCTATTATTCAATCAATGCTTGTTCAAACAAATGATAAGCGTTATGCCTTGCCTCTTGGCAATATTGCTGAAGCCATTCGAATTAAGAAAGAAGACATACAATCGTTACAAGGGAAAGACGTTTTAAACTATCGCAATCAAATTATTGAAGTGAAACATTTAAGTACTGTATTTGGTGAAAAAACAGTAGATGAGGCGTTCGCATCATATGATAGTCAAATGGTTCCTGTGTTAATTGTTCGTAATACACATCGTAGCTATGGACTTATCGTAAACACAATTATCGGTCAAAGAGAAATAGTCTTAAAGTCATTAGGTGATTTCTTTGCAGAGAGCTCTAACTATTTCTCTGGTGCGACAATTCTCGGTGATGGACGAGTGGTCCTCATTTTAAACCCAGAAGGTTTATAATAGGAATGAAGGAAGCTCCCCACTTGTATACAATTGGGGAGCTTTTTGGGTAGAACTAATAATATAAGTATATGAAAACCGTCGTTTACACATATTGTGGAAATAAATACATGTTCACAATTCGGATGATAAGTTTGGTAAAATATAACGAGTGTAATAGAGAGTTTAAATCATTTGATAGAAAAACAAAAATGAGGAGGCAGGAAAAATGCCTGAGCAACACACAAAAGGGGATACTGGCACAATTGTGCTAGAAAAAGAAAATGAACATTTAACGCCTCAAGAATGCGATATTCTTGGTGAAATCGCTAATATATCATTTGGTTCAGCTTCGACTGTATTATCAACAATTTTAAATAGGCAAGTAAGTATTACTGCTCCTCAAGTAGAATTGGTAGATTTATATGATACAAGTGATGTTGAAATTCCACATGTTGTATTAAATATCCATTTCACAAAAGGATTAGATATGGAAAATCTTCTTGTCTTAAAGCAAGATGTTGCTTTATCTATTGCTGATTTAATGATGATGGGAACAGGTGAAGTTGAAGAGGGAAAAGAGCTTGGTGAATTAGAGCTAAGTGCAGTACAAGAAGCTATGAATCAAATGATGGGATTCGCAGCAACATCTATGTCAGAATTCTTCCAAGATACGGTAGACATGTCTCCGCCAACAATTAAAGTTGTGCAACTTACAGAAGAGATGGAGAAGATTTCTGGTATTAATGGGAATAATATGGTTGTTAAAGTATCGTTTGAATTAAAAATAGATAATCTTGTGAATTCTCAGCTTGTACAGGTTGTTTCAGTTGAACATGCGAAGCGAATGATAAATAAATTGTTACAATTATCTGGTGGTGTGGAAGAAGAGATAGATGAGCCGGCGGAAGTGCAGGAAACTGAGATTTTAGAAGAGCATGTAGAAAAAGAGCAATTAACACAAGAAGAGAAAGATGTGCTTGGTGAAATTGCGAATATTTCAATCGGTTCGGCTTCAACAGTACTATCGACGCTTTTAAATCAGCCTGTCACTATTAGTACACCAAATGTAGAGGCGATTAATGTTCGTCATTATGAAGGAGTACCGGTTCCGTTTGTTATTTTAAATGTCGATTTTGTTGAAGGACTAAAAAATGAGAATGTATTCGTATTTACGAAAGATGTTGCTTTAACAATGGTAGATTTAATGATGATGGGAACGGGTGAAATTGATCCGGAGAAAGAACTAAGTGAATTAGAGTTAAGTGGCATTAAAGAAATTATGAACCAAATGATGGGGCATGCTGCAACAGCGATGTCAGAAATGTTTAAAGAAAAAATGGATATGACACCACCAGACGTTAAATTTGTTTCTTTAAAAGAAGAAATGGAATATTTGGGAGAGTCGATGGCAGTTGACGAACTCGTTCAAATTACTTTTAATCTTGAAATTGGTGATCTCCTTCAATCAAAGATGTATCAAATACTACCGATATCAGAAGCGAAAGAAATGGTTAGAAGACTTCTATATCCGATGGTGGAAGAGCAAGAAGAAATAGTTGAGGAAGTTGTTGAAGAGGAAGAAATTCCTGCACCAGTCGTACAGCCAATTGAATATAAAGAAGTCAAGCAAGTTGAGCCAGTATATATGGATACATCTATTCTACAAAATGTAGAAATGAATGTTAAATTTGTATTTGGAAGTACAGTGAGAACAATTCAAGATATTTTAAGTCTACAAGAAAATGAAGCGGTCGTACTTGATGAAGATATTGATGAACCGATTCAAATTTATGTGAACGATGTATTAGTGGCGTATGGAGAACTTGTAAATGTAGATGGGTTTTTCGGAGTAAAAATGACGAAATCGCTATAAGGCGTCAAAATAGGAGTTTGAACAAATAGATGAAAAACGTAAAGTTTTTTCTAGTTAGTTGGCTATTTTTACATATATGTATATTTTTACCAACGCGAGGGCAGGCAGAAGAAAAAAGTGTACAAGATCAAAATATAAGCGAAATGAATGACCAAGAGGGAAAAAATAAAGAAGTTCAGGAACAGCTGGAACAAGTGGAAATGCCCTCGGTTGAAGATGAAAAAAAAGCAGTAGAAAATGAGCAAGGGAAAGAAAAAAAAGAAGAAAGAACGATAGAAACAGACCGAGGGGTTATTACAGTTAATAAGCAGGAGCTAAAGGTTGGCGAAGAAGTGCGGATTGCTGTAGAATCAAATGAAAAAAACATTCAAAGTGTAAAAGGCATATTACAATTACAAAAAAATGGTGAACAGTACAGACAAGAGAGAATAATATCTTTTGAGTATGAAGAAGAAACGAAGCGATGGATCGCTAATTATAAGGCCGGAATATATGATTTACAAGGTGATTGGAACCTTAGGCTCGTTGAAAGCTATAAAGAAGATGAGAAGGAAGAAGTAATAGAGAACGAATTAAATGTCCCGCTCATTCGTATAAACAATGAAGCACCAACTATAGATAAAGAATTGCCAAAGTTAGAGAAAGTTAGTATTGATGAGGCAAAAGGGAACTTAATTGAACGGAAAAAGGGAGAATCCGTTCATATACGAGTACAAACGGTAGATATAGAATCGGTTGTTAAAGAAGTGCGCGTTATATTAAAAGGAAAAGAAGACGGTGACGATATTACTTTTTTATTAGACTATAATAAACGCGACATGGATTGGCAGAAAATATTTGAAATAACAGAAGCTTTACCTGTTGGGCCGCATCAACTTATTGTGGAAGTAACAGATGGGGCAGGTAACAAACTTGTGACAGAGAGTGAATATATCGTTTCTATCATCGAACAAAAAGTGAAAGATGATGAAAAGATAGAAGAGCAAGAGAATCAAAATGAAGTAGAGGATAAGAAAGAAATTGAGAAGAAGGAAGATCCGAAAATAGAGATGCCGCTTCCAGAAGAAAAACTTCCAGTTGTTCAAATTCGAAAGCAAGAAGAGAAAGTGAACTCTTATATAAAAGAGCCGTTGAAAGAAAAAGAGGAAATCAACTACGTTATAAAAGAGTCGTTAACAGACAACAAGGAAGTAAATAATGTGAAGGTTCATAAAGAGAAAAAAAGCGAAAATGACAATCAAGTCGTTTCTAAAAAGAAAGAGAAAATAGAAGAACAACAAGAAAAGAAAGAGGAAAAAAGTGAGCAGGGAGTACAGGCTTCTAATGTGTTTGCTGTTATGTCAGGATTATTTGTACTGTTTTTAGTTTTAAAGAGTAATAAAGAATGGGGCTAATAATTTGATAGTAGTGGAGGCGCTTAAATGGAAATTAAACGTACGACAATTCAAAATAAGACGCTACAACCATTAAAACAGCCTGCAGCTATTTCAGAACATGAAATTCAGAAAGAACGAAAGCGGAGTAACCTTGTGTTTACTGGGCAGCCCAAAATCATTTCGAAAAACAATGAAATAGGGATTTTGCTTGCAAGTTTAGGTGATGGAAAGATTGTAAAAGAAATGCTTTCTAAGGAAATGGATACGGTGTTGCAGTTGTTTTCAAAGCTACATATGTTGTCTGAGGAAGGAAAGCAATCGGAAAAAATATATGAACAAATTGTTAAAAGTTTGCAGGGGCTTATTAAACAAGCTCATATAAAGGGAGTTCCGTTATTAGACGGAACGTATGATTTCGCTGAAGTGCAGCTTTCGTTTGGAAGAAAAGTGCATATTCCGTTACTTGATGTAAGTGCGCTCATTTCTAGAGTGGAACAAGATACATCAGAAGGAAATACGAATTTAATGATAACAGTTATTACAGCTTACATGACAAAATTGTCTAACGAAACAATTTTAATTAGCGGTACGGATCGTATTTCTAAAGAACGTGATGTGAGCGTGTGGAGAGCACTTGCAGAAATGAATATGACGCAATTATCTCATGCGTTGAAACATACGATTCAAGAGCATAAATGGTTTGTTACGGCTCTATTTCTCTTCATGTGGGTTATAGGTATCATATTGATTCGTATTATATAATAAAAAAAGGTCGTCATTTTAATTATGACGACCTTCTTTTATACTTTTTCGTAAAAGAAGGTATCAAAGCGCTGAAGATTGTAGCGTTCGGGTGTTAAAATTTGTTCTGTGCTACCAACGAATAGTACGCCGCCTTTTCGTAAAGAACGACTAAACTTTTCATAAAGCTTTATTCTTGCTTCTTCTGTAAAGTAAATCATTACATTTCGACAAATGATTAAATCGTAGTTCGTATCAAATGTCTGCATTAATAAATCATGTTGTTTAAATGTAACTTGCTGTTTAATATTTTGATGCAATATATATGTATCATCTTCTTTTGTGAAATGACGTTGTTTTAAATCATTAGGTAATTCTTTCAAAGAGCGTTCTGTATATTGACCACGTTTTGCAGTTGCTAAAACATGAAAATCAAGATCCGTTGCTTGAATGTCATAACGAAACGGAGCTAGATGCTTCGATAATATTAAAGAAAGTGTATATGGTTCTTCACCGGCAGCGCAAGCAGCACTCCAAATTTTTAATTTACCGTTATTTTGTTCAAGTAGCTTTGGTAGAGCTTTCGTCTCTAACGTTTGCCAGCGCTCTTTATTTCTGAAAAACTCTGATACGTTAATTGTAATATAGTCAATAAAACTTAAAAATAACGTTTGATCGGTGCGTAAATTATTTAAAAAATTTGTGTAATTTTCAAAACCTTTTCTCGAAATGAAAGCGTCGATTCTTCGGCGCATTCTATCTTGCTTATAGGAAGCGATATCCATATTAAAGTGCTGTTTAAAACTTACGACAAATTGATTATAATCTTGTTCAGTTATCATATTTACAATAGGCACAATAACGATATTGTGCCTCCCCCTTTACATCATACGAATTTTTTGTTCAAAGCTTTTTTTCAGCTGCTTTTCATGTAAGCCTGGTAAATCATAAATAACAGCATCAATTCCTGCTTCTTTTGCAACGTCAACGGGAATGACAGACGTATGTTTATCTCCGTTATAAAAACAGAGAACTAAATCGGTATCTTCGATAATTTGCTTTACAAAAAACATATAATCTGATCGATAAATGGAGTCGGAAGGATGATCAAAAGCAATATACTCTGCTCCGTGTTTTTTTAAATAATCAACGACTTCTTGAAATTCGTCTGTTAATACATGTAACGGTTGCAGTGTGTAAAGGCATAAATTTTGAGCGAGCCTTTCATTTTCAATGAAAAAACGAAGAACTTCATTTTCAATAGATTTATAACATAATATGTAAATTTTATGTTTGTGAGCATAGTCAATTAAAAATTTTTTTATTTCTTCCTGATCTAATGCTGTTAATTGATTTGAACCACAAAGAAAAATATTCATAGATTTGTGCCACCTCATGCTAAATTGTAACATATCTTCTATAAAAAATAACTGCAAAATATCATTGTACAGAGTATAATTATAAATAACTGGATTTTACGATTAAGTTTGGAAGGAAATAAAAAAATAAATAGGTGATATATATGCTGCGTTCTATCTCGCATAATCCAATTTTATCGCATATACCGCCTGCTACTCAAATGCCGAAAGAAGCAAATGTCAGGACAGGACTTGCTTTTTCGGATAATTTGCATGCAGATCCGAAAAAAGATAAATTGTTAGAACAAATGGAAGCACTTGTTGATAACATTGGAGAAATTAAAGAGAAAATCGAATTAGAGTTAACGCTCGATAATGTAATGGAATACAAAAATACTGTAAAATCATTTTTGAATTTTTACGTTGATAACGTATTGCAGTATAAAGATGTTATGTCTCGTCATCCGCGTTACGGATATTCGCAGAAAATGACGATCGTAAAACAAGCTGAAATGGGATTAACTGAGTTAGAAGATGTTATGAATTTAATTAATACGAAAACAGGGCATTTAGAAATGTTAAATCAAATTGGAGAAATTCATGGTTTGATTGTAAATTTAGTCTTGTAAAGGAAAGGAAGCTATATGTACATACAATTATATGAAAAGCTCGTTATTATTCAAAAGGCATATGAAAATATTCAAACGCTTGGGGAACAAATATATGAGAATTTAAAAAATAAAAATGTAAATGCAGTTCAAAAGTTGCAAGTAGAGCAATTGCAGTACATAGAAGGTGTTAAAGGATTATCGCGATCTTTTGAGGAAATGGTTGTTCAGCTTTGTAAAGAAAAACAAGTTGAACCGCTGCGTATGCGTTCGCTATTTTCGTATTTTTCACAGGAAGAAAATGAAAAAATGGAAGAATTACAAAAAAGTTTAAATGAATTAGAAGAAAATGTAAAAATGATTCTTTTGAAAAATCAATATTACTTAAACGTACTATTAAAAACTACAGAAAGTATTGTGGATTCCGTTTCTGAATACAATTTGGAGAAAAACAATAATTCGCAAATCTTTATGAATGAACTATTGTAAAGGAGAAGTGAAGCATTATGAGATTATCTGATTATAATACGCCGTTATCTGGTATGCTAGCGGCCCAAATGGGATTACAAACGACAAAACAAAACTTATCTAACATTCATACGCCGGGTTATGTTCGTCAAATGGTAAATTACGGATCTGTTGGAGCAAGTAACGGTCATACGCCTGAACAGAGAATCGGTTATGGTGTACAAACATTAGGAGTTGACCGTATTACAGATGAAGTGAAAACGAAGCAATTTAATGATCAGTTGTCACAGTTCTCTTACTACGCATATATGAATTCTACTTTATCACGAGTAGAGTCTATGGTAGGAACGACAGGGAAAAATTCATTATCTAGTTTAATGGATGGATTCTTCAATGCTTTTCGTGAAGTTGCAAAAAATCCAGAACAACCAAACTACTACGATACATTAGTTTCTGAAACTGGGAAGTTCACAAGTCAGATAAATCGTCTTGCGAAAAACTTAGATACAGCAGAAGCACAGACGACAGAAGATATTGAAGCACATGTGAATGAATTTAATCGTCTTGGTGCTAGTTTAGCAGAGGCGAATAAAAAAATTGGACAAGCAGGGACACAAGTACCTAATCAACTATTAGACGAACGTGATCGCATCGTTACAGAGATGTCTAAGTATGCCAATATTGAAGTATCTTATGAATCTATGAATCCTAATATCGCGAGTGTTAGAATGAATGGTGTTTTAACAGTAAATGGACAAGATACATATCCACTTCAATTAAATAAAGAAAAAGAACCAATGTCTGTTGCGATTTATGGATCGGATATTCCTTTAAATGGTGGAGCAATTCAATCAGCGATAGATACGAAAGCGAAGATTGCTAGTTATAAGAAAAACCTTGAAGAATTAATGAGTTCTGTAAAAGGTCAAGTGAATACAGTGATGGGAAAAGATTTCTTCGTTGGAGATCATGCGAAAGATATTCAGCTAAACCCTGAATTCGCAAAAGATGTTTCGAAAATGAAAATCTCTGCTGAAACAGCAAATAAACTAGCAGGAATTACAGAGGGAGATTATAAAGAAGGTCTTTCTTATAAACAAGCATTAGACCAATTTATAGTTGGTGTAGCTTCTGATAAAAGTGCAGTGAATGCTTATCAAAACATTCATAAAGATTTATTAGAAGGTATTCAGGAAGAAAAGATGAGTATAGAAGGCGTTAATATGGAAGAGGAAATGGTTAATTTAATGGCTTTCCAAAAATATTTTGTTGCAAACTCTAAAGCTATTACGACGATGAATGAAGTGTTTGATAGTTTGTTTTCGATTATTAGATAGCATGTAGAAGGATCGAAAAAGCTTTTTTTATGATGGAAGAGAGGATCCGGCGCAAGGTAGAAGCGGACAGAGCCTTTTAGTGGACCAAGCCATGTTAGACCAGAGATATGAGATGGGTGAAGGGGAAGTTAAGGGAGAGAATAGCCATGTTTAGCAAGCGTCCCCCCTATATAAATTAAATGAAAACGAAAAGTCTTTTTTATGAGGGAAGAGGAGAGCCGTATATAGTTGCGGTTTCTTCTTCACGCCAATTCAAATATAGATAAAGGAGAAGATAGAGATGAGAGTATCTACGTTTCAAAATGCAAATTGGGCAAAGAATCAGATGATGGATTTGAATGTGCAACAGCAATACCACCGAAATCAAGTAACTTCTGGGAAGAAAAACCTTCTTATGAGTGAAGATCCGCTGGCGGCAAGTAAATCATTTGCGATTCAACATTCGCTAGCAAATATTGAACAAATGCAAAAAGATTTAGCGGATTCGAAAAATGTACTAACACAAACTGAAAATACTTTACAAGGTGTTTTTAAATCTTTAACAAGAGCGGATCAATTAACAGTACAAGCGCTAAATGGGACGAATAGTGAAAAAGAATTGAAGGCAATCGGTGCAGAGATTGATCAAATTTTAAAACAAGTTGTATATTTAGCGAATACGAAAGAGCAAGGCCGTTATATTTTCGGTGGGGATAGTGCTGAACAAGCCCCATTTACAGAGGACGGTACGTATCAAGGTGGAAAAAATGATGTGAGCTGGCAACTAAATGACGGTTATCAATTAAAAGCATTTCGTAACGGAGAAGAATTATTATCACCAGTTATAAAAACGTTAAAACAGATGAGTGAAGCGCTGAATAACGGTGATCAAAAAGCTTTGCAACCATTATTAGGAGAAAATAAGAAAAACTTAGATGGCATCATTAACCGTACAACTGAAGTTGGTTCAACAATGAATACAATGGAGACATTTAAAACAATTTTAAGTGAGCAAAATTTAGCGCTTCAAGAAAATCGTAAAGAAATTGAAGATGTTGATTTAGCGGTAGCAATTTCAGACCTAGCGTATATTAATGCAACTTATGAAGCAACGCTTAAAGCAGTTAGCACGATGAGTAAAACGAGTATTTTAGATTATATGTAAACAATAAGGAGTGAGAAATATGGCAGGGACGTTAACAGGTATTGGTGGTAGACAACAGATTTGGAACCTCGGAAATAATATGATCGATACTTCTAACTTTGTAGAATTAGAAATGCAAGCGTTAGATATGAGAAAAACACCATATACTAATGAAAAGAACCAACTTTCACAAGATAAACTATTATATACAAGCTTAAAATCAGAATTTAGTTCTTTCACACAAACTTTTAAAAACTTAGCGGCTTTTAAAGGGAATGAGAAAAAAGTTACAACAACACAAGACGGTTATATTAATGTAAAAGCTGATGGTGGCGCGATTGCAGGAACTTTTAATATGACGATTACACAGCTTGCACAGCGTCATCAAATAGCTTCTAATCCTATTACTGATATAAATGCAAAACTTCCTAAAGATGAAACATTAAAACTAGGCGGTAAAGATCTAAAAGTAACAACTGATATGACATATAAAGATTTAATAAATAAAATTAATGATGGAGATTATGGCGTATCGGCTTATACACTTGGAGATAAAATTTTTATGTCCTCGAAAAAAGAAGGAACAGATGGAGAAATTAATTTTAAGGAGAACACATCTACACTGTTTCAAGATATTGGTTTAGCTAAGGCGGATGGCACAGCAGTCAATACAATTAATGAAGCGCAAAATGCCATATATAGTATAAACGGTATCCCAGGTAAAAGTTCTACCAATACAATTGAAGCTCTTCCTGGTGTGAAAATTGAATTACTAAAAGTGACGGAGTCAAAAGCAGAAGGAACACCAGATGCAGGTACAACAACAGATCCAAAAGCAAAAGGTATAGATCTGAAGTTTACAGTAAGTGATTCAAATGTAACAGACGCATCAAATATTATTAAAAAGATGGTGGCTGATTATAATAAAGCTGTTTCTACAATAGATATTTTTGCTGGAAAAGGTGGAGCTTTCCAAGGTCAAGCTATTATGCAAAGTGTACGTCAAGCGATGAATAATGTCGTAACATTTTCTCAAGACGGTAATTATTTGTTTTCATTTGGAATTCAATTAAAGCAAGACGGGACGATGGAAGTTAATGATGAACAATTAACAAAAGCGTTAAAAGACAAGCCGGATGCAGCGAAGCAATTTTTCTTTGGTTCTAACGGTTTAGGGAAGATGATGGAAGAGCCACTTGATAAACTATTTGGTGATAAAGGTGTAGTTGGAGAGCGAGTAAAAAACATCGATTCTCGTGTAAGTGATTTAGATAAAAAGATTAAAGATATTGAAACACAAAATCTGCAAAAACAAGATGAAATCGTGAAGAAGTATCAAAAACTAGAAAGTACACTAGCGGAGCTTGATAGCCAATTGAAAACTATTAAAGCAATGACAAAACAAAAAAGTGATGATTAATGAAAGTTAAGGAAGTGATTGTATGCAAGCATGGCAACGTTATATGCAAAATGATATTATGACGAGTAATCCGATTAAAAATACAATTTTTATTTATGAAAGATGTATCGTTGAGTTTCGTAATTTAGAAGAGCTTTTAAATACTTTTAAACTACAAGAAGGAGATGCGCTTCTTGAAAAATTAGAACGTATTTTTGAAGAGTTAAAGCTTCAATTAAATCCTGAGATTACGAAAGATTTATATGATAGTCTATTCGGTTTATATGATTGGATTAGCATTCAAATTCAGACGATGAAAGTAACGCGTGAAGCAAAAGACATGGATGCGATTGTACAAGTGTTACAAGATTTAATAGACGGTTACCGCGGAGCACTCGAAAATGAACAATGATATTTATCGAGCGTTTGTCGGCTGTTTTAATGAAATCGGTGAATTGCAAGTGTCAGATGAAGAATTTGCTGAGAAAAGTGCTATGTTAAATCGCTGGATGATGACCTTGGATGAAAAGACGCGCGCAGATGTTGCAGCGGAAGTGAGTCCATTAATAATTAAGGCAGCACAGCATATTCGAGATAAGCAAAAGATTTTGGAAGAAATGATTATGACAAATGATGGACGAATGAAAGCGAATTCGTTTTACGGTAAATTTTAATGGGGAAATATGGAAATGGATACCCCTTTTAAAAGGGGATCCATTCCATTGTTTGAATAAGGCGTTCCGCTGATTGAGGTTTCACTTTATGACTGTAATAAAAAGAATGGTAATAATCCAAACAATGAAAAATAAGATGTCTTTATTTTATGGAGAGAAGTGTATGGAGGCTCTTTTTTTATTGTTTATATATCAAAATGTTACATGGATTACTACGCGTATACAGTTTTTTATATTCTTTTTTATATTTTTGTATTTTTCTAAAGACAACAATGGAAAAATGGAATAAAATATGTAAGGGTACAAAATAGATAATATTTTAATAAATAAATACATATAGGAAAATGAATAATAAAGTGAAACTTCCATCAGTGGATGATCATGCGCTAAACAAGCATGATGGAAAAGGAAGGGTGTGGAATATGCCAGATTTAGTTAGTGATGTAAGTCATTATATGAACTATTTAGTAACGAAGCGAAATACCGTTTCTAGTAATATTGCAAATGCGAATACACCTGGCTATAAAGCACAAGATGTAACATTTGCTGAGCAAATGAATATGAGCAGTGCATTATATAAAAAAAATGCTGCGGATTTAAAGAGTAATCCAGATTTATATCAAACGAATGTAATGCACTTACCGACAGCAAATACGAAAAATACATACGCAAAGATTCAAACGAAATCAATGCAAACGAATAAAGATGGAAACAGTGTTGATGTAACGACAGAAATGCTAGATTTAATGAAAACAAACCAATTATACGGTGTTTCAATTAATGCAATTAATACGCAATACGCTATTAACCAAGCAGCACGTGGACGTTAATAGTAAAAGGGGAGACAACGATGTTTCAGGCAATTAATGCAAGTGGCTCAGGGCTAACTACAGCGAGAAAATGGATGGAAGTTACTTCTAACAATATCGTAAATGCAAATACGACGGGAGCACCGGGCGCAGAGCCGTATCACCGCCGAAGTGTGGTGTTGGAATCAAATAATAGTTTTGCAAGCATGCTAGATGGAGCTCCTACTAACGGAGTGAAAATAAAAAGTATTGAAACGGATCGAAATGAAAACCTTGTGTATGATCCGACGCATCCGCATGCAAATGAAGAAGGATATGTACGTTATCCGAACATTGATGTGACAGCTGAGATGACGAATGTAATGGTTGCTCAAAAAATGTATGAAGCAAATACAAGCGTATTAAATGCGAACAAAAAAATGCTCGATAAAGATTTAGAAATCGGCCGAGGATAAGGGGGAAGAGGGGAAATATGAAAATTCAACCAATGTTAAATACACAGCCATTTGGAGCGATTCAGCCGATTGGCACACAGAAAACTTCAGAAACATCTGTAGTTGAAGGCAAAAAGTTTATTGATTTATTGGAAGATATGAATCAAACGCAAAATAATGCCCAAACAGCAGTATATGATTTACTGACAAAAGGGGTAGGAGAAACGCATGACGTTTTAATTCAGCAGAAGAAAGCTGAATCACAAATGAAAACAGCTGCTCTCTTACGCGATAATCTTATTGAAAATTATAAGTCACTAATTAATATGCAAATTTAGGAAAATGGACGGGTGTATTTAAATGGAAAAGATAAAAAATGTTTTCCAATCGCTGAAAACGTGGCATAAGTTAGTGATTGGTGCTGCGCTTTTAGCGATTGCAACAGGAGCACTTTTATACTTCACCTTGCCAGATAAATATGTTGTTGTATATCAAAATTTAAATGATACAGATAAGCAAGAGATTACAGCAGAATTATCGAAGCTAGGTGTTGATTACCAATTAGCAGCCGATGGTTCGATTCGAGTGCAAAAGAACGATGCTCCATGGGTTCGAAAAGAAATGAATGGAATGGGCTTGCCGTTTAATTCAAAAAGCGGTGAGGAAATTCTATTAGAAAGCTCACTCGGTTCAAGTGAACAAGATAAGAAAATGAAGCAGATTGTCGGCACGAAAAAGCAATTGGAGCAAGATATTGTACGAAACTTCGCGACAGTTGAAACGGCAAATGTGCAAATTACATTACCTGAAAAAGAAACAATTTTTGATGAAGAAAAAGCAAAAGGAACAGCGGCGATAACTGTTGGTGTGAAGCGTGGACAATTATTAACAGCTGATCAAGTTGCTGGTATACAGCAAATGATTAGTGCGGCAGTTCCTGGCGTGAAAGCAGAAGAAGTAAGTGTTATTGATAGTAAAAAAGGTATCATCTCAAAAGGAACAGATGAAGCGCATTCTAACAGTTCCTCTTCTTATGAAAAAGAAGTAGAGATGCAGCATCAAATTGAAGGTAAATTAAAGCAAGATATTGACGCAACGTTAATGACGATGTTTAAATCAAATGAATATAAAGTGAATACGAAAGTGTCTGTAAACTACGATGAAGTTACACGTCAGTCAGAAAAATATGGCGATAAAGGTGTACTTCGCAGTAAACAAGAGCAAGAGGAAAGTTCTACTGCGCAAGAAGGAGCAGATACGAAGCAAGGTGCGGGTATTACAGCGAACGGTGAAGTGCCGAACTACGGTACGAACAATAATCAAAACGGTAAAGTTGTCTACGATAATAAAAATGGTAACAAAATTGAAAACTATGAAATAGATAAAACAGTTGAAACAATTAAGAAACATCCGGAATTAACAAAAACAAATGTTGTTGTATGGGTAGATAACGATACGTTAGTAAAACGAAAAATTGATATGACAACATTTAAAGAAGCGATTGGCACAGCAGCTGGGCTTCAAGCTGATCCGAATGGAAACTTTACAAACGGTCAAGTTAACGTTGTAACTGTTCAGTTCGACCAGCCGAAAGTTGAAAAAGAGAAAGAGCCAGAAAAAAGTGGTATGAACTGGTGGTTATTCGGTGGAATTACAGCTGGCTTGCTAGCAATAATTGGCCTAGTATGGTTCTTCTTAGCAAGACGTAAGAAAAAGAGAGAAGAAGAGGAATATGAAGAATACTTAGCAGAAGAAGAAATTGCTGCTAGTAGTGAAAGTATCCTGGAAATTCCTGAAGAAAAAATAGTACCAGAGCCAAAGCCAAAGCCAGAACCGGTAGAACCATCAGAACCTACATTAGATGATCAAGTGCAGGAAGCTACGAAAGAGCATGTAGAAGGTACTGCAAAAGTAATTAAAAAATGGTTAAACGGACAGTAAGGGAGGAAAAACAATGTTAGATGAAATCTCCTCCAAAGAGAAAGCTGCCATCCTCATTCGTACATTAAACGAAGAGGTGGCAGCAAAAGTCATTGAATATATGACGGCTGAGGAAAAAGAAGTGTTACTTCGCGAAATCGCGAAGTTTCGTGTATATAAACCAGAAACGTTAGAAAATGTACTAGGGGAGTTTTTGTACGAACTAAATGTAAAAGAGTTGAATTTAGTAACTCCAGATAAAGAATACATTCGTCGTATATTTAAAAATATGCCAGAAGACGAGTTGGAAAAATTATTGGAAGACCTTTGGTATAACAAAGATAATCCATTTGAATTCTTAAATTCACTTACAGATTTAGAGCCACTTCTTACAGTGCTTAATGATGAATCGCCACAAACGATAGCGATTATTGCTTCTTATATTAAGCCGCAACTTGCTTCTCAATTAATTGAGAGATTACCAGATCATAAACGTGTAGAGACGGTAATGGGTATTGCAAAGCTTGAACAAGTAGATGGTGAATTAATTAATCAAATTGGTGAGTTATTAAAAGCAAAATTAAATAATATGGCATTTAGTGCTATTAATAAAACAGATGGATTGAAAACAATAGTGAACATTTTAAATAATGTTTCACGAGGTGTTGAAAAAACAGTCTTTCAAAAGCTGGATGAAGTCGATTATGCGTTATCTGAGAAAATTAAAGAAAATATGTTTGTCTTTGAAGACTTACTTGGTCTTGAGGATCTTGCGCTTCGCCGTGTATTAGAGGAAATTACAGATAACGGTGTTATCGCGAAAGCACTTAAAATTGCAAAAGAAGAAATTAAAGAGAAACTATTTACATGTATGTCTTCAAACCGTAGAGAGATGATTCTTGAAGAGTTAGATGGCTTAGGACCGCTTAAGATGACGGATGCTGAAAAAGCACAACAAACGATTACAGGTACGGTGAAAAAGTTAGAAAAAGAAGGAAGAATTATCGTTCAAAGAGGTGAAGATGATGTCCTTATTTAAAAACAGAATTCCGAAGAATTCTGTTTCTTTTTCTGAAGAAACGTATGAATTACAATTTCCGAAACCAGTATCAGTTCACATTGAAGAAGAGATACAAGTGGATCATGCAGAACTTCTTGCACAGCAAGATGCATTACATATTGAAATGAATCAGCTAAGGCAGCAGCAGCAAATGCTAGAACGAGAGCGTCAGCAGTTGTTGCAAGATAAAGAACAGTTTCAAATGCATATTCATGAACAAATGGAACAGATGGAAGCAGCGCGTATACAGTTTCAAAAAGAACAACAAGAAACAGCATACGAATGGACAGAGTTATTATGGAATCAATCTTTTCAGTTAGCAGAAAAAGTAGTGAATCAAGCGGTAGATTCGCGCTTATTAGACGTTTTGCCGATTTTAACAGGCATCGTGCAAACATTGCCTACTTCATTTGAAAAATTAATTATAACGGTTCATCCAGAAACATTTGAACGTATACAAGAAGAGAAAGAAAATACGAAAGAGTATTGGCTACTACAATTAGTAGAATGGAAGTATGATTTTTCTTTACAGTTTGGCGAATTTGTTCTGGAAGAAGAGAAAGAGTTTTTTGAGTTTAAATTTGCGCCTATATTTGCGAAGCTTCGTCATAAGTGGGAAGAAGAGAAGTTGTTTGAGGAGCAAAATGTATGAACAACGAGCTAATGAATGAACATAATAAATGGAATACATTTATTGAAACACCGTTTTATACGAAAGTTGGCAAAGTTCATAGTGTACAAGAGCAGTTTTTTGTAGCGAAAGGTCCGAAAGCAAAGATTGGAGATGTTTGTCTCGTTGGAGAACATAGTGTCTTATGTGAAGTAATTGCGATTGAAAAAGAAAATAATATGCTACTTCCATTTGGACAGACAGAAAAAGTATGTTACGGAGATGCAGTTACATTAATTGAAGAAGATGTTGTTGTACCTCGTGGTAATCATTTACTTGGGAAAGTGTTAAGTGCGAATGGTGAAGTGTTAAATGAGAACACTGAAAACATTCCACTACAAAAAATAAAATTAGATGCACCGCCGATTCATGCATTTGAGCGTGAAGAAATTACAGAT
Source organism: Bacillus sp. AR13-1 (assembly GCF_008042285.1). NCBI lineage: Bacteria > Bacillati > Bacillota > Bacilli > Caryophanales > Bacillaceae > Bacillus > Bacillus sp. AR13-1. The sequence goes on from NZ_QNUA01000043.1 coordinate 21,185, forward strand.
GTATTTGAAACGGGAATTAAATCGATTGATTCCATGTTAACGATTGGGATTGGTCAAAAGATTGGTATTTTCGCAGGATCGGGTGTTGGTAAATCTACCTTGCTTGGAATGATTGCGAAAAACGCAAAAGCTGATATTAACGTTATTAGTTTAGTAGGAGAACGTGGCCGAGAAGTAAAAGACTTTATTCGAAAAGAATTAGGCGAAGAAGGTATGAAAAAAAGTGTCGTTGTTGTAGCAACGTCAGATGAAAGTCACCTTATGCAACTTCGTGCGGCTAAGCTTGCAACATCTATTGCTGAATATTTCCGTGACCAAGGTAATAACGTATTACTTATGATGGATTCTGTTACTCGTTTTGCTGATGCACGCCGAAGTGTTGATATTGCGGTAAAGGAATTACCGATCGGTGGTAAAACACTGTTAATGGAAAGTTATATGAAAAAGTTATTAGAACGATCAGGAAAAACGCAAAAAGGGTCAATAACAGGTATTTATACAGTGTTAGTTGATGGTGATGATTTAAATGGTCCTGTACCAGATTTAGCTCGTGGTATTTTAGATGGACATATTGTATTAAAACGTGAGCTCGCAACTCTTAGTCATTACCCTGCCATTTCGGTATTAGATTCGGTAAGTAGGATTATGGAAGAAATCGTATCGCCGAATCATTGGCAACTTGCAAATGAAATGAGAAAAATTCTATCTATTTATAAAGAGAATGAATTGTATTTTAAACTTGGAACAATTCAAGAGAATGAAGAAAATGCTTATATTTTTGAATGTAAAAATAAAGTAGAAGCTATAAATACGTTTTTAAAACAAGGTCGAACGGATAGTTTTCAGTTTGAAGATGTTGTCCAAGCGATGCACCATATTGTATAAGATCTCGCCCTTTGAGGTCTTATTTTTTTGATTTTAATATTTCACAGATTTTTTTGTGAAAAAACTATATAATAGAAAAAGGTAACGTTATAATAGGAAGGGGCTATGAAAACGGGTGGATAAGCAGCAGTACGACACGATTAAATTGCAGATTAATCAAGAGAAAGAACATATCTTGAAAGAAGTGTACGAACTAACAGCTGAAAAAAGAAAAATAGAACAAAAAAAAGAATATGATCTATATGTTGTGAAATCACGCAATAAGGTTGTACAAACGGGACAACGTATTATGGCTGGTATGCTTTCATCACATACATTTTCACCTGAAAGAATAGAAGAATGGAATCGAAAAATTAAAAAAACAGAAGGTTTTATTCAAAAAAATGAAAGCTTTTTAGAGCAAATAAAAGAAAAAGAACGTGTCATTGATGAAATGTATGAAGAAGATTGTAAGAAGCTTGCGAAAGTAAAAGAAAAGCTGGAAGAAAAAATGCTTCTTGATTTAAAAATGTGTATGAACGGATGAGGTGGATGTAGTGATACAGTTTGTATTACCGGTGCAGCAAAGTTTACCTCCGCAAAAAGAAAAAGGGCTAGAAGTACAATCGAAAAATGAAAATTCTTCATTCGATAATACAATGAGAATTGAAAATAAAAAACAGCCGAAAACGGAGAAAACGAAACGAGAAGAAGCACCAGAAGAAGAGAAGAAAGAATATATTCTCGCAAAAAAAACGGTAACGAAAGAAGAGCCGATTGTAAAGAAAGAAGAAAAGAAAGAGACAGAACAGTTATTGTTAGCTGTATCTGAGCAGATGGTTGCAATTGAGCAATTGCATATGCAGCCAGAATTGTTATATCAATACATACAAAAAATACAGGCGTTATATAAAGAATACGGAAATATTAAACTGAACGAATTGCCCGCAGCTGAATTACAGCAATTACAAGAGCTTTTTTCTAACATGAATATTAAAAATGCCATATGTTTAGAAGATACAATGCAAATGGCGCTAGACAAGGTGACGATGCCAGAGCAAACGTTGCAAGCATTAAAAGTTGTAGAAACAGAAACTTGTAATATTGCAAAGAAACAAGAAGAGTCTAAAGACTTAGATGTAGATCTTCCGAAATCTCAGAGCGATGATGTAAAGATAGAGTTGCCTGAAGTTGATGCATTAAACGATTCGAGTTCTGCGGGTGCGGATTTATTAAATAAAGCGACGAGTACCGATCAAATAGGAAAATCAAATAGTGGCGCTGAGAAGGTTACATTACCTGACTTAGGCAAGAAAATGGAAGCACAAGTAGAGGCTCTGCAAAAGTTTGTAGTGAAACAAGAACGTGTTTTATTCCAGCTAAATCCAGAAAAACTTGGTTCATTAACTGTATTTATGAAAAAGCATGGAGATCAAATTGAAGTCCATGTAGAAATGGAAAAACACGATGCGAAAAAGCGTGTTGAAATAATTTTTGACGAATTGAAGCTAAAATTAAAAGAAAAAGAAATTAATATTCAAATAAGTTATTCAGAAAAAGATGAACAACGTAAAGAACAGCGAGAACAAGAACAAAGGCAAAAACAAAAATTAGCAAGTACGAAGCAAGAGAAACAAGAATCGAAAGAATTTGCAGGATTATTGGAGGAATAAAGCGTGCCAACAGTTGGATTAAACACAACGAGTACAAATCATATTCCATTGCAGGCAGGAGCGCAAAAAAGTAATGCACCTGTTAATGGTGTACAATCGCCAGTTCAACAAACAAACGGAGTATCAGAAAGTGTTCAAAAAACTCCTGGTGTAATGGGGAAAGACGATTTTCTAAAATTATTTTTATCGAGTTTTCAGCACCAAGATCCGTTCAATGCGATGGATATGAATCAAATGATGAATCAGACAGCGCAGTTATCTCTTATGGAACAAGTGCAGAATATGACAAAAGCAGTTGACTCTTTAAGAACGACGATGTATTCGACGGCGCTTGATGGTGGAATGAAATTTTTAGGGAAATATGTAAGAGGTATTGACGGTGAAGGGAACAAAGTAACTGGTCAAGTAGAGACAGTTCGCCTTGCAGAAAATAACGATGTACAGCTCGTTATTAATAATAAAGTAGTATCTCTTCGTTTCGTTGAAAGAGTGTCTGATAAACCGATTGGAGAAACGAATCCAGAAGATGCAAAGAAAGACGATCAAAAAGTAACTGAAGAAGTAAAAACTACCAATTCATAAGGAGTGTACATACGTTATGATTAAAGCGTTATATACAAGTATTACAGGAATGAACGCAACACAAAATGCATTAAGTGTAACTTCAAATAATATTGCCAATGCACAAACGGTTGGTTATAAAAAACAAAAAGCAATGTTTGATGATTTACTATATAACAATTCAATTGGTGCAAAAGGTGACGGTAAATACGCAGGAACGAATCCGAAAAGTATCGGTAACGGTGTGAAAATGAGTGGTACGGTTACTGATTATAGTGATGGTACAATTACGTTAACAGGTGGCAAAACACAAGCTGCAATGGAAGGTAATGGTTTCTTCGTTGTAGGTGATTCAAAGGGCGGAAACATGGAATTTACGCGTAAAGGTACGTTTGGAATATCTTCAGATTATTATATTACGAACACAGAAGGTCAATACGTATTCGCATACCCTGCTAATGAGGCGACTGGTGAAGTTGATTTATCTGGTATTCCAGGCCCATTGCAAATTCCAATGGGGACGGCAATTGGTGGTATTCGAACATCGCAAGGGACAATTAAAGGGAATATTCCAACTGGTGAAAAACAAATTACGCAAGACTTACCTGTATACGATAATGCCGGTAATACATGGACAATGCGTGTAGAATTTACACAAACAAGCGAACACAATTATACATATAAAGTACAGATGCGTAATGACTCGAAAAAGGATATAAAGTTTGAGGATGTTCCAGGTGCAGGTGGTAATATGACATTTGATGCTGTTGGAAATCCAACTCCGAAAGAGCAAGGGGCCAATATTCCATTTGATGGTGGCTCTATAAAGTTAGACTTAAGTCATTTAACGAATCATCCAACAGATAAAACATTGTCAGTAACAGATGTAGATGGTAGAGCAGCGGCGACTGTTAAAGATTGCTTTATTGCTGACGGTGGATATGTGATGGTAAAATATTCTGATGGAAGTATGAAATCTGCTGGTCAATTAGCTGTTGCGATGTTCCCGAATGAAGGCGGTTTGATGAAAACTGGAAATGGTAACTATACAGCGACGAATACAACTGGTATTTTAGCGTTAGGTGCATCTGGCCAAAACGGTGCAGGAAAAATACGTGGTGGTGCACAAGAAGGTGCAAACGTAGATTTATCTGTAGAATTCGTTGATTTAATGTTATACCAACGCGGATTCCAAGGAAATGCGAAAGTAATCAAAATTTCAGATGAAGTATTAAATGAAGTTGTGAACTTAATTCGATAATAAATCGTAAAGAAAACTTGTAACGTAGTAGAAAGGGTTTTATATTCGTATGACAAGACAAGAGCGAATTTTACAATTGCCTTTTTTCGAAAATAAACGTGAGCTTGCTGAGCAAGTGTTAAAAATAGAACGAGAAGAGCATATATATTTACCAGATCAATTTGAAATCAAACAAGTGCCTCCATATTCGTTTGGTGAAAAACAAGCAATCATTGGCCGTATACACGAGTTTTACTTCGTAAGTATTGGTAGTAGTGGTGTTTGGAAGTATCAACTGTTTAAAGATGAGATGAAGTGCCGTGAGTTTTTCGTTATGTTGCCGGATATTACGGATCAGCAGCTTGCTTTTTGGTTCAATAACATTGAGTTGTTGAAAGGGGCTTAAAAGCTTTCTTTTAGGTTTTGAGAGAGGGCCCAGCGATGTTTAGTAGCGGTCAGTGCATATGGAGTGGTTCTAGGTTAGTTGAAGAGGCTGGGAGCCATGAATGAGATTGTTAGGCTCACCGGATTGTAGTAGCGACAGTGCTTATGAGTGGCTCGCATGTTGTAGAGATATGGAGTAGTTCTAAGGTAGTTGGAGAGGCTGTAATCCAAGTTTTTAGGTGGTGCCTCTTCACTTTTTGGAGAGAGGATTTCTCTGATTCTAGGAGCAATGATTTGAAATAGAGTTAGATTAATTTAAGATAGTTGTGCTATATTGTACAATTAGACTAAGTTTATATAAAAGGAGAGGTGAGGAGGATGGCGCAGAATAAGTATCGCGTTACATTCATTTCGCCAAGTGAGATTGAGCAACGTACTGTAATGGCGGCGAGTAGTTTACCTAATTTAATACGTCAAGTAGAGAGTATTATTGCAGATCCGAACGGTTATTTTGTAAATGATAAAAAAAATAATTGCTATTTTAAAGTTATTAAAGAAAATGTTACGTATATTCAATATGAGTTACTATTTTCTGATAAGGAAATTCACATTGAAAAGTTAAAACATATAGCACCGGCGGTATTGAAACAAGTATTTAAAAAAATAAACGATCCGGAGTTATATGCACTTGCGCTACTTGATGTTGATATAGCAACGAAAGAATATGTGCTAGGAGAAATGGGTCCAGAGCTAAGAATGAGAGTGGAAACAGAGCTTTCAAAAAAATGGGAAGCGATGCCGACAGAAATTGTAGGAGCACAAGAAGTGTTACTAGAGGCACTTGCTTCGTTTATACAAGATTAAGTTTTACCGGTAGTATTTCTACTTTAAAACTGTGAGGATCACTCAACTATCTATATTTTTCATATAGGTAGTTGACTTTTTGATTTTAATAAAGCTTAATAATTAAATATACGGAATTAATGGAAGGGGAGCGACACCTTTATGTCACAAGCACAAAGTATTTTATTAGAAAGCGGAACAAACGAATTAGAAATCGTAACGTACACTGTTGGTGAAAATTTATTTAGTATTAATGTAATGAAAGTGCGTGAAATTATTAATCCATTCCCTGTTACAACTGTGCCAGAAGCTCATCATGCAGTTGAAGGTGTTGTTCAAGTACGTGGTGAAATTTTACCTGTTATTAACTTAGCAACGGCTCTTAATTTAAAATCTATAAAACCACTTGATCAAACGAAATTTATCATTTCAGAATTAAACCAAATGAAGGTTATTTTCCGTGTTGATGAAGTACATCGTATTCAACGTATTTCGTGGGAACAAATTGATGAACCAGCTTCATTATCTATGGGACTAGAAGAAACGACATCTGGTATTGTAAAACTAGATGGGAAAATCATTTTACTATTAGATTATGAAAAAATTGTATGTGAAATTAGCGGTACTGGTTATGACAATAAATCACTTGCAGGATTAGAGCAAAAAACAGATCGAGCTGAAAAGGTGATTTATATTGCGGAAGATTCAGCGATGCTTCGCCAAATATTAGAAGAAACATTATCATCAGCTGGATATACGAAAATGAACTTCTTCAGCAATGGTGCAGAAGCGTTAGCACAAATTGAAAAACTAGCAAAAGAGCAAGGTGAAAGAATGTATGAGCATATTCACCTACTTATTACCGATATTGAAATGCCGAAAATGGATGGACACCATTTAACGAAAGTAATTAAAGATGGTGAAGTAATGAATCGTTTACCAGTCATTATTTTCTCTTCATTAATTACGAATGAGTTGTTCCATAAAGGTGAGGCAGTTGGAGCGAATGCTCAAGTGAGTAAGCCTGATATTCAAGAGTTAATCGGGCTAGTTGATAAGTTAGTACTATAAAGCTTCTTTTAGTTGGAAGAGAGGAGCCAGCCATGTGTATAAAGACAGAAAGGTTGAGTGTTTCTGAGATATTTTTGTTTTTCTGTAGCCACCGTGGTAATAATGGTCATTCTTTCGGTTAATTAGTTAGCGTTGTGTAAAACCCTTACCTTTACTATAAAGGTGAGGGTTTTCTTACATGATGTTCAATTATTTCATCTATAAGATTTCGTGGTGACGCAAACTTTTTCGGTGAAAATATATTAGGAATACCATATAATATAATTAAGTAGAATTTTTCTGATATAATATTTTGCTTAGCTATTTTTTAATTTTTAATATTTGTTAAAAATCATTTTTTATTTCGATACTTTTTATACCTTTTTGTATGTTAATTATTTGACAGACAATTTCGAAATGTTATAATATGGATATGTGGAAATTTCTATTTTCTTAAAAGACATGGGAGTCAGATGAGAATTGTGAAAGGATGAGGGGGAGTGACACATATTATGTATCACCACACAGCAATCAATGTATTAAGTCTTTTACAAAACATGTCAAATAATAAAACGAACGATATGAAATTAGAGGCGGAATTTAAAAAAATAGAGAAACAATTCCAAATCGGGTATGAAGAGCTAATCGATTTATATAATAGAATGGTATTATTTCAAATAGATATAGAAAAAAATGGCGGTATGCGAGAATATGAAAAATCAGCGATTACTTGGTTGAAGTCTGAACTAGAATTATTGTATGAAGTGTATCAATTTTGTCAACGTCACGGCTTAAACATCGCAAATATTTCAAAATATGTTAGTAAAAATGAACTGAATCTTTTTCCGAAAACGGAAAGCCAATTGCAAAACACGTATTATAAATTAAAAAAACAAGAAATCCCGTTTGAAAATATTGAAAAACAAAAGCCGGGGCGAAAACGTAAATATGCACCTGTAAAAGAGACAATTGCTGAGAAAAAACAAGAAAGTAAGCAGGAAGTAATTGAAGACGTTCGAAATGAAGATGATGAAAAAAGCCTCGTAACAGTTATATCTGGCATCGTGGATAACTTTGAAACAATTAGTCAATGTAGTGACAAGAAAGAACACGAATTGCATCAGTTCATGGAGGGAATCTATAAGCTTTCCAGTATGGCAGCAGAGCGTTCAAAAGATGAAAAGAATGCACGTGGTCTTGAAGGTGAATTACATTCATTACGAGCTGAAAATGAAAGATTAAAACGAGGGAAGGAAGAACTCGTTCATGATATTAAAGAGATGACGCATCATTTAATTCATTTTATTACGAGCTCTGATATCGATCAAATTCGTACATTGCCTTACTTCGTAAAAGAATGCAAACAAGATCTACATAAGCTAGGGTTATATAACGCTCAAGACGGAAAAATGAAAATTATGGTTGACCGTAGTGGACAAGTTATGACCGTAACACAATAAAAAAATTGGGTACAAAATAAAAGGGAGATACATAGTGTATATGTATTTCCCTTTTGTTTTGTATGGAATCGTTTCGGACAGAGGAAAAGTTACAATTAATTTTAGTAAATCAAAAATTTGTACAAAAGGAAGGAGCTAGGTCTTACTTTGTAGTATTACGATCAGAAAAATACTAGGAATATGCGTATTGTCACTGTGAAAGGACTTAATACATAATGATTTTAAAGATAAACCGACTCTTCATCAAGATTTAACTGATTTAATTGAGGTGAATAAGTTGTATAATCGTACAGTTGTTATTACATTTCATCAACCAACTTTTAATACGGAGAATTGAAGAGTAAAGTAGGATTCCAAAGCATGGCCAAAAAGGTGGCTGTTATAAGTTATTTGCCTACCAAGATAATCAATATTTGTTTAAAATATAAGATTACTATTTTATTATACCGAGTAATTATTCACATTATATAATAATTACTTACTACATTATTAACATGGTTATCTTACAAAGATGTAAGGTTTTTTTAATTGACACTCGTACATATGAGTAACTATACTGGTTACACGACGTTGGTGAATATATTTAATAGTTTCTATCTATAAGTGTATGTCTCAGGATTCTTTTCGGAATAATAGTTCGATTTGTATTTAATATCTTTAATATAGGGATAATGCGGATTCAATCTATTCTTTATTCTAGGTCGTATTATTTAAAGATTAACTATAAATGATATATTTACCAACTTGTAATAATTTTTTAGAGGTGCTAAATTTTGAAGAAAAAATTAATTGCTACAGGAATTCTTGCTGGAAGTCTACTATCCTACTCATCTAGTGCATTTGCAAATACTCATAAATTCTCAGATGTTCCTGCATGGGCTGACGAATCCGTTAATTATTTAGTTGATAAAAAAGTATTGAGTGGTTATCCAGATGGAACTTTTGGTTCAAGTGATACATTAGATAGGGCTTCTGCGGCAACAATTATGACAAAGGCCCTTGGTATACATATTGACTTAAATGCAAAACCATCTTTTACAGATTCACAAAACCACTGGGGAACGCCGTATATTGCCGCAGCTGAAAAAGCAGGAATAATTAAAGGTGAAGGAAACGGAATATTTAATCCTTCTGGAAAAGTTACTCGTGCTGCAATGGCAACAATGTTAGTAAATGCATATAAGCTACAAGATAGAACAAATAGTAATGGGCAAAGTAAATTTGATGATTTAAAAGGACATTGGGGTGAAAAATTTGCCAATATTTTAATTGATTTAAAGATTTCTGTTGGTACTGATAATGGTTGGCAACCAAATAAATTCATAACACGTGCAGAAGCCGCACAACTTACTGCCAAAACAGATACCCTTCAATACAGTCCGAAAAACCCTTTAGAAAGTAAAACAATCATTATTGATCCTGGACATGGTGGTGCAGATCCCGGAAAGTCCACAAAAGGATTGCCTGAAAGTAAAATCGTATTAGACACTTCCTTACGCCTACAACAATTGCTCGAAAAACATACACCATTTACAGTTTTACTAACTCGTGAATCTGATACTAGACCTGGACATGACCAAAAAAGCTCTTTACAGGAACGTGTTAAATTTGCTAAGCAAAATGAGGGGGATATCTTTATAAGCATTCATGCAAATGCTTTTAATGGTAATGCAAAAGGGACAGAAACATACTACTATAAATCTTCTGAATCCGAAAAAACAAATCCTCATGTGGAAGAAAGTCGTGTGTTAGCGGAAAAAATTCAAACACGTTTAGTAGAGGCTCTTCAAACACGTGATAGAGGCGTTAAACACGGAGATCTTCATGTTATAAGAGAAAACGACATGCCAGCTGTGTTAACGGAACTGGCTTTTATAGATAATGGTATCGATTACAGTAAACTATCTACGGAAAACGGCAGACAGATTGCAGCAGAAGCCATTTATGAAGGGGTTTTAGATTATTATGAATGGAAAGGAAATAATGTATCTGAATATAGATTGTAATAGGTAAAAGAAAGTTTAGTAATTCTAGGAATATGAAATTTATAAATTGCTAAAGTATAGTTTTGTTATTTGAAATGTGTTTTAGTTTTATAGTGTATACTAGCACCGACTTATTAATGATTATAAATAAGTCGGTGTTTAAGTTAGCGTACTTAATGAATACTATAGAAGTTATGAAGAAAAAAAGATAAATAGATAGGGGCATACACCTACATTCATTATTTTTACGTGAAATTTTAATTTAAAAATAGTTAAGTTATATGATTCAGATGGGCAGTATACAATTAGTTCAAAGAAAACATTCTTTGAACTAATTAGCTATTAAATAAACTTGTTACATAAATAGTTCGTATAACAATAATTGATAGTGTTAAGGACATAGCTGTTCATATTTTTTTGTAATTCCTGTTATGGAATTGTTAAATATTTGCAGGTGTAATGTAAGGCTGCTTTATTTTGAAAGAAATCTTTTGAAATGGTCATAATATGAATAATAATTAGAAACAAATTTTTTAAAAATGATGAAAGACTTAAGAAGGTGAATATATTGCTTAAACATTCACATTTGCAATTTATCTTATTAACAATAGCTCTAATATTCTATATAAGCTTTTGTTTTATATTTTTATTTGTTTTTCCGAATCATTATTTTGTATCAGATTTTAATATCCGACTATCATCCTTAGTTGTTGAAACTACTGTATTTATCTCATTACTTTATTCTATATTATCCGGAAACATTAAGTTAGGAGTATTCTGGGTTTGCATTACTATTGCAATAGGGTGTTTCTTGATCGGGAATTTTATATCCGCTTTTCAAGTACTTAATGTAGAATTACCGATACAAAATTTTAATATCTCTGATGTGTTTTTGTTGTTTTTCTTATTCTTCTTTCTCTTTGCATTCTTTTATAAAATCATTATGGAATGTAACAAATGGGAAAAAGCGTATTTAATTTGTGATTTATGTATTGTTGTTACTGCTATTTTTACATTAGAGTGGTACCTGTTTAATAAACCTTCTGCAAATATCTTATTCTTATCAATTGGAGATGTTTTTCTCTCATTTATTTTTCCGATTATAGATTTATTACTTCTTTTATTAGGAGTTAGTCTAATCTTTCGACCAGCTATTTTTAATGCGAAAAGTAAATTATTTATTTTTATCCTCGTATTAACTGGATTGGCTATTACGGACTACTTGTATTTTTACTTACAAGATGATTTGTCAGATCGTTCACTTATATTATTAAGGTGTTTGTATAGAGTTTTCCTATTATTTATCGCTATTGCTGCTTCGATCTCAAAGAATGCATCTTCTAGAAGGAATTATTTCATTATCGATCCCACATTTGGGAAGAAACTTCTTGTTATATTTCCTTATCTTGCAGTTGCGGTATTAATTGGCTTTACTTTAAAAGAGCAAACTGCCTCGGCTACACTTATTACTGGGAATTGTATTGCATTTGTATTTGTGCTGATTCGTCATACTATCGTACGAATGCAAAACAGAGATTTAACCGAAATGTTAAAAGTGTTTAATAATCAATTAGAACAAAAAGTATCTCAAAGAACAGAAGATTTAATAAACAAATCCAATGACTTGGTCAAAAATCAAGAGAGATTTAAGTCATTATATGAGTATCACCCAGATCCTATTTTAACGATTAATTCAAATGGTACTGTGTTAAATATAAACCAGGCTGGAAGTATGTTATTAGGAAAAAACAGTGATGAATTAATAGGTAAAGAGTGCTTCTCGATTTTTTTAGACGAAGATAGATCTGAATTGGAAGCAGCTCTACAGGAAGGGAAACGATGCAGTTCGGCTTCGTTACAATTACGTGTGAAAAATAATAATGAGAAGGACATTCATTTTTGGTACGTCACCATTGTTCCTATTATGATAGAAGGACAAACTTTTGGGAATTATGTAATGGTAAAAGACATTACGAGAATGAAGAAACAACAAGATGAGATAAACTATCTAGCATTCCATGATACAGTGACGGAGATTGGAAATCGAATATTCTTCCAAAAAGAATTAGAAAAATCCATTGAGCGTGCACGAAAAACGCAGGGTGAATTTGGACTCTTGTATATAGATTTAAATCGTTTTAAGACCATTAACGATACACTGGGACATTCAATTGGTGACAGTGTTTTAAAAGAAGTTGCTAAACGTTTTAGGACATGTCTGTCACCGGCTATTCCTCTAGCGAGAATAGGGGGAGATGAGTTTGCAATCATAGTCCATAGCCATACAGAGCAACAGCTATTGGATTTGTGTGAAACTCTATTTCGTATAACTGAAGAAGCATTTGTAGTAAATCAGCATAGCTTTTACTTATCTCTTAGTATAGGAATAGCAGTGTATCCGTTTGGAGGAATAAATACTACTACACTTTTACAACATGCTGATATTGCTATGTATAGTGCAAAGGAAAAAGGTAATAATGCTGTTTGCATGTATGACGAGACATTATCAAAAAAAATAACAAGACGATTACGATTAGAACAGGATTTACCGAAGGCATTAGAAAATAATGAGTTGTTTTTATTATATCAACCACAAGTTGACAGTAAGACTGGTATGGTTATTGGTGCAGAGGCTTTAATTCGTTGGCAACATCCAGAACTGGGACTTATTTCTCCTTTTGAATTTATACCTATCGCGGAAGAAACGTCGCAAATTATTCCAATTGGGAAATGGACGTTACAGGAAGCGTGTCGACAACTGAAAAAGTGGCATTCTGCAGGCTATGTAAATCTAAAAATGGGGATAAATTTATCTGCTATAGAGTTTGAACAGAAAGATTTTGTTCAAGCAATCATATCTACCATAGAAGAAGTAGGGGTACCTGCTAGTTCGATTGATTTAGAATTAACAGAGAGAATAGCAATGGTAGATGAAAAAGAAACCTTATCGAAGTTAAAAGCATTAAAATCATATGGTGTACATTTATCAATTGACGATTTTGGTACAGGGTATTCTTCATTAGCATATCTCCCTTTGTATCCAATTGATACCTTGAAAATTCCAAGAGAATTTGTTAATAGGATCGGAAATTCTACTGATGGAAATGAAATTATTCATACCATTATTTCACTAGCGCATACTTTAAACATGAAAGTGATCGCAGAAGGGGTAGAAACGAAGGAACAATTAACAGTGTTACAACGTAATGCATGTTATCTAATTCAGGGCTATTACTACAGTAAACCTGTAAGTGAAGATGAATTCATCAAGTTTTTAAGCACAATGTCGCGTCACCTTTTCTAAGAAAACCACAATCTAGATTTGTTTTTTGTTGAAATTATAACAAATAGAGGACAGCAAAGTAACTGTCAAAATGTTTTAGCATTTAATTTGGCTTAATAGGAAATTCTAATGAGCAAAGACCTTATCTGATTTTAGTTTTAGAAAGGAGAGAAGCGGATGGATTCAATATGGCTAGAGTATGCTTGGGCATTGTTAATTTTAATCGGATTAGAAGGATTGTTATCGGCTGACAATGCCCTTGTACTAGCAGTTATAGCCAAGCATTTACCCGAAGAAGAGAAAAAAAGAGCTATAAATTACGGAATTATTATGGCCTTTGTTTTTCGATTCGCAGCCCTTTTTGCTATATCATTTATTGCAAATGTTTGGCAAATACAGGCGATAGGAGCAGCTTATCTTCTTTACTTAGGATTAAAGCATGTCATTCAGGCGCAATTCGGAAAAAATAATCAAAATATTAACAAGGAAGATGAAAAGGAAGCAGCAGGAAAAAGCTACTGGTTCACAGTAGGAAAGATTGCATTAGCTGACCTTGCCTTTGCGATTGATTCAATATTAGCCGCAGTCGCTCTTGCCCTCGGTCTTCCGGATTCTCCGCTTGACGATTTCGGAGGTATGGATGGAGGACAGTTCATTGTTGTACTTCTTGGAGGGATAGCTGGACTTATTTTAATTAAATTTGCGGCAACTTGGTTTGTACAATTACTGGAGAAACGTCCAGCACTAGAAACAACAGCATATGCAATTGTTGCCTGGGTCGGCGTCAAACTTGCTGTAATTACACTTGCCCATGAGGATATAGGTATTTTAGATCATGATTTTCCACACAGTACAACTTGGACTTTAATCTTCTACGGAGTATTAGTTGCCATCGCACTAATTGGTTGGTTTGCACCGGGAAGTAAGTCATCTCAGAATAATCCTAAAATGTAATACAAAGGTCAGAGCATTATGTGCTTTGTCCTTTGTAATGATAATTATATTGTGTATTTTTCGATTTAACGCTATAATTACAGTGTTAAAGATGGAATCGTGATATGACCTGTTATGAATCTATCATTTTATTTATGAATAAATGGATTGGTATTTTAGCAAGATGTGCTAATAAACTACTCCACCATGATGATAACGTGCCAAAAATGTGGTGCGTATATTTTCGTGGTGGAGTTTTTTTTATTCTCAAAAAGGGGGAGTAACCATGAACGACAGCATGGTTCATATTACAATTAACGGCAAAGAGTATAATGCTGAGCCTGGTTCAACTATACTGGGCATTATTAATGAGAACGGAATTGAACATCCACAAATTTGTTATGTGCCGGAAGTGGATCCTATTCAAACGTGTGATACTTGTATTGTAGAAGTTAACGGAAAGCTTGTGCGATCCTGTTCTACTGTAGTGACGAGCGGTATGAATATTGAGCTGTCCTCTACTAGTGCAAAGGCAGCACAACATGAGGCGATGGACCGTTTACTAGAAAATCATTTACTTTACTGTACGGTTTGTGACAACAATAACGGGAATTGTAAACTGCATAATACGGCAGAACTAATGGAAATTGAGCATCAAAAATATCCTTATGAGCCAAAAGTTGATGCAAGCGAAGTTGATATGTCTCATCCATTTTATCGCTATGATCCGAATCAATGTATCGCGTGCGGTCAATGTGTAGAGGTGTGTCAAAACTTACAAGTTAATGAAACGTTATCTATTGATTGGGAGGCAGAGCGCCCACGTGTTATTTGGGATGAAGGAGTAGATATTAACGATTCTTCATGTGTAAGCTGCGGTCAATGTGTAACGATTTGTCCTTGTAATGCATTAATGGAGAAATCGATGCTCGGTGAAGCTGGATTTATGACTGGGCTGAAGCCGGATATTCTTGAACCTATGGTCGATCTTATTAAAGAGGTTGAACCTGGATATAGCGGTATTTTCGCTGTGTCAGAAGTAGAAGCTGCGATGCGCGACACTCGTACGAAGAAGACGAAAACAGTATGTACGTTTTGTGGTGTAGGTTGTTCATTTGAAGTATGGACGAAAGGGCGCAAAATTTTAAAGGTGCAACCAACTTCTGAGGCACCAGTTAATGCAATTTCTACTTGTGTAAAAGGAAAATTCGGTTGGGATTTCGTTAATTCTGAAAAACGACTTACGAAACCTTTAATTCGTAAAAATGGAGTGTTCGTTGAATCGACTTGGGAAGAAGCGCTTCATGTAGTGGCGAATAAATTGGGCTCTATTAAAGAAGAGTACGGTAAAGGCTCTATCGGCTTTATTTCTTCTTCTAAAATTACGAATGAAGATAATTATGTTATTCAAAAATTAGCGCGTCAAGTGTTCGAAACGAATAACGTTGATAACTGCTCACGTTATTGTCAATCACCAGCGACAGATGGATTGTTCCGTACAATTGGTATGGGCGGAGATGCAGGGACGATTAAAGATATCGCACAATCGGGTCTTGTTATTATCGTCGGTTGTAATCCAACAGAAGGTCACCCAGTATTAGCAACTCGTGTGAAACGTGCGCATAAACTTCACGGTCAAAAACTAATTGTTGCAGATCTTCGTAAAACTGAAATGGCAGAGCGTTCGGATATCTTTATTAGTCCAAAGCAAGGAACGGACCAAGTATGGTTAATGGCTGTTACGAAATATATGATTGATCAAGGTTGGCACGATCAGCAGTTCATCGATGAAAATGTAAACTTCTTTGATGATTTCAAAGATAGTCTCGCGGAATATACGCTTGAATATGCAGAAGAGATTGCAGGTATTTCAAAAGAAACGCTCGTTAAAATGGCAGAAATGATTCGTGATGCAGATGGTACGTGTATTCTTTGGGGAATGGGGGTAACGCAAAATACTGGTGGTTCAGATACTTCCGCTGCAATTTCAAACTTACTTCTTGCAACAGGAAACTATCGCCGTCCAGGTGCTGGTGCATATCCGCTTCGAGGTCATAATAACGTACAAGGTGCTTGTGATATGGGAACACTTCCAGGTTGGCTTCCAGGATATCAGCACGTTACTGACGATGTAGAACGTGCGAAATTTGAAATAGCTTACGGAGTAAAAATTGATAACAAACCAGGTCTTAATAACATTGAAATGCTTCACGCAATTGATGAAGGAAAAATGAAAGCTATGTATCTTGTTGGAGAAGATATGGCTCTTGTAGACTCTAACGCAAATCACGTACATGAAGTGTTATCAAGCCTTGAATTCTTTGTCGTTCAAGATGTGTTCCTTTCTAAAACAGCTCAATACGCTGATGTAGTATTACCAGCAGCGCCATCTCTTGAGAAAGAAGGTACTTTTACAAATACAGAGCGTCGTGTACAAAGATTATATCAAGTGCTTCCAACGCTAGGAGATGCGAAACCAGACTGGTGGATCGTGCAGGCAATTGCTAATAAGTTAGGCGCAAACTGGAGCTATAATCACCCAAGTGAAATCTTTGCGGAAATGGCAAGCTTATCACCACTATTTGCACACGCAAACTATGAAGTGCTTGAAGGGTGGAACAGTTTCCACTGGGGAAGTTTTGATGGTACGAATACGCCGCTGCTATTTAAAGATGGATTTAACTTCCCGGACAAAAAGGCTCGTTTTGCGATAGCTGATTGGGTACGTCCTGCTGAATTCCCAGCAGAATACGATCTTCACATTAATAACGGCCGTATGCTTGAACATTTCCATGAAGGGAACATGACAAATAAATCAACTGGTATTCAATCGAAAGTACCAGGTGTTTTCGTCGAAGTTTCTCCAGAGCTTGCAAGGGAACGTGGAGTGAAAACTGGTTCGTTAGTACGCCTTGTTTCTCCATTCGGAGCACTTAAATTACGTGTACTTGTAACGGATCGTGTAAAAGCGAATGAACTGTATTTACCGATGAATTCGACTGATAAAGAATCGGCAATTAATTTCTTAACAGGTCCTGCCGTTGACTTGCGTACAAACACGCCGGCATATAAGCAAACGAAAGTACGTCTGGAAGTGTTAGAAGTTGATGGCGAAAATCCGATGCCAAAAACGAACCCACGTAATAAAAAGCGTCATCCTCAAAACGGAATTGAGGTAAATCGTAAGTGGGCTCGTCCAGGATACGTACATTTAACGGATAACTAAGGGGGAGAAAAGAATATGGCAGCACCTATTCAAGCGATCCAGAAGCAGGAGCTAACTGAGGAAGAACTTAAACAACAAAAACTCGAAGCTTTAAAAGAACTGCTAGCTAATAATGAAGATGCTTTAAATCAAATGTTTAATATAGTAGGTGAATTAAATGACATTGGGATGCTGGAAGCAGCAAATTCTATGCTGAAAGCGAAAGAACCAATCGCAAAAATCGTTCTAGGCCAAGTCACTCGTGAACCAGTTACAAATTTAATTAATAATATGATGGGCGCTGCAGGAGCTTTAACAGAACTTGATCCGGAACTTACGAAAAAGCTTATAGGTAGCGTGTTGACAGGTATGGATGAAGGAAACCAGCATCTGCAAAGCAATAAAAAAGTAGGAATATTAGACCTTATGAAAGTACTGAAAGACCCAGATATTAATCGTGCTATCGGATTTGGTCTTCATTTCTTAAAAGGTATGGGTAAAGGGTTAAAAGAAGAATAGATAAGCAACAATAATAGTATTTCATATGTGATTTGTTTACTTGAGATAAAAAGATGATCCATTTCGTCTCATTATTAAATAGTTGGACGAAATGGTCATTTTGATAAAATGGTTATAATGGAATAATATTTGAAAAGTAAGTGTTGATTAGTTGGGGAGGAATGAGAGTATGTCAAAAATGGTACATGAATTTAATGATATGATCCGAAAGCTTCGAAAAGAGTTGTTCGGGAAAGGGCCGGAAAGAATTCATACTGTATTTACCGAGAACATGGCGATTGCAACACTTTATGGGAATTTAACACCTACTGAAAAATTTATTTCGGGAACTACGGATGGGGCGGAAATGGTTCATATGGCTCGAACGAAAATGATTCAAGAAGTGTATGTGGCTAATCCTCATGAACATTTAGAAGAACTTGTTGGTGCGAAGTTAGTTCATCTGTTTTCTGATATGAAAGTAGATGAGGATATTGCAGTTTCCGTGTTTGTTTTTGATAAAAATATAACGTGAGAGAAGGATGCTCATCGTGAAATCGATTCAGGTGGAACGGAAAATTTTTAAATATGAGCAAGGGGAATTTAAACATATAGAGGACAGCATTGTAACAGAGTTTCCTGTTACGGTTAAAATTAACGGCCAGGAATTTGTTACAATGGTTAGTACTCCAGAGTATATTGAAGATATGGTAATTGGCTTTTTAGCCTCTGAAGGCATTATCCGAAAGTATGAAGATATTGATGAAATATGGATGCAAGAAAAAGAAGGCTATGTACATGTAAAAACGACGAAAATCAATCCTTATTATCGTGACATACAAAACAAACGTTATATTACTTCGTGCTGTGGAATGAGTAGGCAAGGGTTTGTTTTTGCGAACGATGCGCTGACTGCGAAAGAAATGAATGATATTCGCGTAAAGATCTCTGCCGAGGATTGTTTTCGGTTAATGAATGATATGCAGCAATCTGCGTCTACGTTTCAACATACAGGCGGCGTTCATAATGCAGCTTTATGTAATGTGAGTGGAATTGTTTTAAGCCGCATGGATATAGGAAGACATAACGCTTTAGACAAAATTTACGGCTATTGTTTAAAAAATAACATTTCGATTGGTGATAAAATTATTGTTTTTAGTGGACGTATCTCTTCTGAAATTCTATTAAAAGTTGCGAAAATTGGCTGTGAAGTAATATTGTCAAAATCAGCTCCAACTGAGTTAGCATTAGAACTAGCGGAGCAGTTAGGGATTACTACAATAGGCTTCATTCGTAATAAATCTTTAAATGTATATACGCATCCAGAGCGGATTATAAATATAAAATAAGTAGAAACGAGGCAATAATCATGAAATCTGTTACATTAGACAAATTAGATCGTCCTTTAAAGGACTTGCGTATTTCTGTTACTGATCGTTGTAATTTTCGCTGTCGATATTGTATGCCGGAGGAAATATTTGGTCGTGATTATTCTTTTTTGTCTAATGATAAAATTTTATCTTTTGATGAAATTGAAAGGATTACACGTATTTTCGTTTCTTTAGGTGTCAGAAAGTTACGTATTACTGGGGGAGAGCCTTTACTTCGAAAAGACCTACCTAAACTCATACAGCGGTTAAACGAAATTGACGGAGTAGAGGATATTGGTTTAACGACAAATGGATCATTACTTAAAAAGTTTGCATCTGATTTATATAAGGCGGGTTTATCTCGTGTAACAGTTAGTTTAGACTCGTTAAATGAAGAACGTTTCTCTTATTTAAATGGGAATAGAAGTAAAGTAAAAACGGTTCTTGCAGGAATACAGGCTGCGGCGGAAGCCGGAATGAAAATTAAAATGAACATGGTTGTTCAAAAAGGGAAAAATGAACAAGACATCGTTCAGATGGCAGAGTACTTTAAAGAGAATAAGCATATCCTTCGGTTCATTGAATATATGGATGTCGGAAATTTTAACGGCTGGGAATTAGGCGAAGTAGTTTCTAAGCAAGAAATAGTAGAGATGATTCATAAAGTTATGCCGCTTGAACGTATTGAAGCGAACTATCTTGGTGAAGTTGCGACACGTTATCGCTATATCGGTAGTGATGAAGAAATAGGAATTATTTCATCTGTAACAGATTCGTTCTGTTCATCATGTACAAGAGCACGTATTTCCGCAGAAGGGAAATTGTATACTTGTTTGTTTGCTTCTAAAGGAAACGATCTTAAAGAATTACTTCGTACTGGATATACGGATGAGGAGATTACTAATGTTATTCGTGACATTTGGAATAATCGTTCAGACCGTTATTCAGATGAACGGTTAAGCGATACGAATAAAAAAATAATGCCGAAAATTGAAATGTCTCATATCGGTGGCTGAGAAACTACTATGAATATGGATTCTCTTTGTTAACGTAAATAGTGGGAAATGTGCAAGTTTTGTACACTTTCTATGAGTATAGTAAAAATGATGATTGATATTTCTGTAAGAGATATGCAGAGAGATTAAGCAGCATTCAAAAATCCTTACGATGGTAAGGGTTTTTGGTGCTGCTTTTTTTAGATGAGAAAAATGGAGGGATTGGTTATGGCATTTCATAAACCGGAACAAATTGCTGCGCTTGTGATTGAATCCGGTGTTCAAAAGGTAAGGCAACCGCTATCAGCTATGCTTATCCTTGGTTTTTTAGGAGGAGCATTCATTTCGATAGGATTTTTACTTAATATTCGTGTTCTCGGTAATGTACCGGAGCAATGGGGAAGTTTAGTCAATTTTATAGGAGGAGCGGTTTTTCCTATCGGACTGATGCTAGTTGTGTTAACAGGAGGAGAATTAATTACGGGAAATATGATGTCAATGTCTATGGCACTTTATGCACGGAAAATTTCATTGAAACATGTGTTACACAATTGGGCCTGGATTACTTTAACTAACTTTGTAGGTGCACTTTTCGTAGCGTATTGTTTCGGTCATCTTGGCGGGTTAACTGAGGGAGCGTATTTAAATAAAACGATAGCGATAGCTCAAGATAAGTTACATGAATCTTTTGGGAGAACGTTAATTTTAGCAATTGGCTGTAACTGGCTCGTTTGCCTTGCGATTTGGTTAGCATACGGAACGAACGATTTAATTGGGAAGATTGTTGGAATTTGGATTCCGATTATGGCATTTGTCGTAATTGGATTTCAACAAGTAGTAGCAAATATGTTTGTCATTTCAGCCGTGATTTTTGCGGGTCACCTTACGTGGATGGATCTTGCGAAAAACTTTGTGCCTGTCTTTATCGGAAATGTAATTGGCGGAGCGGGATTTGTTGGATTCGCTTATTTTTCTTGTTATCAGAAACAAAGTGCTATCGAAGAAGATGTATTGAAAAAATAACAGTATATGAAGCTGATTTTTACATGAAAGGAAGGTTACCTCATGATAGAGCGGTATTCACGACAACAGTTGTTCACTCCTATTGGAAAAGAAGGGCAAGAGAAGATTAGAAATAAGCATGTATTAATAATAGGGGCAGGTGCGTTAGGAAGTGCAAGTGCAGAGGCGTTTGTACGTGCAGGTATCGGGAAATTAACGATTATTGATCGCGATTACGTAGAATGGAGCAATTTACAGCGGCAACAACTTTACGCTGAACAAGATGCGATAGAAAAATTGCCAAAAGCAATTGCAGCGCAGAATCGTCTCAAACAAATTAATTCAGACGTGCAAATTCAAGCTCTTGTAATGGATGCAAGAGTAGATAATATGGAAGCTTTACTAGGTGGTGTCGATGTCATTATTGATGCAACAGATAATTTCGATATTCGGTTCGTGATTAATGATATATCACAAAAATACAATATCCCTTGGATTTACGGTTCTTGTGTCGGAAGTTATGGCATGAGCTATACAATTATTCCGAAGAAAACACCGTGCTTACATTGCGTGTTGAAAAGTGTTCCTGTTACAGGGGCGACATGTGACACAGTTGGAATTATTAGTCCAGCTGTTCAAATCGTCGCAGCGTATCAAGTAGCAGAAGCATTCAAAATTTTAGTAGAAGATTATACAGCAATTAGAAAAACTTTTTTAATGTTTGATATATGGAGTAATCAACATCATTCTCTCAAACTAGGAAAAATCAAAACAGAAGACTGTCCTTCGTGCGGAACAAATAGAACTTATCCTTATTTATCATACGAAAATCAAACGAAGACAGCTGTGTTATGCGGAAGAAATACAGTTCAAATTAGACCGGCGCATAATAGTCATTACGACTTTGACGAGTTAGAAAAATTATTGAAAAACCACGGGAAAGTTGATCGGAATCCATATTTGCTCTCTTGCCAATTAGAAGAGTATCGCATCGTCATTTTTCAAGATGGGCGTGTATTTATTCATGGCACGAATGAAATTCAAAAAGCGAAACAACTATACTATCGGTTATTAGGATAATAGAGAGGGATTGGTAATGATGGAAAGAAGAGTGCCAATTACAGTTGAAGAGGCTGTTCGTAAAGTGATGGCATTTGCTAATTGTGGTGTAAAAGAACTAGTACCACTGGAATCAGCATACGGACGTACGTTAGCAGACGATATCGTAGCGGATCACGATGTCCCTTCATTCAATCGCTCGCCATATGATGGATTTGCTATTAGGGCAGAAGATACTTTACGAGCTAGTCGTGAGAATCCAATCGTATTTGAAGTCATCGGTGAAATTGGAGCAGGTTCCGTATTCCATAAAGAAGTCGGCGCCTTTCAATCTGTTCGAATTATGACAGGGGCACAAATTCCGAAAGGATGTAACGCGGTCGTCATGCTAGAACTAACTCGTCATCGTCAATATGAGAATATCGGAAAAAGCTATATGGAAGTGAGACGCTCATTTAAAGAAGGGGACAATATATCCTTTCAAGGTGAAGATGTTCAGAAAGGAACCGTTCTCGCAAAAAGAGGTAGTTACATTAATCCGGGTATTTCAGCTCTTCTTGCTACATTCGGTTATAGCGAAGTGCCAGTAGCGAAAAAGCCCATAATTGGACTATTAGCGACTGGGAGTGAACTTCTCGATGTAAATGAAGAACTACAACCTGGGAAAATCCGAAATAGTAATACGTATATGATATCGTCTCAAATTCGAAGAGCAGGTGGAAGAGTAAAATACTTCGGGAAGTTTAGTGACGATTTGAATACGTGCTACGAAGCAGTGAAAAGAGCGTTAAGCGAAGTGGATATGTTAATTACAACTGGTGGTGTTTCAGTAGGAGATTACGATTATTTGCCAGCTATATACGAAAAGTTAGGTGCGTCGGTTCTTTTTAATAAAGTAGCCATGCGGCCGGGAAGTGTCACGACTGTAGCGCAATTAAACGGAAAATTATTATTCGGATTATCAGGTAATCCATCTGCTTGTTACGTAGGCTTTGAATTGTTCGTAAGATCTAGCATTCGTGCGTATATGTTTAGCGAAACACCACATGTAAAACGAGAAAAAGCAATGCTCGAAGAAGACTTTCTAAAACCTAATCCATTTACAAGATTTGTACGAGGTAAGCTGAAGTATAACGAAGGACAACTAATCGCTTATCCATCAGGATTTGATAAATCTAGTTCCGTCTCTTCATTAGCAGAATCAAACATTTTTATCGTATTACTAGGTGGTACGAGAGGATATAAGAAAGGGATGTTTGTAGACATTCTCTTATTAGAAGATAACGAAGGTAGTGAATGGCCGTGGACATTCCGTAAAGTAGGGAGAGGTTTTGATGGGACAAGCACGATTTGAAATTGTCGATACTCCGATTGTAGTGGAAGAAGTAACGAATAAAATAGCAAGACGAGAAGCAGGGGCAATTACAACTTTTATTGGAACAGTTAGAGAATTAACGAAAGGGAAACGAACGTTACATCTTGAGTATGAAGCATATAAACCGATGGCAGTAAAAAAGCTTACTGAAATTGGAGAAGAAATTAAGAAACATTGGCCAGATGCAAAAATAGCAATTACGCACCGAGTAGGAAGACTAGAAATAATGGATATTGCCGTTGTCATTGCAGTATCGTCGCCGCATCGTAAAGTAGCGTACGATGCGAATGAATACGCAATTGAACGTATAAAGAGAATCGTCCCAATTTGGAAAAAAGAATTTTGGGAAGATGGAACGGAGTGGATTGGTGATCAACTTGAAAATACTCCGTATCCAGAAGGAAAACCAAAGAAAGAAGAATGAGAAAATGATTACAATTTTACTGTTCGCAAATTTACGAGAAGAAGTCGGCTCAGAGAGGTTAGCAATAATCAATAAACGAGAGATGACTGTTCATCAATTGAAAAAATGGTTGAAAGAAAACTATCACTTACAGACGCTGGAAAAAGTTATGGTAGCAATCAATGAAGAATTTGTAACGGACGAAGATGTTGTAAAACCTGGAGATACTATCGCGTTTATCCCGCCTGTAAGTGGAGGTTAATTCTTTCTATTTGAATATTGCATAAGGAGGATCATTATGATTGAATTTTCGCATTGGAATGAAGAGGGAAGAGCTAAAATGGTTGATATTTCTCAAAAGGACATTTCAACACGCACAGCTGTTGCGCAAAGTACAATTTCTTTATCAAATGAATTATTTGAAGCAATTCAAAGTGGTGGGTTGAAAAAAGGAGACCCGCTTCAAGTAGCACAAGTTGCTGGCATAATTGGTGCTAAAAAAACAGCGGATATAATCCCGATGTGTCACCCGATATTAATCCAAGGAACAGACTTTACGTTTCATTATGAAAAGAAAACTGATGGCTATGAATTAATCATACGAGCTACAGTAAAATGTAGTGGGAAAACAGGTGTAGAAATGGAAGCATTAACTGCCGTATCGATTGCCGCCCTTACTTTTTACGATATGTGCAAAGCTGTTGATAAAACGATGGTTATGAAAGAAACATATTTAGTACAAAAAACGGGCGGAAAAAGCGGAGACTTTTTTCACAAGATAAAATAATTACAATGGAAGGAATGTGTATGATGATTACTCACGAACAGATTATGAACGCTTTAAGCCATGTAGAAGATCCAGAGTTAAACAAAAGTATTGTGGAATTAAACATGGTTAGAAATATAAAAATAAATGGTACAGAAGTTGGGCTAGAAGTAATTTTAACAATTCAAGGTTGTCCGCTGAAAGCAAAAATACAACAAGATATTGAAGACTCACTTCGAAACATTGGAGCATCGAAAGTTTCCTTAACATTTGGCTCAATGACACCAGAAGAACGTGCGGTATTAACAGCGTCTTTAAAGAAAGAAGCTAGAACAGAAACTGGAATGCCTAGTATGCTTCGACCTGATTCAGGAGTACGTTTTATTACTGTAACGAGCGGAAAAGGAGGAGTTGGTAAATCAACTGTGACGATTAACCTTGCTACTGCTTTAGCGCGTATGGGTAAAAAGGTTGGGATTTTAGATGCAGATATATACGGGTTCAGTATCCCGGCAATGATGGAAACGAATGAAAAGCCAACGATGATCGATCAAACCGCACTTCCAGTCGTTAGTCACGGTGTTAAAATTATGTCGATGGGATTCTTCACAGAAGGGAATAACCCAGTAATGTGGCGAGGACCAATGTTAAACAAATGGATTCAAAACTTCCTTGCGAACACACACTGGGGAAAACTAGACTATCTTCTTCTAGATTTACCACCAGGAACAGGAGACGTTGCGATAGATGTCGCTGCCATGATTCCACAAGCGAAGGAAATTATCGTTACAACGCCTCATAACGTAGCATCATTTGTCGCATCTAGAGTAGGAGTGATGGCAAAAAATACGAAACACGATATTTTAGGTATCGTTGAAAACATGGCATATTACGAAGAAAAAGATGGGTCAAGAAACTACCTCTTCGGAAAAGGTGGCGGCGAAATGTTAGCAGAACAACTGCAAACAGAAGTAATCGCCCAAATACCGTTTGCGAAGCGTGAAGAGAATAATGGCTCGTGTGTATATGATGAAGATTCACTCGTTGGGGAAATGTTTAATTCTTTAGCAGAAGATCTTATTTATAAAGGATAGATGGATAGAAAAGTGGGATACATAGCACG
Source organism: Bacillus sp. AR13-1 (assembly GCF_008042285.1). NCBI lineage: Bacteria > Bacillati > Bacillota > Bacilli > Caryophanales > Bacillaceae > Bacillus > Bacillus sp. AR13-1. The sequence continues at coordinate 47,257 of NZ_QNUA01000043.1, forward strand.
TATGTATCCCACTTTTATTTTTTATGGAGTTATTTTAATAATTTTAAAGGTTAAGATTGTAGTAACTTAGAAACCATTTGTGGAATTTGATTAGCCTGCGAAACCATACTAAGCGCAACTTCGGTTAATAATTTAAACTTTAAAAAATCACTCATCTCCTGCGCCATATCCGCGTCTTCAATTCGAGAAGCAGCATCTGTTAACGCTGTACTTTGACTACTTAAATTTTCCATATTAAATTGCAGACGATTTATCATTGCACCCAGATCAGCACGGTGAAGTGATACATTTTGTAAAGCCTCTTCAATTTTACGAATCGCCACTCTTGCTTCTTGTTCTGTTGAAATCTTGATGTCATGTTTTGTGGGGGAAGGGGGAATATGTTTCGTTATATCTACCGTATGACCGATATCATCTAACGTAATAGAACGGTTTTCTCCATTAAATACGGATAAATCGTTAAACTCAGTTGTCTCACCAATATAGCCAATTTGTTCTGCTAGAGATTGAAACTCTTTATTCAGTGCATCACGGTTTTTATTTGAATTTGTACCGTTGGTAGACTGAACAGCTAAATCACGCATACGCTGTAAAATATTCGTAACAGCTTGAAGAGCAGCTTCCACTGTACGAAGCATTGATATTGCATCCTCATTATTACGAATAGCAACGCGCATGCCACTCGCTCTCGCATGCATACGAGTCACAATCGCAACATTTGCTGGATTATCAGAAGCAGCATTTAACTTCTTACCAGTCGCCAAATGCTCCATCGCAACATTCATACGTTTCTCATTCTCATACAACGCCTGCCTAGCATTCATACTCAAAACATTCGTACCAATACGCATAATGGACACTCCTTATAGATTGATATAGTCAGTGTTCTAAAGCAAATAAATGGCTATGAAAAGAAAAAAGGACTTATGCTCAACTTTATCTTTTTGTTTTCATACACGGGACGAGGCCAAAATAAGCCCTGACCGCTTCTAAATGTGGCTGGAGCTTCTCTCCAGGCTAAAAAAAAGTCTTTAAATCTGTCTATATAGAAAAAATAAACCTCTCCGCAAGCAGAGAGGTTTATTCATGAAACTAACTCAAATGGCTTATTGTAATAATTTAGAAACCATTTGTGGAGTTTGGTTTGCTTGAGAAAGCATGCTGATACCAGCTTCGTTCAAGATTTTGAACTTAGTCATTTCAGACATTTCTTTCGCCATGTCAGCGTCTTCGATTTGAGAAGCAGCTGAAGCCATAGAAGAAGATTGGCTCTTAAGGTTGTTTACGTTAAAGTCTAGACGGTTTAATGTAGCACCAAGAGTTGCACGGTTAGATGCAATGTTTTCTAGTGCAGAGTCAATTGCAGCGACAGCAGCATTAGGATTAGCAACATTTACTTTTGTTTTATCAAATGCACTACCTAAAGCTTTTGCAGCTGTAGCTTCATCACCAGCAGCCGCAGTATTGAAGGCTGCTAATTTATCAGTTACCACTTTAGCATCTGCTGCAGACATAGATCCTTTAACTTTATCGAATTCCTTCATAACAGCATCAACTTCAGTTTTTAAAGTAGCTTTGTCAGTAGTAGCTGTTGTTGAAAGTGCAGTAAATTTGCCTGCAACATCATCAATTGTTTTTTGTGCTGCGCCACCAATTGTTAGTTTATCAATATTTAATGATGCTGTAGACACGTTTGCTAATTTAATATCAATTTTCTTACCTTCATCAGCGTTATCTAATGTTTGAATTGCAATAGTTTCATTAGAACCATCTAATAATTTTTTATCATTGAATTCAGTGTTTGTAGAGATGTAATTGATTTGCTCTTTTAATGCGCCGAATTCTTTATCTAGAGCTGCTTGGTTCTCAGATGTATTTGTACCATTTGCAGATTGGTTCGCAAGGTCACGCATACGAAGTAAGATGTTAGATACTGAGTTCATTGCTGAATCAGCTGTACGGATTAATGAAATACCGTCTTGTGTGTTGTTAGCTGCTACTCCTAATCCGCTTTCACGAGCACGCATACGAGTTGCGATTGCAAGACCTGCTGCATCGTCAGAAGCGTTGTTGATACGTTTACCGCTAGATAAACGGTCCATAGCGTTGCTCATTTTTGCTTGGTTTTGGCGCATGTACTCTTGAGTACGCATGCTATTAATGTTTGTATTAATTCTCATGTTAAGAACCCCCATTTTTTTATATTGACTTTTCTGCAAATTGAAAAACGGTAATATGCGAAAAAATCGATTTCGAGATTTATTGTAAGCCTTGCTACAACGGGTGTCAACTAAAAATTCGAATTAATGAATATAAAAAAATAACAGTTTAACAATCTATTCATTTTTTTATTAAAATATTATTAAAAGGATTATTGCAAACTTTTTAAAAAAACTCTAATATTAGATTATCTTTGTTTACCGAAAAGGTGATATTATGGTAGTTGGAAATATAGTAAAAGAAGTTCTTGCATATAAAAAAGGACAAATTCAGCAAAAGTTAAGTAGTCCACAGGCGTTCGTTAGTAGTCGTTTCCAAGATCAATTGCAGAGTGAAACTGCGAAGGAGACGAAGGTTACTCCGCAAACGGCAAAAGTAGAAGATATGAGTCAGCCGGTACAATCTACGAAAATAGAAACGGTTGTTAATAAACCGGAAGAATCTATTAATAAAGTAGAGGAAGCGAGTAAGCCTGAGGAAAAAGCTGAAACGAAGCAAGTAGATGAAGTGCAAGTTGCACAAAAAGAGTTTGAACGACGTTTTCCAGAAACGAAAAATGAGGCTGCTGATACGTGGGGGTTAACGAATAAATATAATATTCAAAAAATACGTTCTTCAAATGAAGGTAAGTATGAGGATATTATTGATCGCGTAAGTAATACATATGGAATTCCGAAAACGTTAATTCAAAAAATGATTGAAGTAGAGTCTAATTTTAATCCGAAAACGGTGTCACATGCAGGGGCGATGGGGCTGATGCAGCTTATGCCAGCGAATGTGAAAGAGATGGGTATAAAAAGTCCATTTTCACCAGCTGAAAGTATTGAGGGCGGTGTGAAAGAGTTAAGCGGTTATTTAAAGAAAAATAACGGTGACTTAGTATTGGCGCTTGCTTCTTATAATGCTGGTCCTGGTAATGTGAGAAAGTACGGAGGCGTACCACCATTTAAAGAAACGCAAGGGTATATTAAAAAAATATTAAATATCGACGTTTCGAAATAGAAAATTTCATTATATAAATAGAGAACATGAAATTTTTGTGAACATGATATGGGAGTTGGCTAGATTTGAAATTACAAGATGATATTCCGTTAACAATTTATTTTGAAATCGGAAATACGAAAAAGAAAATTGAAGATCTGCTTCATATTACGAAAGGTACATTGTATCGTCTTGAAAATTCAACGAAAAATACGGTGCGTCTTATGCTTGAGAATGAAGAGATTGGAACCGGAAAGATTTTGACGAAGAATGGGAAAATGTACGTTGAAATCGTTGAATTGAAAAGGTAGGGAAGGGGATTGTCATGAGTGGCGAAAAATTAAGCCAAGAGCAAATTGATGCCCTGCTGAAGGCGGTGAATGAAGGCGAGGAAATGCCAGCTTTCGCACAAGAAGCAGGGAAGCAAGATAAATTTCAAGAGTATGATTTTAATAGACCAGAGAAGTTTGGTGTTGAACATTTACGTAGTTTGCAGGCAATTGCGTCTACATTTGGAAAGCAGACGTCACAGACGTTGTCAGCTCGTATGCGTATTCCAATTGAACTAGAGCCTTCAACGGTTGAGCAAGTTCCATTTACGAGTGAGTATGTAGAGAAAATGCCGAAAGATTATTATTTATATTGCGTGATAGATCTAGGTTTACCAGAGCTTGGAGAAATTGTTATTGAGATTGATTTAGCGTTCGTCATTTATATTCATGAATGCTGGCTTGGCGGAGATAGTAAGCGTAACTTTACGATGCGCAGACCGCTAACGGCGTTTGAGTTTTTAACGCTTGATAATATATTCTTGCTTCTTTGTAAAAATTTAGAGCAATCATTTGAAAGCGTTGTTGCGATTGAACCGAAGTTTGTAACGACGGAGACAGATCCGAATGCGCTTAAGATTACGACGGCAAGCGATATTATTTCATTACTGAACGTAAATATGAAAACAGAGTTTTGGAATACGACGGTTCGTATTGGTATTCCGTTCTTATCTGTTGAAGAGATTATGGATAAGTTAACGTCTGAAAATATTGTCGAACATTCTTCGGATAAGCGTAAAAAGTATACGTCTGAAGTAGAAGTGAAAGTAAATCAAGTGTACAAACCTGTTCACGTTGCGATTGGTGAGCAAAAGATGACGATTGGTGAGATTGAGAAAATTGAAGAAGGCGATATTATTCCGCTTCATACGAAAGTTTCAGATCAACTACGTGGTTATGTAGATGGGAAACATAAATTTAATTGTTTTATTGGGAAAGATGGAACGCGTAAGGCGCTCCTATTTAAAAGTTTTATAGAGTAGGAGGATCCATATGAAGCATGAAGTATCTCCTGTGTCATTAATGGGATTAGAAGAATTTGCAGGGAAGCGAAATGAAGCGGGTAAAGCGCATATTGATACCGTTTCGGATATTTCGATTGAACTTGGTGTAAAGCTTGGGAAGTCATCGATTCAGCTTGGCGATGTGAAACAATTAAAAGTTGGCGATGTTCTTGAAGTAGAGAAAAATTTAGGACATAAAGTAGATGTATATTTAAGTGATATGAAAGTCGGTATTGGTGAGGCAATAGTAATGGACGAGAAGTTTGGCATTATTATTTCTGAAATTGAAGCTGACAAGAAACACGCGGCGCTTATGAAGGCGCAAAATCAAATGCAGGATAAAGAGTAGAGGAGGAGTCATATGTCGTATATGACGACCTTATTTCAAGTCGTTTTACTGTTTGGTGCGCTCGGCTATGGTGCATATTATATGACGAAAAAGACGCGCAAACAGCAGTTTTTTAAGCAAGGTGAAAACGGCCATATTCAAGTGAAAGATGGTGTTTATTTAAATCATCAAACGAGCGCCTTTTTATTTGAAGTGGACGGGAAGCAAGTGTTTACTGTTATAAGTAATAACGGTGTACAATCAGTACAATTAACAGGAACAGGAAATCAGTTTCAACAAGCGCTAGAAGACGCGGTGAAGAGTGAAACGAAAAAAGTAGAGGATCCATCATGAGAATAAAGAAACAGTTATCGTTATTTGCCGTTATTTTCGCATTTTCTATTATTTTTTCATTTGTTTTTGTAAATCCAGCGTATGCAGCCCCGAACGGCTTTATTAATTTCGAAAATGGAAAAGAGTTTACGAGTAATTCAAGTGTACAACTATTCGCGCTCGTTACCCTTCTATCATTATCTTCTTCTATCGTTCTTTTATTTACGCATTTTACTTATTTTATGATTGTTCTTGGGATTACTCGTCAAGGGCTTGGGGTTATGAATTTACCACCGAACCAAGTGCTTGTTGGACTCGCATTATTTTTATCGCTGTTTACAATGCAGCCAGTGCTTGGTCAATTAAAGAGTGATGTGTGGGACCCGATGACGAAAGAAAAAATAACAGTAAGTCAAGCTGCGGAAACGACAGCTCCGATTATGAAAGATTATATGTCGAAGCATACGTATAAGCATGATTTGAAAATGATGCTGAAAGTGCGTGGAGAAGAGTTGCCGAAAGATTTAAAGGATCTTTCATTGTTTACGCTTGTGCCATCCTTTACGTTAACGCAAATTCAAAAAGGTTTATTAACGGGGATGTTCATTTATTTAGCGTTTGTCTTTATTGATTTAATTATTAGTACACTTTTAATGTACCTTGGGATGATGATGGTACCGCCGATGATTTTAAGTTTACCATTTAAAATACTTGTTTTCGTATATTTAGGTGGATATACAAAAATCGTCGATATTATGTTTAAGACGGTCGCCTGAAGCGTTTGATGCTATGTGATAGGAGTCATATAAATGAATACGTCACCAATTATAGATATTTTCCAAACCTTTTTTTATAAAGGGGTTATGATTTTAATGCCGATTGCCGTTGTAAGTATGATTGTCGTTATTATTATCGCCGTTATTATGGCGATGATGCAAATTCAAGAGCAAACGCTGACGTTTTTACCGAAAATGGCGAGTATTGTGCTCGTTATTATCATTTTAGGTCCGTGGATGTTTCAAGAGTTAACGATGCTTATTTTAGATTTATTTGATAAAATCCCATCGCTATTGCGTTCGTACTAAGATAGGTGAACTGAAATGAATATGGAATTATGGGCGGCGACGTTTTTTGCGTTTTGTCGCATTACTTCATTTTTATATTTTCTACCGTTTTTCTCAGGCCGATCAATTCCGGCGATGGCAAAGGTTACATTTGGACTCGCTCTTTCGATTACAGTGGCAGATCAAGTGGATGTCTCTCACATAAAGACAGTTTGGGATGTAGCAGCTTATGCAGGAACGCAAATTGTAATTGGATTATCACTTTCAAAAATTGTAGAGATGCTGTGGAACATTCCGAAAATGGCAGGGCATATTTTAGACTTTGATATCGGTTTATCGCAGGCGAGTTTATTTGATGTGAATGCAGGATCACAGTCTACTTTACTATCAACAATTTTTGATATATTTTTTCTTATTATTTTTATTTCACTGGGCGGCATTAACTATTTCGTTGCCACGATTTTAAAGTCGTTTCAATATACAGAGGCGATTTCAAAATTGTTGACGACTAGTTTTTTAGATAGTCTACTCGCAACGTTATTATTTGCAATTACATCAGCGGTTGAAATTGCTTTGCCACTTATGGGCAGTCTATTCATTATTAATTTCGTCCTTATTTTAATCGCAAAAAATGCACCGCAATTAAACGTTTTTATGAATGCGTACGTAATTAAAATAACGTGTGGTATTTTGTTTATTGCGATGAGTGTACCGATGCTCGGTTATGTGTTTAAAAATATGACAGACGTATTACTGGAAGAGTATACGAAACTATTTAACTTTTTCTTAACGAAGTAGGGGGACGCGCATGGCAAAGGATAATAAAACAGAAAAGGCCACCCCGCAGAAGCGTAAAAAATCGCGTGAAGAAGGGAATATCGCCCGGAGTAAAGATTTAAATAATTTATTTTCCATTCTTGTATTAGCAGTTGTCGTTTACTTCTTCGGAGATTGGCTCGGTTTTGAGATTGCGAATTCCGTAGCGGTGCTGTTTGATCAAATTGGAAAAAATACAGATTCGACCGAGTATTTTTATTTAATGGGCATATTACTTCTGAAAGTATCAGCTCCTATATTAATACTCGTATACGCTTTTCATTTATTCAATTATATGATTCAAGTCGGTTTCTTATTTTCTTCTAAAGTACTTAAGCCGAAAGCATCACGTATTAATCCGAAAAACTATTTTACGAGATTGTTTAGTCGTAAAAGTTTAGTAGATATTTTGAAATCACTGTTTTATATGGGATTAATCGGTTACGTTTCGTACGTTCTCTTTAAAAAGAATTTAGAGAAGATTGTTAGTATGATTGGATTTAACTGGACAGCGTCACTTACTGAAATTATTAGCCAAATTAAATTTATCTTTTTAGCCATTTTAATTATTTTAATCATTCTTTCTATTATTGATTTCATTTATCAAAAATGGGAGTACGAACAAGATATTAAGATGAAAAAAGAAGAAGTGAAACAAGAGCATAAAGATAATGAAGGGGACCCGCAAGTAAAGGGGAAACGAAAAAACTTTATGCATGCCATCTTGCAAGGGACAATCGCGAAGAAGATGGATGGTGCAACGTTTATTGTGAACAACCCGACGCATATTTCAGTGGTGCTTCGTTACAATAAACAAGTTGATGCGGCGCCTGTTGTCGTTGCAAAAGGGGAAGATGAGCTCGCATTATATATACGAACGCTTGCCCGTGAACAAGAAATACCAATGGTGGAAAACCGTCCGCTCGCTCGTTCTTTATATTATCAAGTCGAGGAAGATGAGACGATTCCAGAAGATTTATATGTAGCTGTAATTGAAGTTATGCGCTATTTAATTCAAACAAAAGAACTTGAAGTATAATAGCGCGTTTGGAGGGGATCTCTTTGTTTAAGATGGATTCTGCAAGAACCTATTTTTCTATCTTTTTAGCAGCGTCATTCGTTGTGGCGCTCTTAATTCCACTTCCACCATTTATACTTGATATCGTTATCGTTTTTCTACTAAGTATGTCAGTGCTTATTTATATGCGAGCTACAAGTATTAACGAGTGGGATGAATTAAAGTCATTTCCAACGATGTTGTTATTAATCGGGATTTTCCGCGTATCGATTAACGTTTCGACGACGCGAGCGATTTTAACAGACGGAAATGCGGGTCATGTTATTGAAGAGTTCGGCCAGTTCGTAATTGGCGGAAACTTATTAATTGGTATCGTTATTTTTATAGTATTAATCATATTCCAGTTTATCGTTGCAAACGGTGCGTCTCGTACAGCTGAAGTAGCAGCTCGTTTTACACTTGATTCTTTACCAGGGAAACAAATGTCTATCGATGCTGATTTGAATCAGCGTCTTATTACAGAAAAAGATGCACAGGCGAAACGAAAAAAATTAAATATGGAAACAGAGTTTTACGGAGCGATGGATGGTGCCGGAAAGTTCATTAAAGGGGACGTTATTTTCGGGATTGTCATTTTATTCGTAAACATTATTTTCGGCTTAATTGTTGGTATGATGCAGCAAGGAATGAGCTTTGCAGATGCGGCTATTCACTATACACAGTTAACTGTCGGTGACGGAATTGTAAACCAAATCGGTTCGTTAATGCTTGCGATTTCAACAGGTATTATCGTAACGCGTGTATTTGACGGTTCAGCAGATACAGTAACTGAAGGAATCTTTAAAGAGTTATTAGCGCATGAAGTTGTTGTATATGCACTCGGTGGTTTATTTATCGCAATGGGTGTTTTTACACCGCTACCATTTTTACCATTTGCTCTCGTTGGAGGCACGATTATTTTCTTAGGAGTTCGTAATAAAAAGCGAATAAAGAAAGAAAAAGAAGACGAGCTTCAAAAAGAATTAGAAATGATTCAAGGCGATGAAGAGCAACTGCAACAAGTGGAAGATTCATTCGGCGTCTTTACAGATAAATATCCAATTATCGTAGAGCTCGGTTTAGATTTAGCGGCACTTGTAAAGCAGAAGATTAACGGGGAAACAGCTCGTGATAAAGTTGTTCTTATGAGGAAGTCGATTATTACTGACCTTGGTATTAACGTTCCTGGAATTAACTTTAAAGATAATACGAGTTTTAGACCGCGCGGACGTTACATTATTCGTATTAAAGGTGCGAAAGCTGCTGAAGGAGTTTTAAAATCAGGTTATTTATTAGCACTGAAAACACCGAACGTAATGGCGGATTTAGATGCAGAACCAGCGAAAGATCCAATTTTCGGTGAAGATGGATATTGGATTTTGGAGCATACGGTACAAGATGCACAAATGAAGGGCTATCAAGTGTTAGAGCCGCTTAGCATATTAATTACGCATTTAGATGTTGTCGTTAGACGTAACCTTCACGAGTTAATTCAGCGTCAGCATGTGAAAGACTTGATTAACTCGCTTGAAACTGATAATGGCGTTTTATTAGAAGAGATTAAGAAGAAAGAAATTGATTTATCACTCGTTCAAAATGTTATTAAACAACTGCTGAAAGAAGGAATTTCAATCCGTGATTTACCGACAATTATTGAAGGTATTATTGACGGGAAAGAAATTTATCAAAACCATGTTGATGGTGTCACTGCATTTGTTCGTGAATGTATTTCAAAAGTTATTTGTGAGAGTGCGAAAAATCCTGACGGGAAAATTTATGCAGCGCTTTTCGCTGATTCGCTTGAGTTGGATGCAGATGTTGTTAATAATTCATACCAAGGTTATTTATTAAACTGGGATTTAGATTTAGAAACGCGTGTAGTAGAACAAGTACAGCGCGTTTTCAAACAAGCTCGTTTAATGGGAAGAGAGCCAGTATTATTAACACGCAGAAAAGATTTCAGGTTTGCGATTGTGAGACTTCTTGAACGTTATCAAATAGAAGCGAAAGTATTATGTATTAGTGAATTAGCACCAGAAATTGTTGTAGATCAAATTGCTTATATTGAATAGTAGGGGGTGAAGTAATGGAAAGTACAGAAAAAAAAGAAGCGTTAATGCGAATAAAAGCAGCTTCGAAAAATGAATTGTATCGAAAGTTATTTGACCAATATGGTACAGATTATTACTACGTTGTCGATGAAAGTGTAAAACGAAACATCCCGTTTTTTTGGAAGAAGAATTATGAGATGTTAGTCGCTTTTCCTGAAGATAAACAGGAAGAAAGTAACGAAGGCGTAACTCAATTTCATGAACAATTAATGGATGTTGTAAATGAACCTTCAGAAGAAATTGTGAAGGCAAATGGAATTCAATCGGTACTGCACAATTTAGAAAACGTAACAACTTCTATGTCGTACGCAGCGATGCAAACAGGAAATAGTGAAGAATGGGCAAGAAAAAAAGAGAAACTATTACAACTGTTTGAAAAGGGTATTGTCGTTGTGAAACATACAGAAGAGACGAAAGTAGCTAAAAAACAGCCTGTTGTGAAACAAGCTATTTCTGTAAAGAAAGAAGAAGTAGTTATAAAAAAAGAAAACCAGGAATCTGTACCATTTATTATTCAAAAAGTAATTCGGATGTTAGAACAAAACGATGTGGAACAATATTTCATTCATGCATATGCTGAAAAATTAAAAGTGAAGTTTGAGAATGCAACGATGATTACAGAAGAAGAAGTCATCGGATACATATTGGAAGATATGAGATCTCATTTTAATACTGAAAACGTATTTGAGAAAGAGGTACAAACAATTGCATTAATCGGTCCAACTGGCGTTGGAAAAACGACGACACTTGCGAAAATGGCATGGCAGTTTCACGGTAAGAAAAAAACGGTTGGTTTTATTACGACAGATCACTCTCGCATCGGGACAGTGCAGCAACTGCAAGATTACGTAAAAACAACTGGAGCAGAAGTTATCGCTGTGCGAGATGAACCCGCAATGGCAAGGGCACTTACTTATTTTAAAGAAGAAGCTCGCGTCGATTATATTTTAATAGATACAGCCGGTAAAAATTATCGTACGTCAGATACAGTTGAAGAAATGATTGAGACGATGGGGCAAGTAGAGCCAGATTATATTTGTTTAACGTTATCTGCTTCTATGAAAAGTAAAGATATGATTGAAATCATTACGAATTTTAAAGATATTCATATTGATGGAATCGTATTTACGAAATTTGATGAAACAGCGAGTAGTGGTGAATTGTTAAAAATTCCAGCAGTATCATCAGCACCAATTGTATTAATGACAGACGGACAAGACGTGAAGCAACATATACATATCGCTACAGCTGAACATTTAGCAAAACAAATGTTACAAACATCGTAAGAAAAGAGGTGAAGAATAAGGCGCTTGCCTTATTCAAACAAGTATGAACGGTCTTTATATAGGTTCTATGGGTATGATGAATTACATGCAGCATATTAATGTTCATTCGAATAACGTTGCAAATGCCCAAACGACAGGATTTAAAGCAGAAAACATGACGTCTAAAGTATTTGATGTGCAAGACACATATCGCCGCGGAGACGGAGCTACGACAAATATCGGTTCGGTCGATTACGCTGTCGTACCAGCTGCGACGCATGTGAACTTAGTACAAGGAAATATACAAATGACAAATAGTGCTACAGATTTCTTTTTAGACGACGGTGCGGCTGGCACATCATCATTTTTTGTTACATCTAAAAATGATGAAACATTTTTAACGAGAGACGGTAGCTTTACATTAAATAGTGATCGTTATTTACAAACAGCATCTGGTGCTTTCGTAATGGGTGAGAATAATGAACGTATTCGTATTCCAGAAGGAGCAAAGGTAGCTGTACAAGCAGACGGTACATTATACGATGAAGTAACACAAAATAATATTGCCCGTCTGCAAACGAAAACAGTAGACGTAGAAACGAACGCTCGCCTCGTACAACGTGAAAATAAAAGTTTTACACTAGCAGAAGGAAACGTTGCTGATTTACCGAATGGAACAGGGGCAGTACGTAATCATATGCTAGAAAATTCAAATGTGGATATGACGAAAGAAATGGCTGACCTTATGACGAATCAAAAAATGATTCAAGCATCGCAGCGCATCATGACTTCGTTTGATAAAATTTATGAAAAAGAAGCGAATGAAATATTGAGATAAAGGACTTCCAATTAGTGGTGGTCTTTTTTTTATCCCGCAAAAGCTCGATTGGTGAAGGCTAATAATCAGAGGATGGGAGCTCCTCCTCTGATTAAAGTTTCACTTTATTGTTGCTTTTATTATAGTTACACCATAAAATGATAATGATTATCAATATCATTTTATCTTTAATAAGAATAGAAGCTGTGAGGGTCGTATCATTTGTTTAACTAGGTAAATTAAAAATAAGGGGAAGGTGTGTACATATGTCTACAAAAAAACAGCTTTGCATTGGACTATGTTTGATTTCTAGAAAGAAAGAACAAGAGAGTATGTTTAATTCAGGGATAGATGAACAAGTAGAGTTGGCACTACAGGCAGAAAAGGCCAAGTTAGATTTTGTTTTTAAAGCGGATTATTTAGTGGCACATCCAGATTTAATTGCACGTAATAAGGGGAATGTAATTTTAGATCCAACACTATTGTTTACTGCTATTGCTTATGCAACAGAAAAAATTGGAGTCGTTACGACCGCTTCAACATCATTTTATCCACCATATATACTAGCGAGGCAACTACAATCTTTAAATTGGATTAGTAACGGCCGAGTAGGATGGAACATTGTCACATCAATTGATGGTGCTGAAAACTTTGGTGAGGCAGGGATGCCACCATCTGAGGAACGATACGCGAAAGCGACAGAATGTACAGAGTTAGTAAGAAAACTTTGGAGGAGTCATCCTTATGAAGTTTTGAAAGAAGACAATGCAGATGTAATTAGAGAGATGGTACAGCCAATTGAGCATCGTGGTGAGCATTTTGAGGTGAAAGGTCCACTTAATATCCCGCAACATATTTCTGGGGAAATGCCTTTATTTCAAGCGGGTGCTTCAGAGTCAGGCCGGAATTTCGCGGCTTCTGTTGCAGATGCGATTTTTGCCGCAATGCCAGATGTAGAATCAGGAATCGAACTTCGTCAAGATTTAAGAAGAAGAGCAGAAAAGCATGGCCGAAAGCAAGAGGATATACGTGTATTGCCTGGTTTATATTTCTTTATTGGTGATTCATATGAAGAAGCACTAGAAATGCACAGGCAAGCTCATCAACATCTTACAAAAGAGAAGAGGTACGCTTTACTTGAAATGGTTCTCGGGTTAGACGTTAGAGGGATACCGTTAGAAAGTAAGGTTACTGAACATATGCTACCAAGTAGAAATCAAGCTGTACGTAGTAAAACACATGCCGAATTATTACGGAATTTCATCATAAAAAATGAACCAACTGTTGAGCAAATACTAGAACGACCAGAAGTTGTTGGTTCTGCTCATTGGGTCGCTATAGGCACACCACAAGATGTTTGTAAGCAAATTATGGAAAGATTTGAGGCAGGGGCACTAGATGGATTTATTGCAATTCCAGGGGGACCTCCAAAATCATTGGATTTATTCTTTAGTGAAGTCATTCCTTTATTCGTGAGAGCAGGTGTATTTAGAGAAGAGTATACAGGTTCAACCTTACGTGAGCATTTGGAGGGTAATATATCAAATGCTCTACAGTTGAAATAATTCATTATGCACAAAAAGCCTTTCAAAAGAAGGCTTTTTATTTCGAATAAAAATTCGGAATTGTCAGTTGACTTATAGAGGCTTCTTTTTTATATTAGTAGGTATAGCAATAACTACTAATGGAAAGTGAAATCGTAGTTTTGAAATTAGAGCTATATAAATTGTGAGGGGTTACCGATGGATGAAATAATAAAGGAGTTACAAAAGTTAGGTTTTTCCCAGTATGAATGTAAAGCGTATATTGGTTTATTAAAACATTCCCCAGTAACAGGTTATGAAGTGAGTAAACAAACAGGCGTACCTCGTTCGATGATTTATGAAGTACTTGGCAAGTTGATGGATAAAGGAGCGGTGCATATCGTTCCTTCTGAACCAGTGAAATATGTACCAGTGCCAGCTACGGAATTAATGGATCGAATGCGAAAAGATTTTGAAAAGTCCTTTGAATTTCTAGACCGAAAATTAAATCGTTTAGAACAAGAGCGACAAATTGATGTAATTTCGCATATTCGCTCAAATGATCGTGTTTTGAAAGAAATATGCAATATAATTAATAGAGCAAAAGAAGAGTTATGGATTTCTGTATGGGAAGATCAAGTGCACGAGATTGAGCCATTCATTCATCAAAAGGAAGCGGAAGGCGTACATATTTTTTCGATTTTATTTGGTGCTCCAGAAACAAAAATAGGAGCGACATTTCACCATAATTATATGACACCTCACGTCGTTGAAAAGAGAATGGGTGGTCATTTAACTGTTATCGCGCGTGATGGGGAAGAAGTATTAATTGCTAACTTTTCAAATGATAGCACTTCATGGGCCGTTACAACGTATGATCCAGCTTTAGTTCTCGTCGCTACAGAATATGTTCGGCACGACATTATGGTGGAAGAGATTACGAAGGAGTTTGGAGCTGATAAATTAGATACATTATGGCGTGAAAACATAGATTTAGTTCATGTCGTAACAGGAAAACGTACTATAGAAGAAATGGAGGGAGATAATGGTGAATAAAGCTCAAGCACATATGACACTGCAGAGCGATGATTCATTTCAGCAAGGTGTAAAGGATTGTTTACCAACTGTATTTGGATATTTGAGCATCGGTATAGCGGCTGGTGTTATTGCGAAAACAGCAGGTTTCTCGATCATAGAAATTGCTTTTATGTCCACATTAATTTACGCAGGTTCTGCTCAGTTTATATTAGCGGGTATGTATGCAGCGGGTGCCCCAGCCTCGGCAATTATTTTTACTGTGTTCTTTGTTAATTTACGTCACTTATTAATGAGTGCTGCACTCGCACCTTACTTCACCAAGATACCTCTTTTTAAAAATTTAATAATTGGTTCGCAAATTACAGATGAAACTTTCGGCGTTGCAGTGCAACAAGCAGCACAAAAAGGCCATTTAGGCGAGAAATGGATGATGGGACTTAATGTAACAGCATATTTAAATTGGATTTTAGCTACAGTTCTCGGAGGGCTTTTTGGAGAGTGGATACCAGATCCTCATACGTACGGAATGGATTATGCGTTACCAGCGATGTTTATCGGATTATTTGTACTTCAGCTAATAAGTAGTAAACCGAAACTAGCCATTCATCTAAGTGTAGCAATTGTAGCGATTATTATCGCATACGTTTCACACTTATTTATGCCAGATAGTATAGCAGTTATTATCGCAACACTTTTAGCTGCGACAATCGGGGTGGTGATTGAAAAATGGAAGTAAGAGTGGACGTATTATTACTTTTACTAGCAGCCGGAGCTGTCACACTCGTACCACGTATTTTACCTCTTCTCGTATTTAGTAAACTACAAATTCCAGACTGGGGTTTAAAATGGTTAAATTACATACCAATTGCGATATTAGCAGCACTTTTAGCACAAGTATTATTTATGCATGAGACAGTGCAGTGGGATTATATCATTGCGGCAATTCCTACATTTTTCGTAGCGATATATACTCGTAGTTTATTAGGAACAGTATTAACAGGAGTCATTGTAATTATTTTGTTACGTTTATTTTTCTAAAAAGGATTCAGCTCATATAATAGCGAAAGGTGTAATAACATGAAATATATAGGGGTGGTGTTATGATACTTTTAACGATAGGCGCTATTTTATTAACGGTATTCATTTTCTTTATTATCGGTTTTATTACGTTTATGATGGTGGTTGATAAGGCGACACCTCAAATTTACTACACACCTTGTGAATCAGTAACAGTGAAATCTAAAGGTAAAAATAGAAGGAAGAAAAGTTGATGTTGGGCTTTTCTTCCTTTTATTTTTACATTCCCGAAAGAACTAACAACAATAATCCAAATAGAAAACTAATAGAAGAAAGGAAACCGATAGATATGGAAAAAATACGATTGTTCTTCCATTCGCGTGCGAAAATAATAAAGCCTAAAACGCAAAGGAAAAACCAAATAGGTAGAAATATAAATCGACTAACTTTCTCAGGTAGTAATGAATAAAAATTTGTTAAATATAATATCCAATTCGTAAAAAATAGAGCACATACGATGAATGATTGTGAGTATGGTAGGTTTAGAAAATTTCCTTTTTTAACTGTCATAAAAATGAGAGCTAATGCTGAAATGAAGGGTATTATTAGGAATATGAGTAAAAGTAATGTAAGTGACATATAAAACTCCTTTATCATATTATTTGCGTAAGAAACGAATCTATTAGGTTGTATGCTTGCTTTGTAGAGTGCTCGTTATATTTTTCAGTGTACGGATTTAAAAATCCATGTTCACCGTGTAGTTGATTTATTTCTAATAAAGGATTATTTTGTTGCTGCAATGTTTGGATTAAAGAGGATACTGAAAAACTAGCTTCTTGTTCAGGAAAAATAAGTAATGTAGCACATGTAGGTTTAATGTGAACATAGTCACGTATACGGGAACCGTAACATCCAATGATAAAATCTATTTTTGGATTGTTACTACAGAGCCAAGCGATGGTAGCCCCAACACTAAAGCCGATAAGTCCTATATGCGTGTAATCATTTGAAAGGGTAGAAATTACCTCATTAATTTGTTCTTTCCCATAATCAAATCCAATATGATTCATAAAATATTGATATGCTTTTTCTTCATCACTATAATGAAATGAATTTTGTAATTGTAGAAGGTTAGGACAGAATACATCTAATATAGATGTAGTGAAGTGATCTATAACATGATGCATATGATCATTCACACCGTATATTTCATGAACAACAACGAGAGCTAGTTTTTTCTTCATAGTTACAATGTACCTCTATGAAACTTATATTCTTTCTCAACAAGGCAGATGCGCAGGTGGAAGTTTTCATACCATTGCTCACGGCCTCTTGTTTTCGCTTCTTTATGTAAGGCGTTCTTTTTCCAATTTTCAATTGCTTCAAGTGACTCCCAATAAGAAATTGTAATGCCGAGTCCCGAATTATCACGTGCGCTTTCGACATCTAAAAATCCAGGTTGCTGTTTCGCAAGTTCCTCCATTTTTTCGGAAACGGTACTATAATCTGTTGTATCATTTGATAGATTTGAAGTGAATATAACTGCATAATAGGGCTTGTTTTTTTCTAAATCATATTTCATTATTTTTCCCCCTTAATGTATAGTGCGAATAATTAATTCATAGTTTGTATTTTAGCAGGTTAAAAAAAGAAGTAGAAGATTCTTATTTTTTTAGGTGTTGTAAAACAGAGGATAGAAGGGATTTATATTAAGTAATCTAAAGTAAGAAAAATGCCACTTCAAAAAAAAGAAGTGGCATTTTTTATATTTCCTCTAAGCTATTAACTGGAACCGTTAATTCGCGTTTTGGATTTGTTACTTCATATATGCGGGCGGTTTCGTTGCTTTCATCGACGTGTTGAATCATAACAGGCATGCCTTGAAAACTGACATTGGCTTCTTCAGATGACTCGGAAAGCTCTTTTGCGCGTTGTATATTCATTTATATTCCTCCCATCATTATTATCTTTGCAAAAAAGGAGGAATAATATACCATTTCGAGACATTTTTAAAGTTTTTGTATTATTTGTAATGTTTCTTTAATAAAAGAAGAAAAGATGGAATCCGGGTAGGATTGTATCTTTTGAGCGGCTTCTGTAGCTTCCTCCAGAGCCCTTTTTTTATCGTTAAGTTTTACATAACAAAGGGCACGATATGCACCTGCTGTTGTAAGCCACGCTTGATCAAGTGGATGGTTCATATAATCCGGCATGATATCACGTTGCAATGCTTGTAAAGCTTCCTCGTAACGTTTCAATCCGTATAAAGCTTTTCCTTTTTCAAGATAATACAATCCGTCGTCTTGAAAAAGTGGCTCATCTTTTAGTTTCTCTCGAAATTGTTCTAGATGTTTTAATGCGATTGTATATTCATTAGTAATCGTGTTGTAGTAGTAAGCTTTTAAAATATCAATAATCGCAATGGATAGAGTATCTTCTGTAAAAATGGCAAATTGCTCAGATTTTTTTATGTAATATAAATATTGTTCTTTATCAGCTGTAATGACTTTTTGGTAAGATAAAATCCGATAAAATTCGTCTGTTTTAAAATATACTTGATGCTTTTTTGAAAACTCGAGTGCCTCTAATATTGTTTTTTCACATGTTTCATAATCGCCGCATGCTAGTAAAATGATGGCTTCATATAAACATAACTCGATATGTATAATGAGATCCATTTCTAAATGTTTCTCCTCATAATCATTTCTAATACTAGCTATAAGTTGTAAACATTCACCATACTTTTTACGTGTGAATATCGTAAAGGATAATTTTAATTTTGTTTCCGTACTGTCCCGGTATAACGTATATTTTTCAAAAATAGAAGTAGCCTTTTCAACGTAATATTCAATGTTGTAATCTTTCATAATCGCCGCAGCTGTTACAAATTGTTTATATAAACGAGCGGTATTTAAAGTAGAAGGTAGCTCTTTTTGAACGATAGGTAGTAAAGTCTCATATACTTCATCACATTTATTTGCCTTTATTAGTTGTTCCATTTGTTGAATGATTTCTATAATTTCTACATCATCTTCTTCTAGTAAAAAACTCGTTTCGCATCCAAGTTTTTCAGCGATGTATTGTAATGTTTTCATGGAAGGTGTAGCTTTTCCATTTTCAATTTGACTTAACATACTTTTTGTCAGTTCTGAACCTGCTAATTCAGTTTGAGTAAGCTTTTTTTCTTTTCGTAACGTTTTAATTTTCTCGCCGAGAGTAGCCATCATATGCTCCTTTATAATCAAAAAGTTAAATATAATTAAACTTTTCGTTGTAAAAATTGGAAAGTTTTATATATAATAAGTTTAACACAATTTAACTTTTAAAGGGAGAGTGTCATAATGGGGGATGTAAGTATAGGTCAAAATGATTGGAAAAAGAAGATTGCAACGAGAAATATTATTTTAATGATGATTGGAAAAATGACGTCCTTGTTAGGGGCGGGTATTTATACGTTTGCAATGGGATTATACGTATTAAAGACAACTGGTTCAGGAATGGGGTTTGCAACTACTCTTATTTGCGGATCAATACCAAGAATGATCTGTGGCCCAATTGCAGGTGCTGTAGCTGACCGTGTGAACCGAAGATGGCTTGTAATTGGCACTGATTTATTAAGTAGCTTAACAATGCTTATCATGTTTAGTCTTGCTACTATATTTGGACCATCACTTCTGTTTATTTATGTATCAGCGGCATTATTATCAATTTGTGCAAGTTTTTATTCTGTTTCATTAACTTCGTCTATTCCTAATTTAGTAGATGAGGAGCGTATTCAAAAAGCGAGTGCTTTAAATCAGACGGCATCATCTTTATCGAATATTATAGCGCCGATTATTGGAGGAGTTGTATTTGGTTTCTTTTCAA
Source organism: Bacillus sp. AR13-1 (assembly GCF_008042285.1). Lineage (NCBI taxonomy): Bacteria > Bacillati > Bacillota > Bacilli > Caryophanales > Bacillaceae > Bacillus > Bacillus sp. AR13-1. The sequence continues at coordinate 67,027 of NZ_QNUA01000043.1, forward strand.
TCAAAACATTTTTCCTGTTAAATAGTATTACATTCTTTTTAGCAGTTATTGTACAATTATTCATCGTATTTGATTTATATAAAAAAGAATTGGCCGAAAGTAAAGAGCATTTCTTGACGAGTATAAAAGAAGGTTTTTCATATGTGAAACGACAGCATGAAATATATGGTTTAATGAAAATTGCAGTAGGGGTAAACTTTTTTGCGAGTGCACTTTTCGTTTCGCTTCCATATATTATTATTAAAAATTTGCATTTATCCTCGAAGCAACTCGGTGTTGTAGAGGGAATGTTAGCAGTCGGGATGCTAATTGGTGCAATTGTTTTATCAGTACGTAAAGAAGTGAATAATCCGTTTCGCTCTGTTTATATTGGACTGTTTTTATTTGCGGGCTTGAGTTTATGCACAGTCTTTCCGTTGTTAGTTATCATTCCGAAAGTAGCAAGTTTTATTTACTATATCACTTTTATGATTTTAACTGGTATATCAATGATGGTTGTAAATATCCCGATGCAAGTACATATGCAAAAGACGACAGATCCAAACTATTTAGGACGTGTATTCGGTCTACTTGAAACAATTTCTACTGCAATCGCACCGCTTGGAATGATTGTATATGGATTATTATTAGATATGTTACCGACTAGCATTGTTATGATGACATTAGGTGGAGGGTTATTATTAGTTGTATTAGTTGGAGTAAGAAAGCAAGTGGCGAAAAAGCAAGTGGATGTGTCGGCCTAAAAATAAGAAAGTAATAAAAAATTGACTGGAAATAATAAAAATGACCAAATTAGTATTTTAGTTTTTGAAACTCCTTTTCATGTATGTTACAGTAAAGTGAGCAGGCAAAGAAAAGGAGAAAACATCATGAGAAAATTAAGTTTTGTAATGCTTTTTCTGTTAGTCGTAATGACTGGATGTAGTAATTATGACACGTATATTGAAACAGGTATGCAATCATTGAAAAATGAAAAATATAGTGATGCGATTATGTGGTTTGAAAAAGCGGAAAAAGAGAAATCAGGAAATGAAGCGAAGGCATATAAAGAAGTCGCTCAGTTACTAGATCGCGGTGCGACAGCATTAAAAGACGGTAAGTATTTAGAAACGAAAGATATTGCAAATGAAGTGTTACAAAAGAAAAAAGATGATGCACTTGAAAAAGCTGTGACATCAAATGCAGAGAATATGCTTCAAAAAGCAAAAGATGTGGAAGAGAAAGTAAATGAAAGAGTAGCGAAACGAAAAAAGGTAAATGAAGAAGGAATCGATAAATTAATTAAAGCTGTTGATAGTATAGATGATGTAAAAGAAAAAGAGAAAAAAGTTTCAGAAGCATTAGATAAGGCTGAAGAGGCACAAGCAAAAATTGAGGATAAGAAAAACAAATAGAGTTATAGTTTAAAAGGCTGTCGTGTATAACGACAGCCTTTTAATTTTTTTCTGCAAAAGAAGTAATGCTATGTAGTAAAAAAGAAATTATTTTAGAATTCCATCTGTCCTCATGATGAATGGTATAAATATTACGCTGAAATTCAAAATCAGGGATCGGTATATAGCATAGCTCATTTCGTTGTACTTCTTGCTCAATAGCAAGTTTTGAAATAAAGGCAACGCCATTACCATATTTTAAAATTTGTTTCATCGTTTCTAATGAATCTAGTTCAATTTCTGATTGGAATGTAATGTTATGTGCTAACGTCCATTGTGTAAGTAAATCTCTCGTTGTAGATGGGTTACGATGCAATAATATACGTTCTTTTTCGATATCTTGTAATGATACATTTGTTCTTTTAGAAAGATGATGTTCTTTGGCAAAGGCAAGAACAAGTGTATCAGGCATTACATTCATTTGTTTTAGAAGTGGTTCGTCAAAAGGCGCCGCAGAAATTATCCCGAGATCAATTTCATGATTTTGTAGCATCGTTCGAATTTCAGGAGCTGTTTTTACTATGAGTGTTATTTTTATACTTGGAAATTCGCATTGAAATTGGTGAACAACTGCTGGTAAAAGATAAGTCGCTGGTACATAACTAGCACCAATTGTTATAGCGCCTTTATTAAAATCTTTAAACTCTTGCGTGACCCGCCTAGCTTCTTTCATAAGTGCATCTATTTTACAAGCATAATGATGCAATGCCTCGCCAGCTTCTGTTAAGAAATACCTTCCGGAACGTAATTCAAATAAAGGCACACCAAGTTCCTCTTCTAAGCTTTTTATATGAAACGTAATAGTAGGTTGTTTAACGCCAAGTTTTTCTGCAACAATAGTAAGCTTTTTGTATTTCTTAATAAGCACTACAATTTCTAATTTTAAGAGATTCATGATAAGTTGGCCCCTTTTTCTTCTAACTATAGAAAAAATCTATAGAAATAAATAGTTTATTAGAGATTTTTTAATTTAATCTTTACAGTACATTAACATTCAGTATAAAACTTCCAGATAGAATGAAAGCAGGTTAAGAATGAGGGGAGAGAGGTGAAACGATGGATATTAAAATTCATGGATTAGAAAAGGCATTTGGGAAAACACAGGCGTTAAAGCCGTTACAGATTGTAATGAAAAAAGGGGAATTCACCACACTTTTAGGACCTTCAGGATGCGGGAAAACGACTTTACTTAGAATGATTGCAGGGCTTGAGGAACCGGATAAAGGTGAAATATATTTTGGAGATAAGTGCATGTATTCTTCTGCTAAAAAGATAAAAACATCTCCTCATGAGCGGAATATCGGCATGGTATTTCAAGATTTTGCTTTATGGCCGCATATGACTGTATTTGAAAATGTTGCATTTGGTTTAAGGGCTACAAAGCAAACGAATCACTTAAGAGAAAAGGTAGAAGATGCGATAAAGCGAGTTCGTTTGCAAGGTATGGAGAAAAGATATCCGCATGAACTCTCAGGTGGACAGCAGCAACGTGTCGCATTTGCTAGAGCAATTGTAACGAAACCTCATTTTATTTTGTTCGATGAACCGTTAAGTGCACTCGATGCAATTTTGCGAGAAGAAATGCGATTAGAACTTATGGACATCGTTCATTCAATTGGTTTAACGGCATTGTATGTAACACATGATCAAACAGAAGCTATGTCAATGTCAGACCAAATTATTGTCATGAAGCAGGGTGAAGTATTACAAAAAGGAACACCAGAAGACATTTATGTGAAACCGTCTCATGAATTTGTTGCAAAATTTATTGGTAAGGCAAATTGGCTTGTAGAGGGGAAAAAAATGATTCGTCCAGAGCATGTGAGCTGGACAAAAAATGACTTGTGCGAAATGTATACAGGTGAAGTTCAGCACGTTACATATGTAGGAGAACGTTATGAAGTAAAAGTAAATATGGGGACACTCGGTGTATGGACAGCTTATCACAATAGTAAGCTAAGCGTTGGTAAACCGGTATCGTTATATGTACCAAAAAAATGTATTTATCATATAGGGGGAGAATCGTATGAAGAAATTCAGTTCGCTTAAGTCTTTATTTGTATGTACTTTACTATTTTCTGCTGTAGTAACAGGTTGTAGCTCAAAGACAGGCAGTGTAGATGCAAAAAATAAAAATGCTAATGAAAAGAAAATCGTTGTATATAGTGCAGGACCAAAAGGATTAGCAGAAAAAATTCAAAAGGACTTTGAAAAGAAAACAGGGATAAAAGTAGAAATGTTTCAAGGAACAACAGGTAAGATTTTAGCAAGAATGGAGGCTGAAAAGAAAAATCCAGTCGTTGACGTTGTCGTACTTGCTTCTTTACCAGCGATGGAAGGATTAAAAAAAGATGGGCAAACGTTAGCTTATAAAGAAGCAAAACAAGCTGATAAGCTTCGTTCTGAATGGTCGGATGATAAAGGACATTATTTTGGATATAGTGCTTCAGCATTAGGAATTGTGTATAACACAAAAAATGTGAAGACAGCACCTGAAGATTGGAGCGATATAACGAAAGGAGAATGGAAAGGGAAAGTGAATCTTCCAGATCCAGCACTTTCAGGTTCAGCTTTAGACTTTGTAACAGGATATGTGAAAAAGAATGGACAAGATGGATGGAATTTATTTGAACAGCTTAAGAAAAATGAAGTTACAGTAGCTGGGGCAAACCAAGAAGCGTTAGACCCAGTTGTAACAGGAGCGAAAGATATGGTAATCGCGGGTGTTGACTATATGACGTACAGTGCAAAAGCAAAGGGTGAACCGGTTGATATCGTATATCCAAAAAGCGGAACAGTCATTAGTCCACGTGCAGCAGGCATTATGAAGGATAGTAAAAATGTAGAAGGTGCAAAAGAGTTTATTGATTATTTATTATCAGATGATGTGCAAAAACAAGTTTCTAAAGCGTATTTGTTGCCAGGTAGAAAAGATATAAAAGCTGAAAATAGACCGAATGTAGAAGAGATTCCAGTATTAAATATTGATTGGAAAACAGTTGAGAAAGAACAAGATGAAATAGCAAAACAATTTAAGAAAGTATTTCAATAAGATGGTGATTACATGGTAAATCGATTCGTATCAGTAAGACAAGTTGGAATGACAGTAGCGTTGTTACTTGTGGCGATGTTAATCGTCATTCCGATTTTTCTCATTTTATTTTCTAGTGTATATGAAAATAGCAGTTGGAATTTTTTAAAGCCTTTTGAAGTCATGCAGAGTGGTGGATTAGCTGGAATTTTTCTAAATTCGATGCTTCTAGGTGTACTCGTTGTAATAGGAGCTACAATATTTGCGTTTCCATTGGCGTTCATTATGAGCAAAACAGATGTAGGAAAGTATAGTAAGTTAGATATTGTTTTTATGATCCCATTTATGACCCCGCCCTATATCGGATCGATGGGCTGGATTTTGTTCATGCAACCTAACGGTTATTTTGAACAATTTTTTCCGGCTTTAAAGCCGATTTCATCATCGTTTTTTAGTTTAGGCGGTATGGTTTTAATTATGAGTCTGCATTTATTCCCATTCCTTTACTTCATGTTGAAAAACACGTTACTTCAGATTGGGAGTAGTAAAGAAGAAGCTGCAGCAGTTCATGGTGGAAGTTTTTTCTATCGTTTAAGAAAAATAATACTACCGTTATTGTTATCAAGTTATGTAATGGGCGCTTTACTCATTTTCGTAAAGACGATTGCTGAATTTGGAACACCAGCTACATTCGGACGTAGAATAGGATTCCATGTGTTAACATCTGAGATTCATAAATTTATCTCTAGTTGGCCGATTGATTTTGGCAGTGCCACAGCATTATCTTCTTTATTACTTAGTGCGTGTATGCTCATTTGGTATATGCAAAATGTATTGAATCGAAAGTATACATATGCAATGGTTAGTGGAAAAGGTGTGAAATCTAAAAGGTATACTTTGTCTATATTTGCGCGCGTTATAGCATGGGTTTATGTAATTGGTTTACTAATAGTAGCAATTGGAATCCCATACTTTTCTATACTTATTGCTTCTTTGTCGAAGTTAAGAGGCGGTGGCTTACATTTTAATAACTTTACAACAAGCCATTATGAAGCATTATTTACAATTGGTTCTCCGGGATTAGAAGCTTTATGGAACAGTTTTCTTTTTTCACTCGTAACGGCGATTGTTGCTGTAATTATTGGCGTATTTTTGGCGCTTATGATTCGAAAGGGGAAAAAGTCCTCTGAAAAATGGCTTGATATGTGCGGCATGTTACCGAATATGGTACCAGGAATAGTGATGGTTGTAGGGCTTATTTTATTTTGGAATTCACCCTATATGCCTATGTCAATTTACAATACACCAGTCATGGTTATCGTAACGTATGTTGTTCTCTTTTTACCTTATACGGTGCAGTATGTAAAAGCATCGCTCGGACAAATTGATGATTCTCTTGTACAGGCAGGAAGTATTTTTTCCGGGAATTACATTTATATTTTTAGAAAAATAATATTGCCGCTTATTATTCCAGGAATTCTTGCTGGATGGGCGATGACATTTACGATTTCGATACGAGAGTTAGTAGCATCGCTTCTCGTACTACCTCCATCAGTAGAAACGTCAGCAACGTTTATTTTTGCTCAATTTGAACAAGGAGAAGTATCTATAGGAATGGCAATGGCTGTTGTTTCTGTTGGGCTTACAACAATGTGCTTATTACTTCTGCAACATATGGAGCAAAAACGAAAAGGGGTAGCATGATGAGGATGGAAGTATGGGGAGGAGCGGGAGAATACGGTCGTTCCTGCTATTTTGTAAAAAATAAAGAGACAAAAATAGTATTTGATTGTGGTATTAATCGATCATATGAGGATAGTTATCCCAAAATAGAAAGAGAAGTTGTTCCATTTTTGGATGCAGTATTTTTATCACATATTCATGAAGACCATACGATGGGTTTACCTTTATTGACGAAGTATGGATATAAGAAAAAAATTTGGACGACTCGTTATACGAAGGAGCAACTTCCAGCTTATTTTGAAAAATGGGGAAACTACAATCTTTCAAAAGGGTGGAATTTACCTTATAACGATCAAAATATTAAAGATTTAAATTATGTATGTATTGATGAGATTAGTAATCCAAATGAATGGATACAGATTACACCAACGTTGAGGTTTCAATGGGGGTATAGTGGGCATGTATTAGGAGCTGTTTGGTTTTTAGTGGATATGTGTAATACATACGTATTTTATTCTGGTGATTATTCAGCAGAATCTAATATACTACGAGCTAATTTACCTGAAAATTTGCGAAGCGATATAAAAATTGCAATTGTAGATGCCGCTTATCACACTGATGATGTTTCACAAAAGGAACGAGTGGACGAATTATGTGCAGAAATTGAACGAGTTGCGCACAATAAAGGAATGGCATTACTACCACTGCCTCCACTTGGTAGGGCGCAAGATATAGTATTGTATTTATATGAACGATATAAAGATTTTCCGCTTATAGTAGATAAAGAAATTTTGGTTGGTTTTGAAGAAATGTTCATATATAAAGATTGGCTAAAAAATAATGAAAAACTTGAACGAGTTGTGGAGAGTTTAAAAAGAAACATAATAGTTATGGATAATGACATTTGTATGCAAAATAGTTACGGAATAGTTGTAATGAGTGATGCGAATATGCAAACGAAACGAGCGCAGTTGTATTATGAACAACTTCGGCATAAAGAACGAAATTCCATTATCTTTACTGGACATATTGCTAAAGGAAGTTTTGCAGAAAAAGTTTTGAAGGAACGTGTAGGTAAAGAATGTAGGGTGAAGCGAGTTCCATATAAAGTTCATCAAAGTATAAGTGACGTTAAGGAAATGTTAAATACACTATTACCAGAACATACGGTGTTAGTACATGCTTTGAAAGAGGATACGGATCGATTGCAGGAAAAGCTTAGCATAGCAGGATATGAAAATGTATATTCGCTTACTATGGAACGTATAGAAGTAATTTAAAATGTAAAGGAGATCGGTATATGAAAAAAGTATTTGTATTCGTAAGTATTTTCTTTTGTTGTTTCCTTTATAACGTTAAGGAAGGTTTTGCTGCTAGTCCAATGAAACCTAGCTTTGAAGTGAAGTTATTATTAAAGCCAGAACAAGTATTAGGTTATAACAAAGAGATGAACCAAGAGGTACTAGAATATTTCCAGGCTGGTACAAATTATGAAAGAATACAAGTGCAATTTTTAGATACAGCGAATAAAAATTTAAGTAATGAAGGTTGGTTTGCGAGAATTCGAAAGAAAGAATTTAGTAAAGATTTTGAGCTAACATATAAAAAAAGATATCCTATTCCAAATGGTGTAATTCAAGATGCACTAGGAGTAGCTAAAAAAGATGGATTTGATAGTAAAACTGATAGTTATGAGGCGGAAATAGATTGGGGATTTGAGAAGAAAACATTAAGTATTTCAAATAAGAAAAGTTATAGTGCTAAAGGATATGGGATACTTGATTTACCAAATGAACAAGCTGCTCAAAATATGTTAATAGAAAAGTTACCAGGAAAAATGAACAAATGGTTGTATACGAATTGGGGAGAAGAGATGCTGAAGGATTCTCACATTTATGGTCCTGTATTAATGAAACGGTATACAGGTGAATTTGAAAATATAAAAACGAATATTGAAATTTGGCCATTAAGTAATACGGGGAAGATAGAAGATGACTTCGTAATAGAAGTGTCGTTTAAAACAAATGAGGAAAGTATCGCGACAAAACAAAGAGAATTATTAATGGCGAGTATAGAGAAAAAAGGATGGTTGTTACCGAAAGATAGTTTGAAGACAGAGCTTATTTTTCAGTAAATAGGAAAGAAGGAATCTATGTGCCATGGATTCCTTCTTCTAATATATGAGCATTAAGCTAAATCAGCTGACACGAACATATCATTATTTTGAAGGTTTTTAGAGCGTAAACTATAAGCAACTACCTTCTTTTTATGTTGTTTTACTACATCAACATGCTCTTCATGACTATAAATATAAAATGTAAAATCTTTTTTGCCACGTTTTGCATTGATAATTAAAGGAGTGCCTTCATTGTGTGGTGGTGCATAATAGCGATCTAAAAATAATCCTTCGTTAAAATCATGAATAATTTTGGATTTCTTTTCGCCTTCTAAGTTATTTCCATTGATTGTAACAGTCACATTCTCTTCTTCAAGTTGTGGATGTGTTTCGTACTTGCTAATAATGGATTCAATAGCAGAGTTAGGAAGGCTAGAAACAATAATTTTAAATGCCCCAAATACAACTAACATTACAATAAACCAAGTCGTCATAGTATTCATCCCCTTTATCCCACAGTAACGGTCCGTAAAATCCTGGTTGGTGCGGGCTAATAATCAGTGTGGGATAGATACCCCGTACTGACTAAAATTTCACTTTATCCTATTTAACAATATAACTCATGTGGTAATAGTACATATGGTGAAGTTTTGTATAATTTGTGAAAAATATGCCATTTTCACGAACGAAATATTAGAAAAATCAATTTTGTTACAAAAAGTTGAAATCGAAGTATTTTAAAAGAAAAAGGTTTATAATAAAAATATAACTAATAACAACATTACTAATTATAAGGAAGTGTAACTATGAGTACTGTAACAATCGTATATGGTATTATTCTTTCTACAATTATTGTTTTATTTATTGTCGGGGTATCGCGTTATATTCATAAGTGGAAAGAAGGAGTTGCGAAATTAAATCACATTGAAGAAGAACTTAGTGATTTAATGTTACATCATGGTAAGTAAAAAGTTTATTTTTTAACTAAATAATGTGAAAAAAATCACAAAACATGCTCTCATCATGAAGGCATGTTTTTTTGTTATGTTGTTAATAGGCACATTTATAAAATTTCCCCATACGATACAGTGTAAAATCAGAAATGTTCGGAGCGGGAAAGAGGGATTGAATGAGTAATTCAGGTTATGTTACAGATAATAAAAATTTAAAGAAAAGCTCAGGAACGCCAAATCTTTTCTTTGATTCGAGAAAAAATGTCTTTTTTAAAAGAGATGAGAAAAACGTTGCATATGAAGTTACCTCAACGCAGTTACCTGCGATGATAGGAGGGGCGTTTGTTGATTTGTTTATGGCAAAAGGGCATATGCGGGAACCACATTGGCATCCGAATGCGTGGGAATTAGATGTTGTTGTATCAGGAGAAGTAGTTACATCCATTTTAAATCCCGAAACGAATCAATTGCAAAATTATCATGTGAAAGCGGGGCAAACTGTCTTTATTCCAATGGGATGGTGGCATTGGATTACAGCGGTAACAGAAGAAGTACAATTACATTTGTTCTTTAATAACGATCAGTTTGAAACAGCAGAGGGATCAGACATACTTAGATTAACACCGCCAGAAGTATTTCAAGCTGCATACGGTGTAAGTGCAGAAAAATTAGGAAAGGACCTTTCGCCAATTAAGGAGTCAGTTGTAATTGGTCCTCCTAACTCAAATCGACTAAATAGAGTTAAAGAAAGTGACGACTCAAATATAGTTGTTACGTTAAATGGACAAATAACATCATGTGAAATAGAGTAACTCTTTCTTTTTTTAGGAAGAGTTACTCTATTTTGTATAATTTTGTATTTTTATTCGTTATAATTATTATATAGAAGGGAATTTATAGAGGGGGCATATTGTGAACATATTAAAGATTATAGGAATTGTTGCAGGAGTGATTGTAGTAGCTGTTATAGCTTTCTTTGTTATTATGAAGTACTATTTGTCAAAAGAAGATCCTGATTACGTATTAAACTACATAAAAGAACATAAAGGTGATGAAACATGTTCATTACTTATTAGAAAAAACGGTGAAGTAGTAACATCTGTAAATGAAAATAAAAAATTACCATTAGCAAGTACGGCAAAAATCGTAATAGCAGTTGAATTTGCTAAGCAAGTGTCAGAAGGAAAAATAAGTCGAGATGAACAAATTTCATTGCAGGATTTAGAAAAATATTATGTTAAAAACACTGATGGTGGAGCGCATCCTGACTGGTTAGAAGATTCAAAAGTGAGAGAGTTAGTGCAAAATGGACAGATTGCTTTAGAAGAAGTGGCTAAAGGGATGATTCATTATAGTTCTAATGCGAATACAACATATTTGTTAGATAAGCTTGGAATAGAAAGAGTAAATGATAGTTTAAAAGAGTTAGAACTTACTAGTCATGACAAGTTCTCTTCGTATACTGCTTCACTATATATGAGAGGGTATGTAGAAAAAGAGCTTAATGAGCCAGAAAATCAATCGTTAGAAATGATACGTAACATGTCTAATGATGAATATAATAAACACGTGTTACAAATACATGAATGGATGAAAGATGAAAGTGAATGGAAGAAACGTGATATACCATTAAAAATAGATATGGAATTCCAGCGTATTTGGTCAGATCGATTAGTGAGTGCAAATGCTAAAGATTATTTGAGTTTAATGGAAAAGATAAATAGTAGAAATTATTTTCCAAAATCAATGCAAGATGAAATTGATAATGTTTTTAAAGGAACAGTTGAAAATAGTAAGTTGGAATATGCTGGTCAAAAAGGTGGTTCTACCGCATTCGTATTGACAAAAAGTTTGTATACTACAGATAAGAAAGGGAATAAGGTAGAAGTTGTAATTATGTTTAACGATATAGAAGATCAAGTTGCATATCAAAAGCTGAGAAATAATATAGATTATTTTATTCAAGATGCTATAACAGATGAAGATTTCAGAAGAAAGTTATAATGGAATAATTTTATTATGTAAACAAAAGAGCGCTTTTTAAAAGGTGCTCTTTTCTATTCATGATACAGGATTTCCTATTTACTGCATGGAATATAGATTGAAACTAAGAAAGGAAGTTGAATAATGACTACAGTATATTTCGTTCGCCACGCTCACTCTACATATACAAAGGAAGAAAGGGAACGTCCCTTATCTGAAGAAGGAGAGATTGATGCAGGTAATGTAACAAGTTTGTTAAAGGATAAAAACATTGATGTTGTTATTTCTAGCCCGTATAAAAGGGCGATTCAAACCGTGCAAGGAATTGCGAATACATATAATTTATCAATACAACTGGAAGAAGATTTACGGGAAAGGTTATTAAGTAAAGAGCCAGTAACAGATTTTAACGATGCTATTCAGAAGGTATGGGAAGACTGGACTTTTGCATACGAATGCGGAGAATCAAATGATGTAGCGCAAAGACGCGCTGTAATATGTATGCAAAATATATTAAAAAAATATAAAGGTAAGAATATTGTAATAGGTACTCATGGGAATATTATGGTATTACTAATGAATTATTTTGATTCGAAATATGGTTTTCAGTTTTGGAAAACCCTTCATATGCCAGATGTGTATAAATTAACTTTTGATAATAATTGTTTCAGTTCTGCTGAAAGAATACAGTCTACAGATTATCAGATAAATAATTTGTAAAAGTTTATCAAAAAAAGAGGAAAGGGAGAAGGTATTGTAGAAGTATGACTTTGTAACATAAAAAATATTGGTTAAAGGAGGCTGTTTACATGTTTGAAAAAGAGAAAGAAGGGCTTATTGAAGTTCACAACGTATATGAAATCGCACCAGCAGATGGAGCAATTATAGGTATGGCAACGGAAGAAGAAATGGAGATTGCTGCTGAACTAGAGTTACAGTACTATGCCCATTCTCGTTTATTAGAAGCAAATATTCAGTTAGACGGTTCCTCCTATAAAGAGTTACTTCAGGAGTTCCAGGAGTACGAAAGAAAATCAATGAACTTTTGGAGAGCAATACATAAACGTTTAGCTGTGCCGTGGGCATGGGTACTACGTATTGATGTTGCGAACGGTCCTATATATGTAAGCAATGGGAGTTCGTATTATGAAGAAGTCGATGATGAAGAAGACTATGAATAGATAAGTAAGGAAGCAGCTTTAGTTGCTTCCTTTTTTTATTTACAATAAGTGAATGGCTTCAATGATAGCATCTGGACGATCGTTTTCTATCCCGTGACTAGCATGTTCAGCCAAAATGTATTGGCTGTTTATTGAGAGAGTTAATTGTTCACGAATAAGTTCTTGCCACATATCTTCAAGTTGTGTAGCTTCTTCTTTTGGCATACCGCCCTCAATCAATTGAGCAATAGAATATTGAGGATCTCTACCGATAACGATTAATGGTATTTCTAATGTTTTATGTTGTTTTTTTATTGAGCGAGCACAATTTTTCCACTCGGACAGTTCAGAAGCTGTCGCTTTATATAAGGAAGGAGATGTAGAAAATTTGATATGCTGTTTTGTTGTATTGACGAGCATAGGTTTTAGTTCAGTATAAAGCGCGTCTGCATCCATGTTGGAGTAGGTATGATATTTTTGTAGCCACATATCATCAGAATCAGTTTGATCAGAAACCGGTAAATGCAGTTCATCTAATCGGTGTAAGTTCATGGAAGTAGAATCAACTAAAAGAAGTGCTTGCAGCCTATCTTCATGTAACATTGCAAAATGTTGTGCGCATAAACCTCCATAGGAATGACCGATTAAAATGATTGGCTCATAAATATCTAGTTCATGTAGTAACATATGTAGTTCTTTTATAACTTGCATTGTTGTACGTCGATTAGTTCCTAGCTCACTTTTTCCGTAACCTGGGCGATGATATGAAATGACTGTGAATTTTTGTGAAAGCTTTTCTATAATAGGAAGCCAATCGTAAAATGAGCAGCCCATTCCTGTTTGAATGACTACAGTTTGTTTACTGTTACCTCTTATATATACTTCTACAGTTTGTCCAAATATCTCTACTGATCTATTAATAGTAATTCCCCCTAAGCTTGAAATATTTTTTGGCAAGTAAAGACGATACACCAGGCACATATGCCTAAGAGTATAGATGTACTAAGTGAAAAGGAGTTCTTTAAACCGATATAAACAATAAATAATAGTAGTGCGGATGCAGGAAATCCATATAATACGCCTAAAGCGAATTGACTTAATTCTTGTTTACTCCCACCTTCGAAAGAAATCCAAAATAGGCTTAGTAAACTAACGAGTGGAAGGGCAGCGATAAAGCCGCCTATCGTACTATAATGTTTAGCGACTTCAGTAATAACGCCGATAATAAGTGCCGAAACGATTACTTTAACGAGGAAATGCATATTTTGCCTCCTTCGCTAATAACGAAAAGGCTTTTTCAATTAATTGTTGTTCTTCTTTTGATAACTGTGATTCTAATATTTTTATCTTTTCTTTATCTAGTAAAGTATGCTTTTCTAATACTTCAATGCCTTCTTTCGTTAAAGTAAGGTTTACAACTCTTTCATCGTGCTTGTTTCTTTCTTTTATAATAAATCCTTTTTGAATAAGGCGCTTTACGTGTTCAGATGCTGTGTTATGAGAGAGACTAAGCTCAGTAGCAACTTTTCCAATTGTTATATCTTTCTCACGAGAAACGATTTGTAAAATACGAATAGCTTGGTGAGAAAGGTTGTCTTCATATTCATATCGTAAGTGATAATAAATACTTTCCCAATGTTGATTAATGTCTTTCATAATGATAAATCCTCCTATTTTTATATCGTATAGTAAGATATATTCGTTGATTCAGAAGTAAAATCCTTTTATTTTCATTAAAAATGTTGAAAAAGTTTATTTTTATTGAAATATAAGGTAATCTATGTGTAAAGGTATACATTTAGCAAGAGAGAGGATGATAGCTGTGAATACATTTAAATGGATTAGTCATGAAAAGATGTATGTAGATCAAATACATGTTGAAAAATGTGGTCCTCTTTCAGTCGGCGTATATGGAGGAAATCAAGAGAGTGATGCATATGAAAGAGGAGATGCAGTGCTAGCTTGGTGGGATCCGAAATTAGAATTTGAATTTGTTATGATTTTTGATACACATCATAAAACGAAAAATATACATTATATAATAGAAGCGATTTCAGAAAGAGAAGAAAAACTAAAAGAGTTATTTTCATACCCAATCCATTTAGCTTTTCATCATACACATATGTATTTATTAGCGTTATTTACAGATGAGCTCTTTATCGAGAAATGTGACCAAGATGATGAGGAACTTGCATGTTTAATTTGTTTACGAAAAGGCGAGTTCTTATATTGGCTATCAGTTGGTGATTGCTTCGCGTATTTATTCCATTCAGAGCAAACGAAAAATGGAAAAGGTAGGCTAAATAAGCGTAAGAACTATGAATACATAGGAAGAAAAAATGTTTTTGCAGCGAATACACCTTGTTTTACATCAGGGGTAAGGGGATTAGAAAAAGGTCAGAATCACATTGTAATGGCAACGGATGGTATTTTAGAGTGTGATAAACTAAAGTTTGATGATGATCAATCTTTAGTAGAAATATTACACGACGGATCTTGTTTACAGATTGAGCCTGTATTAACAAATGTACTTCAGTGGAAAGGTAGAGATTGTGCCACTATTATTGGATGGTCCATCGATACTGAAAATAGACAATGTGCCAATTAATAAATGAAAGAGAGTTCAAGGGTTTTTGTCCTTGAACTCTTTTTTGTTAAGCAATATGAATATGATACGTTTTTAACCATTCATTTACTTGTAGCATATACTCCATAGCACTTCTTGCTTCAAAATTGGTAATCTCTTTGTTACTTTGATCAGCAAGTGCAAGTAATATGGAATGGTTAATGAGTGAGAAAACAGGATTGTTTTTATTGCTGCACATATCAAGCGTTAAATTGCGGATTGTTTGTAAATAGTGTGGATCCTGTGAAGTAGGATAAGCGCTTTTTCTTCTATTTCGCACATCGTCAGGTAAAGCCGGTTTCAGTGCTCTACGTAAAATACCTTTTTCAATATTATCAATACTTTTGACGTTAAAAGGTACGTTCCATAAATATTCAACTAATCTATAATCACAAAACGGTACACGAACTTCAAATCCGACAGCCATACTCATACGGTCTTTACGGTCGAGTAAGAACGGAAGGAATCGTGTTAAAAATAAATAAAACATTTGACGTTGTTTCGCGGATTTTTTACTTTCACCTTCAAGAGTAGGTACTTCAAGAGCAGCCTCATGGAATCGTTTATTAATATACTGCTCAGGATTACATTGAGTTGTTACGTCGTTTAATAATAAAGAAGATGTGTTTTTCCAGTTTGTTAACCACGGAAACTTATCTACATATAATAGTTCTTCTTGATGAAACCAAGGATATCCCCCGAATACTTCATCAGCAGATTCCCCAGATAAAGCTACGGTTGCATCTTTTTTCATTTCGCAAAATAGTAAATAAAGTGAAGTTTCCATTTCGCCAGCACTGGGTAAATCTTTCGCGTGAAGGGGAACGAATAAGTGATTTGCTAACTCTTCAGCATTCACAATAATGTCATGATGCGATGTCCCTACATGTTCAGAAACGCGTTTTACCCAAGGAGCATCTAAACCAGTACGAGCAAATGTCAGCTCGAAATCTTTGGCGCTATTTACAAAGTCAACGGAATACGTATGAAGTGTTTTATTTTCCGCTGCAAATTCTTTCCCCGCTAGTGCAGTAATACCGCTAGAATCTAATCCTCCTGATAACATACAGACGAGGGGAACATCGGCAATTAATTGTCTTTTTACTGTATCTTGTAAGATAGATAGAATATGAGAAGATGTGTCTTGGATAGAGTCTGTATGGATCTTACTTTCTAAATTCCAATACTTCTTAACTACTTTTTTATCACGTGTGAATGTTATAGAATGTCCAGCACGAACTTCTTGAATATGTTTAAAGACGCCACATCCTGGAGTTCGAAATAAGCCTAATCCAAATATTTCATTTATTCCATCCGCATCAATTTCAGCAGGAACAGATGGATGAGCTAATAACGCTTTTATTTCAGATCCGAAAATAATACTGTCATTTCTTTCCGTATAAAAAAGTGGTTTTACACCTAAATGATCGCGTGCTAAAAATAATTGTTGCTTCTGATCATCCCATAAGGCGAAAGCGAAAATTCCGTTTAAATGTTGTACGCAGTCTTCTTTCCATTCTAAATAAGCATGTAGTAACACTTCTGTATCTGAATGAGTTTCAAATGCATGCCCACATTTTTGAAGCTGCTCTCTCAGCTCACGAAAATTATAAATTTCTCCATTATAAGTAAGAGCATACGTATAATCACAGGCACGGAATGTTTTTGGCTGCGTCCCGCCTTCTGGGTCAATAACAATTAAACGCCGGTGTGCAAAGGCCGCACGAGGAGAAAACCAAAATCCTTCAGCATCAGGACCACGATGCTGAATACTATTTGCCATCTTTTCTAAAATAACATGTTCATTTGAAAGATCTTTCTTCCAATCTACCCAACCTGTAATTCCACACATACAAATTTCATCTCCTAATTTAAAATTATAAAAGTAGATTAATTAAATGAAATGTACACTAGGTTAAAGAGTGTCTGCATAAATAGTGTACTACACTAATTGAATTACAGACTTGAGAAAATTTTCTTTGAATACATAGTTATGTGAGACAATAGCTAAGGGAAAGTATTCCATTACATACAAAAAATAAAAAAGATGAGAGAAAATATTTTTTTAGACGTTATATAGGGTGTAAAAGCTTTTACAAAAAAATAAGGGGAATCGCTACATGAAATCAAATGAGAAAAATTTTATAAAAAGATTACAACGGCAAAAAGAAGATGCGCTAGAATTTGTTGTCGATACATACTTACCGCTCATAAAGGGGATAACGCACAAAGTACTTCTTCCAGTTCAAAATGATGGATTGATAGAGGAATGTGTAAACGACATATTTCTTTCCATTTGGAATAACGCAAATAAGTTTCATGGAGAGCCGAGTGATTTTAAAAAATGGATTGCAGCGATTGCAAAGTTTAAGGCGATTGATTATTACCGGAAAGCGACTAGAACAGTAGAAATTATTTCAGATGAGTTTCATATTAGTACAGAAAAATCGGCAGAAGATGAATTAATCGTTATGGAAGATAGGGAAGAGTTATTGAAGCTTATTAATCAATTAGAACCGTTAGATCAAAAGGTGTTCATTATGAAATATCTTCTCGGTATGAAGACAGAGGAAATCGGTGACAAGTTAGGATTAACCAGGGCGGCGATCGATAATCGTGTGTACCGGGGAAAAAAGAAACTACAACAAAATGCTACGAATATTAGTTTTGGAGGTAGTGCAATATGAAAGACATTTATGAACTATTAAATGACATTGATATAGATGAAAAAGAACTTGAGGAAATTGAGGCTTCTGAAATTGAAAAAGAAAAAGTAAAACGTAATGTAAAACAATCGATACGTATGAAGAAAAAGATGAAAAGTTGGAAAAAGGGTGTCGCTGCTGCATCTATTTTAGTAGGATTATCAGTTGCAACGCTTGGTATCGGGTTTCCTACATATGCTGGAGGATTGCCAATTGTAGGTGATATATTCCGATTTTTAGATAATGGTAGAACAGGACTATATGAAAATTATAAAGCTGATGTAGAGAAGACAACGGAGCTTCATTATAATTATAAACAATACGCAATAGTACTAAATATGATAAAAGAAAGCAATGGAATTAAGATAACGATAAATGATGCGACTTTCGATGGGAAGACAGTATCGATAAACTATTCTATAGAAAGTAACAGAGATTTAGGCAAAAATCCAAGTACATTAGATTTTTTAACTATTAAAGGAGCAGGTGCCCAATCAGGAAGCAATAAAATTACTAAAGTCGCTGATAGAAAATATACAGGTGTAATAAAAACAAGTAGCGATCTAGTTAGTAGTAAAGAAACTACAGTGAACATTGAATGGAGTATAAAAAGTATAGATATTTTAGAAACAGAAGAAACGATAAAGGGGGATTGGAATTTTAAGATTAATCTAAGAGGAATAGAAAATAAAGAGCAATTGATTAGAGGTAGTACAGAAAAAGATGGTGTAAAAGTAAATATGGAGAGAATGGAAATAACACCAATGTCGTTTATTTTATACTACAACCAAGAAGTATCTCAAGAAATAAGGGGTGTATGGGATGGAGTGGATATCGATTTAGAAGTGAGGGATGATTTAGGTAATCAGTATTCTGGGGAAGGAAATGGAGGCTCAGGTGAGGATTCTTATAATTTTAATTGGAGTAAAACATTCCAACAACTCAATGAGAATGCAACCAAGCTAATAATAACGCCTCACGTTAATTTAAGAATTCACACTCCTGAAAATTATGGTTCGGTAACAATAGTTGGAGGACAAGTAAAGGAGAGTTTCGTGTCTCGAAAACTGGGTGGCAATAAGGGTATTGTGTTAGATGATATTGTCATTGATTTAAAGAAATAAATAAAGAGACTGCCTTAAATGAAGGCAGTCTCTTTTTCGTTAAAAACTAGTTACGAGTAACGCATGCGGATGCTGCGTTTTATACTCATCTTTCCACGGAATATTTAGTTGTTCCCACGATTCGCCGCTATCATTGGATTGAAAGACGCCATTATTATTTAAAGTGTAAAACGTATGTGGTTCTGCTGGATTTGTTGCAAACATTGAAATGACTGTACCAATTGCAGATGGTAGTCCTTGCTGCACTTGCTCGAACGGAGTATCTTTCGTTTTCCGATAAATATAAGATTCATAAGGAATACGGTGATGAGCAAGGTCGGCACTTGGTGCGGCAGAAACGAGAATTGTATCGCAATCAGCCGGATCGATAGCCATGCTGTATAAATAATGATGCTCAAGTCCGTCACTACATGAGATCCAGCTGTTTCCACTGTTATAACTTTCAAGATATGCACGATCAGGTCCGCCCATAAATCCGTCACCACATGATGCATAAAGGCGATTTGGAGCTTCAGGGTGCATAAGCAGTTGATGAGCATCAATAGGAGCACCGAACTTTTTATCAATCCATGTATGCCCTCTATCATTACTTTGAATAACAGCACCAGCTTCGATTGAAACATGGAGTGTATTTGGATTGTTTGGATCAACTGTAATCCAGCGTACGTGATGGGTAAAAGGTCTAGGCGGAAAAGCCCACGTATAGGAAGATAATAATGATTTCATATTTTTAAGTTCAGTCCACGTTTCACCACCATTTTCTGAACGGAATAAAGCACTAGGTTCTGTACCGACATAAACGACACCATATCCGTTAACTTGTTCATTAGGGCTTATCGTAATGGAAGTAATCGAAGAATGTAAAATACCATCCTCTTTAGGGAAATCAAAGTAACGATATGAATCTCCAATTGGTCTCCACGAATCCCCGCCATCGTCACTTAGCCATAAACCTCGTCCAAATGTGCCGCAATAAACACGATTTGTTTGGAATGGATCAACCACAATACAGGTAGGTTGCATATTTTGTAAATGATATGTGGTTTCATAGTTACCATATTGTTCTTTTACTACAACAAGTTCACGCTCCATGCAGAGAAATAGTCGTTTCAATTTTGTAGCCCCCTTAAAAATTCTTTCATTAGTAAACAATATGAAAATAAAAAAGAAGTAGTCTTGTTTTTAGTTGAGAAAAAGGACTTGTTTGAAAAGTAGCGAAGTTTGTATACAGAGGAAGCGGGATAAAGTGAAACTTTAATCAGTGGGGTATTGTTCATCTTCTACGGATTAGTAGCATTCACTATCGGGCGTTAATGGGGGATAAAGATAGGGAATGTGTTTCATACTAACATACAGATATTGCACTTAAAGGAGTATTTGTATGGGACACTCACATGATCACGGTCATTCAAAAAATAAAAAAGCGTTATTAATTGCCTTCTTATTAACAACAAGTTTTATGATTGCTGAAGTTATTGGCGGATTTGTAACAAATAGCTTAGCACTATTGTCTGACGCAGGGCATATGTTAAGTGATGCAGTATCCTTAGCTTTAAGTTTACTTGCGTTCAAGCTTGGGGAAAAAACGGCAACGGCCGCGAAAACATATGGGTATAAGTGAGTCGAAATGTTAGCAGCATTATGTAATGGTGTCGTTCTTATTGTCATTTCAGTATATATTTTTATTGAAGCAATTCGTCGTTTTAAGGAACCAGTTGAAATCGCTAGTAATGGAATGCTCATTATTGCTGTGCTTGGTCTGCTTATTAATATTGTATCAGCTTGGATATTAATGAGAGGCGGAGATGTGAAAGGTAATTTAAATTTAAGAAGTGCGTTCTTACATGTACTAGGCGATTTATTAGGTTCAGTTGGAGCGATTATTGCTGCGTTACTTATTAAATTTTTTGGATGGACTGCTGCAGATGCGGTTGCTAGTATTCTTGTGTCTATTTTAGTCATTATAAGTGGATGGCGTGTAACACGTGATACAGTTCATATATTAATGGAAGGTGCACCGCAGCACATAGATGCTGAAGAGGTGAAAAATACATTATTAAATATTACTATTGTAAAAGAAGTTCATGATTTACATATATGGTCTGTAACATCAGATTTTCAAGTATTAACTTGCCATCTTATTATCGAAGGTAATGAAACGCAAAGCGTATTGAAAGAAGCAACGGATGTATTAAAGGGGAAATTTCATGTAGAACATGTCACCATTCAAGTTGAAATAGAAGGTGAATTTAACCATAATGAGACAACTTGCAAAGTATGAAAGAAAAAGGGTATGAAAAAGTGTCATAACATTTTTCGCGTGGCATACATATATATAATGTGGCCACAAATACTTTGTAAGGTAAATATTTCATAAGATTACTTTACTTATTAAGAATCATCTTTTATAATCAAAAGTGGTAATTGATAAAGATTATCATTTTCAATGATCGTAGAAAGGAGTTTTTTAAAAGATGAGTAGTCAACTCCGTTTTGCTGTTGAAAATCGTAAGAGACATTTAATTGATGAGTTAATTGGAGCAGGGGTGTTTAAGATTCGCGACCGACAATTATACGAGCTGTCTTTAGAGGAATTGGAAAAAGAGTACGAGCATATTGAAGATTACGCAAATATTCAGGCATAGCATATAGATTATTAAAGAAGGAGCTGGTTACACTTTTGTGTAACCAGCTTTATTATTTCATAGAAATTATTTTTTGTATTTCTTTCATTGGACGGAGCCAGTTTTGAGACATCATTTGTTCCATTCGTTTTTCATCCTGTTTTTGTAGTGCTTGAATTATAGAGTGATGTTCTTTAATAGATTGACTTGCAGGCACGAAGTTTTGGAAAAATAAATATTCAAGGCGTAAAATGTGAAGTTGCATATTTTCTAGAAAAGGTTCAATATATCGGTTTTTAGCAATAGAAGTAATTGTATTGTGAAATCGTATATCTAGTTCTAAAGCTTTTTTTGAATCTTTTTCATGTATAGATTGTTGAAAAGCATCATTTATCTCGGAAAGTAGTTTAATATCAGCGTCTGTAACTTTTTGCAGTGCTTGCTTTCCTATAATTGAGTGAAGACCAGCTATCGTCTCATAAATGATAGATACGTCGTCTAACTTAATAGGCGCGATTTTCGTTTTTTGCCCAGGTACCATTTCAACTAATCCAGAAAGCTCTAAAATTTGTAAAGCTTCTCTAACAGGTGTTCTGCTTACTCCTAGTGCTTCTGCCAATTCCCCATCATTTATTTTTTCATCAGGTCGTAAAACACCTTCTATAATCCAATCTTGCAGTTGATTTAAAACGAGTGACTTTGCTGAAACTCTTCCTGGTTTTTTATAATTTTGAGGGACAGGCATAGTGAATTCAATCCTTTCATTGTATATGTTTCTTTTTCGTATTAACAAGCTTTAATTTTGGTTTTCCTTTATCCGGTTTTTGGCTTAATATGAGCACCATTACAATTACACAAAAAGCACCTAATAACTGAAAAGATTGAAACGGTACGTGCAAAATAAGCACAGAAGAAATAATAGCTGCGAGTGGTTCTGTACAGCCAAATAATGTTGTTTCTTTAGGCGTAAGGTATCTTATGCTATCTAAGTATAAATAAAATGCGATGAGTGTCCCGAAAATGACGACAAATGTAATGAGCGGGAGGGTACTTAGTTTTACATATTTCATAGTTGATAATAAAATGAATTCGTTTGTGGAAATAAAGTGTAAAATCGTTATGCCAATCCCCCCAATGATCATCCCCCATCCAACGATAACGGATGAAGACCACTTTTCTAACAATTCTTTTGAATACAAACTATAAAATGCAAGAGATAGTCCAGATAAAATGCCCCAAATGATAGCAGGTGTAGATACAGCTAAGTTATGAACAGAACCGTTTGTTAATAGGAGAAAGGTCCCTACTAATGAGAGGGTAATTGAAATATAATCAATTTTTGATGGACGAACGCTCCATTTGAAAAGTAAGTATACAGTGATAAATATAGGGGCTAAATATTGTAACAAAGTTGCAACAGCAGCGTTTCCTTCTTTAATAGAAGCGAAGTACGTGTACTGTACAGCAAGCATGCCTAAAAGACCGAACAAAATTATCTTATTTGCATCAGACTTTTGTTTCCAAATTCCAAATATTTCTTTTTTGTTCGCTCCGAATGATGACATAATGAGCAAAATAGCACCGGATATAAGCAAACGGATTGTAACTAACCATTCAGTAGAAACGTTTTCGTATTGAAAAAGTTGTTGCGCAGCTGTTCCGGACAATCCCCATAAACAAGCACCGATTATGACCATTATAATTCCTTTTAATCGATTTGGATCCATAAAATATATAGTCCTCCTTTCAAAAAAATATATATTAGATACAATATGCAATATATCACGAAATGGAGTGTTAATAAACTGAAATTTCTAATTAAAAATAAAATTGTTTAGTAAGAACGATCATCTTTTTTGTGTATAGTAAAATATCGTAGGGGAGAGTTATATGCTAGCAGGATTTTTGGTTTGTTTATTTGTTGGATTACTTATCATTTTTTTAGGCTATCAAATACATGTGAAAAAGAGATTGTTTTTGTTGGCAGGCTATCAGGAAGAAACGTTTGTTGGAGATAAAAATAAATTAGCGAAGCTTTCAGGTGTGTTTTCCTATATAGTCGGAGTTGCTACTATACTATTACCGTTTGGCTTAGAAAAAATAGGTGATGTAGTTGGTATCGTATATGCTATCTTAATTGTTTTAGGTACAATTGTGTTTCTTATTAAAGCAAATATGTTAAATAAGAGTACTACAAAGTGAAAAAGGCTCCATGCTACGGAAGCCTTTTTATTATGAAGTGAAAGTAAAAGCGGGAATAGGATCAACAAATGTATTTCAATCTTGTTTCATTTCTTTTTCTGTTAATAGAACGATTCATATCGATGCCGATAAATACAAGTTCAGTTATTTGATCTCCATATCGTTCATCCAAGTTTTTCAATGCTTCTGGTTCTAAGGAATGCTATTTCCACTTGTGAAAATAAGTAAAGTAGAGAAGATTAAGAAGCCAGCAAATCCATATGTATATGATGCTTTACCCCAGTAAGAATGGGGTAATTCTTCATCTTTTTATGAAATATAATCATAATCGCGGCGCCAAAAAAATAAAGATAAGAGTAATTTGGTTTGTTAAAAATATGTGTATAAGGAGATACGTGATGAACTGGGTTACTCATAAACCATCGTTTGAATTTGAAAATTTTAGTCCTATTATTCGGTCACAATCTGCGTGGAGTGGGCATTTAGATTTCGCATATGATTTAGTAAGATTTGAAGAACCAGCAACTTTAGTTGAGTTAGGTACGCATTTAGGTGCTTCCTTTTTTAGTTTTTGCCAGGGGGTAAAAGATGGTGGGTTAGCCACAAAATGTTTTGCTGTAGATACTTGGGCTGGAGATGGGCATACAGGTCCATATGGAGAAGGGGTTTTTCAAATAGTAGAAAAAGTGGTGAGGGATAACTACCTGAATATAGGGAATTTAATTCGGTCTACTTTTGATGATGCTCTGGATGAGTTTCAAGATGAAACGATAAATCTTTTGCATATTGATGGCTATCATACGTATGAAGCTGTTTCTCATGATTATAAAACATGGTTACCTAAAGTTGCGAAAAACGGTATTGTATTATTTCATGATATTGAAGTTAAAAACGGTGATTTCGGTGTGTATAAGTTTTGGGATGAGGTCAAGGTGAAATACCCTCATTTTCAGTTTGGGCATTCATATGGACTCGGAGTTTTATTTCCGAAAGGTTGTAGCGATAAGTTTTCGGAAATACTTAAAAATAAAGAAGAGATACAAAATATGTATAAATAAAAGAGGCGCATGCATCGATTAAATGATGTGTGCTCTTTTTTTATGTGGAAATATATTATTACATATGAGGTGAAAGCGGTAGTAAAAAGTTTTGTTGAGGCAAATATTAAAAAGGTTATTATGGGTTAATAATTAGTGGGGATGGATAAAACCCTCATTGATTAAAGTTTTATTTCATTAGGTGTTTTTATCTAAATAAATAAAAATACAACATTTTTTATATTTTTCATTGCGAAAAGCGCAATCTACTTTTACAATAGAAAGGGTTGTGAATATATTATACTGAAAAAATAAATCGAAATAATATGAAAATTTTGTTTTGTCTTCGCTAATTGTATACTACATACACGTAAGACTACATACATCATGTTATCGACTTGTAAGGAGAGAAAAAAATGAAAAGTGTAAGATTACCATCGATGCTAGAAATTATTATTCTTTTATGCCTATTTCTTGCTGTCGTCTTTTCCTTCCAAACGATTTTTGATCTCCCAATTCAATTAGCGCTATTTATTTCATGGTTTTTAGTTATTGCGCTTGGATTAAGATTAGGATTTCGTTATCAAGAATTGCAAGATGCAATTACGAAAGGGATTTCTAATGGATTAGAAGCAATTCTTATTTTAGTTGCAGTTGGGGCTTTAATTGGAACGTGGATTGCTGGTGGGGTTGTACCTACATTAATTTATTATGGATTAGAATTCATTCACCCTAGCATATTCTTATTGGCAACTTTAATTATTTGTTCAATCACTTCTATCGCGACAGGAACATCATGGGGAACAGTTGGAACTGCAGGTATTGCTATGATGGCGATAGGTGAAGGGCTTGGATTACCACTTCCGCTTGTTGCGGGTGCAGTCCTTTCAGGAGCTTATTTCGGAGACAAATTATCTCCACTTTCTGATAGCACAGTTCTTGCAGCTTCTATGGCGAAAGTAGATGTTATCGCTCACGTTCGAGCTATGCTCGTATTAGACGTTCCAGCTTATATTATTACCAGCATTATGTTTACTGTTGCTGGATGGATGTATGGCGGGGATAATGTAGATTTAAATAGAGTTGAGTTTTTAAAAGAATCTTTATTAAAGCACTTTGATATTAAAATATGGATGCTTGTTCCAGCGGTAATTGTTATTGTGCTATTGGCGATGAAGAAACCATCTATGCCAACAATTGCTATGGGAGCTTTAATCGGTGCAATTTGGGCAACACTTTTCCAAGGAATGAACTTTGGAGAGGCAATTGGAACAGCATATAACGGATTCTCAATTCAATCTGGTGTCGAGTTTGTCGATAAGTTATTAAACCGTGGTGGAATTAATGGTATGCTTGGTTCAGTAGCTGTTATTATTTTCGGATTAGGTTTTGGTGGATTACTTGAAAAGTTAGGTGTTCTAAAGGTAATCGTATCGAAATTTGAGAAGAAATTAAATTCTGCAGGTAATGTAACATTGTCTACATTAATCGTTGCATTTTTAGCTAACATATTTGGTTGTGCGATGTACGTATCACTTATTTTAACACCAAAAATTATGGAAGATAGCTATGATAAATTAAAAATAGATCGCCGCGTATTAGCACGTAACTCAGAAGTAGGTGGAACTTTGACTTCTGGTATGGTTCCATGGTCTGATAATGGTATTTTTATGGCTGGTATTTTAGGTGTATCAACATTATCATACGTTCCATTTATGTGGCTAAGCTTCGTATCACTCATTTTAGCAGTTATTTATGGATATACAGGCAAGTTCATTTGGTATGTAGATGATGCGGATAAAGGAAAGCAAGCATCATAAAAAAATTACCTTCTGCGGTGGCGGAAGGTAATTTTTTTTATATGTATTAATGAGAATTCTTATCATTTGATAGAAAGTCTGTTAAAATAAAAGATGTAGGTATTTTATTTTCAAGGGGATGAAAAAATGGAGTACAGAATTGAAAGAGATACATTAGGAGAAATGAAAGTTCCAGCTGATAAATTATGGGCAGCACAAACGCAGCGTAGTAAGGAAAATTTTCCGATTGGAACAGAGCATATGCCGCTTGAAATTGTAAAAGCATTTGCGATTTTAAAGAAGAGTGCAGCGCTTAGTAATCAAAAATTAGGAAAGCTATCAGAAGAGAAGACGCAAGCAATTGTGGAAGCTGCTGATGAAGTTATCGCAGAAAAATGGAATGAACATTTTCCACTTGTCGTATGGCAAACGGGTAGTGGTACACAATCGAATATGAATGTAAATGAAGTAATTGCAAACCGCGGTAATCAAATTTTGAAAGAAAAGGGATCTGACGTACATATTCATCCGAATGATGACGTGAACATGTCTCAAAGTTCAAATGATACGTTCCCAACAGCACTTCATGTAGCGTGTGTAATTGCGGTAGAAAACCATGTATTGCCAGCTATTACGAAATTAAAAGAAACATTAGCAGAAAAAGTAACTGCATTTGAACATATTATTAAAATCGGTCGTACGCATTTACAAGATGCAACACCTTTAACGTTAGGACAAGAAATTAGCGGATGGCACCGTATGCTTGAAAAAACAGAGCGTATGATTGCAGATAGCAATACATATATGAAAGAATTAGCAATTGGTGGTACTGCGGTTGGAACTGGAATTAATGCGCACCCTAAATTTGGTGAGATGGTAGCAGAAGAAATTAGTCTGTTTACAGGTAAACAATTTGTTTCTGCACCAAATAAATTCCATGCGTTAACGAGCCATGATGAAGTTGTATTTGCACATGGAGCATTAAAAGCATTAGCTGCTGATTTAATGAAGATAGCTAACGATGTGCGCTGGCTTGCAAGTGGTCCACGAAGTGGTCTTGGGGAAATTATTATCCCTGCAAATGAACCAGGAAGCTCTATTATGCCAGGTAAAGTAAATCCAACGCAAAGTGAAGCATTAACAATGGTTGTAGCACAAGTTATGGGGAATGACACAACAATCGGATTTGCTGCGAGCCAAGGTAATTTTGAGCTAAACGTATTCAAACCAGTTATTGCTTACAACTTCCTGCAATCTGCTCACTTATTAGCTGATGCAACCGTTTCGTTTAATGATAAATGTGCAGTTGGTATTGAAGCAGATGAAGAAGTAATTAATGAAAATGTAAATCGTTCATTAATGCTTGTAACAGCGCTAAACCCACATATCGGGTATGAAAATGCCGCGAAAATTGCAAAGCATGCCCATAAAGAAGGGTTAACTTTAAAAGAAGCAGCATTGCAATCTGGACTACTAACAGAAGAGCAATTTGATGAGATTGTAGATCCGAAAAAAATGATTGCTCCGAAAGAGTAATAGAAAAAGCCAAGGTTCTTAGTTTAGAATCTTGGCTTTTTTATCCCGCTATTTGCCGGGCAGTAAAACTCCTACCTCAAAATTCGGCTGAAGCAAAGAAGTTAGGTGGGAGCCCTGCTGCCCATAAACGCCCGATTGGTGAAGGCTAATAATCAGTGGGGGATGAACAAAACCTCCACTGATTAAAGTTTCACTTTATCGCATATTAATTTTTAATTCCTTGCGGAAAAGTAAATACACATAAAGGGTCATATTTTTTACTGATTTTTCTTAATTTGTTCGCATGTGTCCCGTAATAAGCGTTCATATAATCTTTCAAATCGCTGTATGGGAAATTGATGAATGAGCCTTCTGTTATAGATTCTATATAGTCAAATCGGCTTTCTAACCATTGGGAATTATCCTTTTTAACAATCGGATCTTCCCATATAGTTTGGATTCCTAGAATATAATGTGCATCGCGGTAATAAAAAGCGCTCGCATCTTTACCTACATCTTGAATTTTTCCTCCAAGGGGGTAGAGACTTATAGCTGCAAAAATACTACCGGAAGCTCTATCTTCAATAAGACTAATAATTTTTTCGATTTCTTCCTCGTTATATTGTTTATGAACGAACCGGCCTATAGATTTAAATTGTTCAGACGAGGGATATGAAGATTCTACAATGGCCATTGCTTCAAGAAAACTGATATATTGTAAATTCATCTTCACCCCGTTTATATTGAGTAAATCTTGTAGAATGAACGCTGCATCTTCTGGGGTACCGTAATATAAACCTCGTCCATATATTGCAAGTCCTTCCACAGCAGAGTTGTATATGCTCGCACCGATTGTCATCTTACTATTTAAATTTACTAGCCAGCTTTGCCATGTGTGAAGAAATTCCTTTTGGATGTCTACTGAAGCGTTAGGCCAATATAGTTCAACGAAAGTAACTTTATCAACTATTGGAGGGAGCTTAAAAGTTAGCGAAACAACGATGCCAAAATTTCCGCCACCTGCCCCGCGACAAGCCCAAAATAAGTCTTTATGGCAAGTTTCATTAGCTGTAATTACTTTACCTTTATAGTCAATTAATTCTAACTCTATTAAATTGTCACAACCAAGGCCGAAATACCTACTAGAATAGCCCCAACCGCCACCTAAAGTGTATCCACTTACTCCAACAGTTGGACAAGTTCCTCCTGGAAATGGATAACCTTTTGAAGAGATAAAGTCATAGATTTGTTTATTTTGAGCACCACCTTGAATGACTAATGTATTTTTATGTTCATTAAGCTGCATACAGTTCATTTTACTTATATCAATTACGAGGACATTGTTTCCGACAGAATATCCTTCGTAATGGTGTCCACCAGAACGAATGCGAATAGCAATTTCATTTTTTCTCGCCCAAATAATCGCATTACTAACATCCCATTTCGTAAAACAATAAATGATAGCTAAAGGAAACTTTTGAATAGCCCGATTCCATTCTTGTCTAGCTTCTTCGTACTCACAATCATATCTTGTAATAATTTCACCTGTTAATCCTTCATAACTTAACTCATACATAATAAGCACCTTTCATTCATTTTGTGTAGTAGTTTGTTTTTCTAGAAATAGTGTATGTTCGTATCGTTTGTTTGTGATGAAGGCGTAGTATCTTTATGTAATAAAAAATAGACTAACTATTGGGGAGTTAGCCTGAGGGGAGAATAAATATGTAAACGGCGGTTTTACTTGGGGAGGATATTCAATTCTTATATAGTTATCCTAATAGCATTGAACTGTCTCAAACAAAATTATTCATTTGAGGTGCTATTGATTATTTTCACATTTGGCCAGTTTTCTTTTAAGAGTGAAATGAATTTCTCCTCTTCTTGTGGTACGAAAGATGTTACTGAGTCGAATAAATTATAATGAACTTCTATTTGTTGTCTTGTCCAATTTTCTGAACGAAGCTTTTTACCAGAGTATTTAATGTGGCGTATATTTTCAAATGGAATTTCAGTACGGAGTATGAAACCATGTTTAACAATAAGGGCAGATTCCGTTATTTTGTAATGAGAAAAATAGAAAGAAGAGAGATTCACGATATTTAAGAGCATCATGAGAGTGAAAAAAATAGAATTCTCATTTTGAAAGAATAGAGAAATAAAAAAAACGACTAAAAATAATGAGATTAAAATGATATGAAATGGATTTTTTTTCGCTTTAAATTTCAAGTAAATCACCTCGGTATACCAGTCATTAAAATAATTAAATCACAATATTGTAATGAAACGTAAAAATATGCAACATTACATATTCTTACGTTTCATTATTCGTGTAAACTTTTTTTGATGGGGTAAATTTGAATGGAGTTTTCAAAAGTGGAGTTGCATAAAATGATTTGCAGAAAAAGTATTAAAGTAATAGTCATAATTAGTTGTATGATGATTAGTGGTTGTTCAAATAGATTCGTTGAGGATGGAAATCGAAAACATGTATTTGTAAAAGCAAGTAAAGTTTTAGTAGAGGTTGTTTATAAAATATATAAAAGGTAAAAAGTGTTTTCGTATATGGAAACACCTTTTTTGTAGTTAAAATTGAATGCTGAAGTTTTGGAATGTGTGAATGCCGGTTCCATGTTGAATTAGGTTTGTAGCACTTAAATATTGAACAGCATATTTCACATCTTAATAATAAGTGGTTTCTAAAAACACATTCGCTGTTTGTTGGGATAAGTCCTTTTTATAATGCATAAATAGATATTTTTATAAAAGTTTGTAAAATAGGTAAACGAAATATTGAATTGTTTGCTTTTGGTATGGTAAGATGATGGAGTGGTAATAAACGGTATCGTAATTTGTTTATGGTTTTAATAAACCCTTTGGAGGAATGTTTAGTATGAGTGATATTTCAGAGAAGTTTTGGGATGCGTCGATAGAGGAATTGAAGAAAGGGTATGTATTTGACGAGGAAGCAGAGGAGTATGTTTGTTTAGCTTGTGGAGAAACGTTTATTAAAGGGGTTATTTATCAAGAAAATCAAGTTTTGTATGAAGCAGAGAAGTTTGTACAGTTGCATATTCAAAATGAGCATACATCTATGTTTGAATATTTATTAAATCTTGATAAAAAGTTTACAGGCTTAACTGATTTGCAAAAGAAAATGGTTCAGTTTTTCCATATGGGACTTAACGATAAAGAGATTGTAAAAGAAATGGATGGCGGGAGCACATCGACGATTCGCAATCATCGATTTACATTGCGCGAGAAAATGAAGCAAGCGAAAGTATTTTTAGCGTTAATGGAATTGTCAGAAGAAAAATCAAAAGTTCAAACTAAATTTGTACCGATTCATAGAACAGCTACGATGGTGGATGATAGATACAATATTACAGAGGAAGAAAATGCTGAAGTTTTAACAGTGCATTTTACAGAAGGTTTGGATGGACCGCTTTCTAAATTTCCAAAAAAGCAAAAGCGTAAATTGATTATATTACGTCATTTAGTGAAGAAATTCGATAGTAATAAAAAGTATACTGAAAAAGAAGTGAATACAGTTTTAGAAAATATATATCCGGATTTTGTAACTTTGAGAAGATATTTAATCGAATATGGTTTTTTAGATAGAACAGCTGATGGAAGCCAATATTGGGTGAAGTTATAAGAATGAAGAGAAGAAAATGAATAGATGCACATAATAAAAACAACTATACAAAGAGATAGAGGATTACAGATATGAAAAATATGTTAAAGTTCTATGATGAATTTGAAAATAGTGAGTGGAAGAGGCAATTACTTTGACGAGCAAACAGTATAGAAATGGTTGGAGTAATTACAACTATTTGAGCACGGATTTAACTGTGCAGATTTTAAATAAAAGGAGAAATGAAATTTGAAACCACCTACAGATAACAATAAAGAAGGTGTAGAGTCACAGAAGTCAGAAACAGAACATAAGCCGATATGGAAATCGATGTCCATGTTTTTAGTGCCGTTACTTTTAAGTAATGTATTACAATCAGTTGGACAGTTATTTGGAATGGTAGTAGTAGGAAGATGGCTAGGCGTAAATGATCTAGCAGCTATATCGGCATTTTTCCCGTTATTTTTCCTACTCGTTTCATTTGTAATTGGAATTGGTTCCGGTAGTTCAATTTTAATTGGTCAGGCATTTGGTGCTAAAAATGAGGAGCGCTTAAAAGCTATCGTTGGTACGACGCTTACGTTTACTTTTATTATCGGAGTCGTGTTGGCGATAATAGGTAGTATTTTTGCGATGGATATTATGCGTCTTATGGGAACGCCAGAAAATATTATTGAAATAAGTGTGCATTACGCAAGAATTTTATTTATATCTATGCCAGTGTTATTCTTATATTTTGCATATACAACATTTATGAGAGGTACAGGAGATTCAAAAACGCCATTTTACTTTTTAATCGTAAGTACAGCGCTAAATATGATTTTATTACCAATTCTTATTTTTGGCTGGTTAGGAGCTCCGAAATTAGATGTTTACGGAGCAGCCTATGCTTCAGTTATATCTACAGTTATTACGTTTATTGTCATGCTAGTGTATTTAAAGAAGAAAAATCATCCACTACAATTAGACGGGACAGTAAGAAAATATCTTCGTATGGACTGGGAGTTATTAAAATTATTGTTACGCCTCGGTATTCCAGCGAGTATTAATATGATATTAGTTTCATTATCAGAGATCGCGGTAATCGCATTTGTAAATCGGTACGGTTCAGATGCAACAGCGGCGTATGGTGTTGTGAACCAAGTTGCAAGTTATGTACAAATGCCAGCGGTTAGCCTCGGCATTACCGTATCAATTTTTGCAGCGCAATCAATTGGTGCGAACCAATTTGATCGATTACAGAAAGTTGTTAAGGCCGGAATTATTATGAATTATATCATTGGTGGTGTATTAATATCTCTTATTTACTTGTTCTCAAGAGATATTTTAGCACTATTTTTAACAAGTCAAAATACAATTGACATTGCTCATAGTCTAATCATGATTACATTATGGAGCTACTTAATTTTCGGTCATGCACAAATTATTAGTGCGACAATGCGAGCAAGTGGTACTGTACTATGGCCAACTGTAATCAGTGTTGTATCAATTTGGCTTGTTGAAGTACCTGTGGCGTATTATCTTTCTTACCATACGAGCCTTGGAATAGAAGGGATATGGATTGGGTATCCAGCTGCATTCATTGTCAGCTTAATATTACAGTATGCATATTATAAGCTTTCATGGCAGAAGAAACGAATTACACGATTAGTGAGTTAAAAGATGAAAATGTCCCTAAGTCATTATACTTAGGGACATTTTTTTATGAATGCTTATAAATAACTTTTTAAAGTTATGTCAAAATGTTGTCTAATGAGTTCTCCATTATTCATATAAAACTCCCAAGCTGTATCTGGCTCACCGATAATTTCAAATGAACCTTCTGTAATATATAAAGCGCAATTATCTTCTAATGCAATACCTTCTATATTACCTTGGTGAGTTTGTAAAAACGTATGGAAGGCATTCATTCTATTTAATTGATTGTAATGGGGACAAAATCTTTTGTTAACAATACCCCAGCCACTACTTTCTATATAACCGGAACCTTCATAATCTGAACGAATGCTAGATGTGAACCAGCACATAGCACCGGCACTATATCCTGCAATAAGTGTTCCACGTTTTAAAGCAAATAGTAACTTTTCATCTAGTTTATGTTCTTTCCATTGTTCAAGCATGTGAACGTAATTTCCACCGCCAAGGTAAATTAAATCGGCAGAATGAATCATCTCATCTATTTCATATTTAGTAGGTGTTTCGGTTGAAATGCGTAAAATTTGAACCTCACAATGTAATTGCTTTTCAAATGTTGCTAAAAATAACTTTATATATCCTTCATCATCACGACTAGCTGTAGGAATGAATAATACTTTTGGGTATTGTTTATTCGTTAATTCTATAAGTCGTTCATTAATATGCAAGTGATTTGGATCTTGTAAATCACCGCCACCAATGACTGCTAATTTCATAGTAAAGCACCACCTAATAATATTTGTTATGTAAAAATTCGATAGTGGGGAGTTACATTCCTTCTGTGATTTAATGAATAAGGGGAAATAAAGTGAACAATATATTGAAATAGCATAAGGAGTCGATAGCTGTGGATAGAAAGGAATTAGAAGCAGTTTAGCCCGCTATTTGCGGGCAGTAAACTCCCGTCTCAAAATTCGATTGGAGCAAAGCAGTTAGGCGGGAGCCCTGCTGCCCGTAAACGCCCGATTGGTGTGGGCTAATAATCAATGGGGGATGAACACCCCCCATTGATTAAAGTTTCACTTTATTGATATATAATACTGGAAAATATTGTTTCAAAATATGGGAACAATATGTTTAAATGAATATAACGACGTACTAATGAATGTTGAAAGAGTATTTATATTTAAAAAGTACAGGGAATACCAAAAGTTTTACAAAAGTGTTTTTTACTTTTTATAGGAACTTATTTTATAATATAGTTAAATTATATTAATATATTTATTAGCGTAGACTAAAAAGAGGGAGCGTGAAAGAGTGGATTTTCGATTTGAGTTCGCAGCGAAGGTGAAAGAATATTTAGATGATGAAAAAGATGAAAAAATAATAAAAGATGGACACAGAGATATAATTTATAAATATTTATATCCGTTAGAGAGTGAAATTGGAATTTTTAAAAACCCTAACTTTACTTTTTTTGCATCAGGAAGACGTTCACATATAGTATTAGAAAATATTGAATTTAAAACAGCAGTAAACGTAGAAAGTAATATAATTGAAATTACAAAAATAGTGGATAATGTGGTGATTCCATTAGATACTATCGTAGCTAAAGATCGGGAATTATTTGCACTTGGGCGTAATGAGAAATTTAGTGTGCAAATATTAGAATATTATCTCTATGATACATTTGGAGAGAAGTTAGGTTTACAATGAATCGAACGTGGTACAGATAACTAATTAGTGGAGATTAGGATTCATTTAAGTATCAGTTAATATCATTTATGTTTGACCTTCTATATATTTTATACTACAATCTGTAGTGTGAAAGGGGCCATACGATGTTTACTCAAAACTACAAGTTAAATGAGCAAGGGTTAAATCACTTTTTCGGACCGCTTGAAGCGAAAATAATGGAAATTGTTTGGGCTACTGAGGGTATTACCATTAAAGATGTGCAACAGAGATTAAGTGAAGAATCCCCGGTGAATTTTAATACTGTAATGACAGTTATGAACAGATTAGTAGAGAAAGCACATTTAGAAAAGCATATTGTGAAAAGAAGTGGTATGTATCGTACTACACAAACGAAGGAAGAATTTTTATCTAATCAAACGAAGAAAATGACACAGGAATTAATGGGTGAATTTGGAGATCTTGTTGTGAACCATATGATAGATGAGTTAGAACAAGCTGATCCATCTTTAATAAAAAAATTAGAAGAGAAATTAAGTCGGCTAAAAAAAGAGGACGGATAAAATGAAGTGGCAAATGCGTAAAATCGTTTTGTTAGCAGTGACTATTAGTGTGCTTTTTTTAAGCATGTTAGTATACTACGTTACATACCCATTTCTTTTTCAAAATAAAGCATTTTTCCTTTCTCAATTTTGTTTATTTGAATTACAAAAACATATGAGGGAACTATCAATACTTCGTATAATGATAGCCGGATTACTGTTATTTACTGTAATCATTATGAGTAAAAGAATTTGGAAGCAATTTTTTTATAGTAAAAGATTGAAAAGAAATCTCGTGTCTATTACTAGAAAAGGAAAGCAAGTGTACGTATTATCAACGTTACAGATTACGGCATTTACAATTGGATTATTTCGACCGAAAATTGTCATTTCAGAAGGAATGTTTCAGGCATTTTCTGAGGAAGAAATTGATGCGATTGTATTACATGAGGAATATCATCAAAAAAATCGAGATCCATTAAAGTTATTTTTCTTTACATTGTTAGCTGAGGGAATGATGTATATTCCTATATTAAAAGGGATGTTGCAGCGTTATCATGTATATCAAGAGCTATCAGCAGATAAATATGCGATGCAAAAAATGAAATCTTCATTTGAGCTAGGTAGTGCATTATTAAAGTTAATTAAAATAAAGACGATGGAAAATCAATGTATTACAGCGTCGTTTGCGAAAACCGCAATTAATTTACGAATTGAGCAAGTGTTGAATGAGAAAGTTGTTAAGCTGAATATACCATTACATACAAATTCAGTATATGTAACGTTAGGGCTATTTTGTATGTCGATTGTACTTATTGTCGGAGAGTGCATATAGCCTCTTTTTTTAATAATTAACACTACGCATTGTAGTGTATTTAGGGGGAATAAAATGAATGCGGCGGATTTAACAATTTGGCTAGTAGTAGGGGCTGGGATACTTTCATTTATATCACCATGTTCTTTACCGCTATATCCATCTTATTTATCATATATTACAGGTGTGTCTATTCAAGATTTAAAAGAAAATCGTGGGATTATGCAAAAGTCAGCGATTATACATACAGTATTTTTTATGATCGGTTTCTCGGTTATATTTTATGCGTTAGGTTTATCGGTGAGTTGGATTGGGATTACTTTTTCATCTAATCAAAGATTGATTCAACAAATTGGTGGGGTTTTTATTGTTTTGATGGGGTTATTTATGACTGGATTGTTTCAGCCTAAGTGGCTTATGGCAGAGAAAAAAGTGCAGTATAGAAGTAAATCGACAGGATATATTCGCTCAGTTTTGGTCGGCATGACATATGCAGCAGGATGGACACCGTGTGTTGGTCCGATATTTTCTGCAGTGCTTATGCTCGGGGCGACCAATCCGGAAAGTGCGCTTCTTTATATTACGGCATATACTCTTGGCTTTGCAGTTCCGTTTTTCGTGATGGCATTTTTTATTGGAAAGGTAAAATGGATTGTTACTTATGCCAATGTCATGATGAAAATCGGCGGTGGAATGATGATTTTAACAGGGGTTTTATTATACACAAATCAAATGACGAAAATTACAGCGTTCTTTATTCGTCTATTCGGCGGATTTACGGGATTTTAGAAATGAGGAGGAAGAAAAGTGAAGAAACTAATTGCTATTATACTAGCTGGGGCACTAATTTGGGCCGGAGTTAACTTTTATAATACTAAGAAAGAAGAAAAAGAAAGAAAAGCGAAACAAGCGGAGTTACAAGAGAAGGAAGTATTACCACAAGTGGGATTTAAAGCGCCGAACATAACATTAAAAGGATTAGATGGGAAGCTTTATTCGTTAAATGATGCAAAGGGAAAACCATATGTTATTAATTTTTGGGCATCATGGTGTGGTCCATGTGAAATGGAGGCTCCTGATCTAGTTCGTTTGTATGATAAATATAAGGAGGATGTTGAAATCTTTGCGGTAAATGCAACAATCGGGGATCCAGTACAAGAAGCGAGCGCATTTGCAGATCGTCACGGATTTAAATTTCCTGTTCTATTAGATATGGACGGAGTAGCTGGAATAGATTATAAAGTATTTTCTTTACCAACGACATTTTTTGTTAATAAAGATGGAATTATTGTAGATCATGCACGAGGTGTATTACCTCCAGATCAATTAGAAGAGAAGTTTAAGAAAATAATTGAGAATTAAGAGGGGATTTCATAGTGATGGAGTGGATGGTGAGGTTACAACCCGTTTCTCTTATAATAGGAAGTTTATTTGGATTTACTCTAATGAAACTAAGGATGAAAAAGCAAAATATTCAATATGAAAAAATGATGGATGCAGTAACGAATGGCTTTCTTATCATTGTATTAGTATGGAAATTCGCACCGGCAATTTTAAATCCGGTATGGGCCATTGGGGCGCCAATGCCAGCATTATTAGCTGTAGGAAGTATTCAGCATATTATAGTAGGGTGCGTAATTGCGAGTATATATATTGTTTGGAAAAGTAAAAAAGAGCAATTTTCTCTTCGGATTTTACTTGATACATTACCTTTTGGATTTTGCGTGAGTATAATCTTTTATTTTATATTCCATCAAGAAGTAGGTGCACAAACGACACTGCCGTGGGGGATGAAAATATATGAATCAAAATTTTTGTATCATCCTATTTTCATGTATGAGATTATACTCGCACTCGGTATAATTGGCTCGTTATGGATTAAAAATGAAAGATTAGGAAATGGAAAGAATATAAGCTTTTTTCTAATTTGCGAGGGAATTGCTCATATCATTATTTCACTTATTAGTGAACAAAATTCGGTTTTAGTTGGTCTTTCAATACAGCAAATACTCAGTTTTTGTGTTATTAGTCTAGGGATTTTGTTCGTACCAAAAAAATAAAAGTAGCCATGCACGGAGAGCATCTATGCATGGCTATTTTTGTATCATCATATGAATTAAAAAATCGGCGGAGTAACAGAAAATAAAACAATCGCATTTTTCTCGAATTGATTTACCCATTTATGTTTTAAATAAGCTGGTATTTTTACGCTATCACCAGTTTCTAATGTGTATTCTTCTTCATTTAAGTGCAATGTGATTTTTCCGTCTAATACAAATGCTAATTCTTCACCTTTATGTTCTAGAACATTTTCTGATGAAGCAGTATTCGGTGGGATAGTCATAATTGCTGTTGCTAAATTTCCTGTGAAATCAGGTGATAACAATTCATATGATAAATTATCGATAATCATTTTTTTTCTTTTATGAGAACGTACAATTAAATCGTCTGTATTATTTTCTTCAAGTAAAAAACTAAATGTTGGAACATCAAGAGCTTTTGCAAGTACCTTTAATGTTTGAATAGAAGGGTTAGCAGAACCACGTTCAATTTGACTAAGCATTGATGGTGTGATTTCGGCCATCTTTGCTAATTCTTTACTAGTTAATCCTTTTTCTTTTCTTTGTTTTTCAATCTTTTTACCAATATCTATATTTTCCATAATAAATGCTCCTTAATAATTATTAAATTATATTTAAATAAATTAAATTTAAATTAACTAAAATGAATTATTTATGTTAAACTATATTAAAATTAATTTAATTATAATTTATTATATGGCTATCTACAAGGATATGAGGAGGAAGAGGAATGAAGGAGATAGAGGCATTAAAAGAGCAATATCCACTAGTAAATAACTTAATCGCAACAGAAGAAGTATTTTGGATAAACCCGAATATGGAAAAGTATGAAACAGCAATAAAAAATTCGCCACTTAATGAAGAACATGTAAAAGACGCGGAAGAGAGATTAAAGCGTTTTGCACCATATATTGCGAAAGTATTTCCTGAAACGAAGGAAACAGGCGGTATTATAGAATCACCTTTAGTGAAAATACCTTCTATGAAACAATCTTTAGAGAAAAGTTATGGGCAACCTATTTTAGGGGGATTACTATTAAAATGTGATAGCGGGCTTCCGATATCAGGATCAATAAAAGCTAGAGGCGGAATATACGAAGTGCTGAAACATGCAGAGCAACTGGCACTTCAGTATGGAATGTTAACAGGGAAAGATGATTATTCAATTTTAGATAGTGATAGATTTAGAGGTTTTTTTGCGAAGTATTCAATTGCAGTAGGTTCTACTGGCAATTTAGGGCTTAGCATCGGTATTATGAGTGCGAAATTAGGTTTTAATGTGACTGTTCATATGTCGGCAGACGCAAAAGAATGGAAAAAAGATTTATTAAGAAGTAAAGGTGTAAACGTTATTGAATATGAAGCTGATTATAGTAAAGCAGTAGAAGAAGGAAGACTGCAAGCAGATGCAGATCCTAGCTGTTATTTTGTTGATGATGAAAACTCACATGATTTATTTTTAGGATACGCAGTAGCAGCATCACGTTTACAAAAACAATTAGAAGAGTTAGAAATTGTAGTAGATGAAGAGCACCCTTTATTCGTTTATCTTCCGTGCGGGGTAGGTGGCGGGCCTGGCGGAGTAGCATTTGGTTTAAAGTTATTGTACAAAGACAATGTGCACTGTTTCTTTGCGGAGCCTACGCACTCTCCGTGTATGTTACTCGGTTTAATGACAGGGCTTCACGATAAAATTGCCGTTCAAGATATCGGGATTGACAATGTAACTGATGCGGATGGGCTTGCAGTAGGAAGACCATCTGGATTTGTCGGTAAAACGATGGAACCATTTTTGAGTGGAAATTATACAGTAAGTGATGAAGAGTTATATAGATTATTAAAAGAACTGGCTGATACTGAAAATATTTATTTAGAGCCTTCTGCATTAGCGGGTATGATAGGGCCGTTGAATGTATGTAAAGCTGAAAATGAGTATTTACAAAAACAACAGTTAACAGAGAAGGTGAAGAAAGGTACTCATATTGTGTGGGGAACTGGTGGGAGTATGGTTCCGGAAGACGTGATGAATGGGTATTATAAGAAAGGTTTGGAATTAACGTGTAAATAAAAATGAGGCTATTTACAGCCTCATTTTTTTCATGTACATAAAATTCTTTGTTATTTTCGCACTAGTTCTTTATAGTATAGATATAAAGGATTGCTAATATCGAATAAAAATAACAAAAAGCTTTATTTTACATAATAAGAGGATGTGTATACGATGTCATTACAGACTAAATATATAGCGGGTATTTCGCTTGGGGTTATGGGCGTAGGTTTTGCGGCTTCCATCCCTTTTCAAGGAACGGTAGCTGGGGAGATTATTCAAGGGGGATTTGAAGCTGGGTTAGTTGGTGGACTTGCAGATTGGTTTGCGGTTACAGCTTTATTCCGTCATCCGTTGGGAATTCCAATTCCACATACAGCATTATTACCTAAAAATCGGAAACGGGTAACAAAGGGTCTCGTTTCTACGTTAGAAAATGAATGGCTGACGAAAGAAAGTATTACAAGTAAAGTAAAAGAAATGCAGCTAGCACAAATGGTACTGCAAATTGCTGAGAAAGAGTTACAGTCTGACGCTGTGAAAAAAGGAATTGTAACAATTGCTGAGAAAGCGATTCTTCAAATAGATACAGAAAAATTAGCAGTTATTATTGAAAAAGAATTAAAAACGTATTTGCATACAATTAACACAAGTAACATATTACAAGTTCTCGTGGATCAATTAGTAGTGCAAGAATATGATGAAAAAACACTTGATTACATATTAGTAAAAGTGAAAGATTGGACGGCTCAAGATGAAGCACGTTATCAGCTCGGAAGCTTAGGTATGAAGGCGATGGAAAACATAAAAGTAGATGGATTCCTGCAGTTTACTTTGAAATCATTTATGAATATTGTAGATGAAGATAAAATCGGCGGCATTTTGCAGAAGTTTATCATTAGTAATATTAACAGCTTACAAGATGCAGATAATAGCACAAGACAACTTATATTAGCGAAAATTCGTCAAGAGATTATAAATGTAAAAGAAAATGAATCTTTATTACAGGAATTAGAGAAGTGGAAAGAAAAATGGATTGCAAATTGGGATGCTACAGACAAAATAAAAGAAATGCTAGAGCAAGTACAGAGTAGGGCAGTTACCTTTGTGAAGAATGAAGAATTTGCTGATAAATATGTTGTTCCATTCTTACAAACACAAATGAATAAAATAAAAGAAGACGAACTGACTGTTCAAAAAATAGAAGATTGGTTACAAAAACAAGTTGTTACTATTGTTGAAAAGAATCATTCGAAAATTGGAAAGCTTGTGCAAGAAAACCTTGATAAGTTAGATGATAAAACATTAATCGAAATGATTGAAAATAATGTCGGTAAAGATTTGCAGTGGATTCGTGTGAACGGGGCTGTTTGTGGTTTTATGATTGGATTAATTTTAGAAGGAATAAAAGCGATTATATGAGAAAAACCTTCCACAATTGTGGAAGGTTTCTTATTTTTCGATAACGCTCATATTTAAATTATAAGCTTTCTCAATATTTAATTTGTACGTTCCATTTCCTGTTTTTATCGAGTTTTTATACCAATGTTCTTGCCCATTTAATTCTGGATTTTCTTCTGAAGAATTATTTTCTTTTTTCGCTAAATCTTCTACTTGTTCCCAAGGTGTGTTTCCGTGAGTTTCTTTTTGATTTGTTACGGCTGTTAAAGAAACATCACTTTCTTTAGTTAAATGAACAGATACGTTTGAACTGTTTTGTACAAACCAATTATTTTGTAATTGACCTGGATAAAGAGATAGTTCGTTATTCGAAGCGCGGATCTCTACATTTTTATTTTGCGGAAGAACGAGTGTTTGTTTCATCTGTGGTGCGAAGTTAAAAAACGTATGCTGAACCGGTAATGGTTTTAACGTTATATACATCGTTTCTCCAGCCGTTTGAACTGAAAGGAAATCCTCTTGTTTTAAATTAGGTTTTTCATTTGCCTTTGTCGTCATTTCATATGTTCCAAAAAGATGAATTTGATTTGTATTATTTCCCTCTATCGTTAGAGGGTGATGCCCCGCATCCACTACGATTTTTTTGATAGATTCAGGTATATCAAGTTGTCCGTCTGGAATATTACTCGTTTGCCTAGTTGTGTTAATAGAATGACGAACTTCTTCTAGTAATCCAGTTGATAATAAACAGTAAAAAGCAATTCCAACGCTTCCTAAAACTCCAATAAAGAAAATACTAAAAATATCATATTTAATAAATGATTGTTCCTTCTTAGAAAATAGAAGGTATAGTAAAATTTCAGCGCCAAGTATAATAAGTAAAACAGGCCACCATGCTGTTAATGTATCCAATACTTGAGTGCCTTTCATAACTGAAAATAGTAAGAAACAACCTAATGTAATAATGGAAAGCCCCATTGAGAATGTTCCAACGCGCCATGTTCTCATTCGTTTGTACCACCTTTGTTTTCTTTATTTCCAAGTAACAATTTAAAGCCGCCACCAATTAAAAGGAGAGCAACGATAGATGTTTGGAAATAGCGATAATATAGTTCGCTAAGATGAATATTAAATATAGTTACAAAATAATCATTCAAAATAGGAAGGACTGTTTGATCTAATAAATAATAACCACCGAGTGTAATTAAACCGATACCGATCCATCTTTGATGATTTATAAAATAGTCGATGATAGGTTCGTCATGTACGCGTTCTTTTCCGTATTTGGCTGTTTGCTGTAATGTGTCAAAAAAGCTATAAAACCAAATGATTGGTACTAAAAATAAAAACGCAGAGAGTCTTAATAAATCGAGTAAATAAATGGATAGTAAAAAGGCTGCCATAAGCTGAAGACCACGGCGTTGTAAGCCTAAATACATATGTCCTGCTCCAGGGAACATCGCTAAAATAGAAGCAAATGTTTTACTTTTCTTTCCTTGTTCTCGGTGCTCTTCAAAGTCTTCAAAAATAGTACGATCAACTAATTGCTCGCCACGTTCTTTTTTCTGTAGTTGCTGAACAACATCGAAGAAATTATAAATCCATAAAACAGGTAACGTAATAAGGAAGATAAGGAAACTTC
The DNA here is from genome assembly GCF_008042285.1 of Bacillus sp. AR13-1. Classification (NCBI taxonomy): domain Bacteria; kingdom Bacillati; phylum Bacillota; class Bacilli; order Caryophanales; family Bacillaceae; genus Bacillus; species Bacillus sp. AR13-1. Next base: position 110,512 of record NZ_QNUA01000043.1, read on the forward strand.
CTTGAGATGTTAAGAGTGCAACGAATATAATCATACTTCCGATTCCTGTGCAAGCGACTAAAAATGTAAGTCCGCGTTGCATAAGTCCTAATTGAAAATGACCAAGCCCAGGAATGATTGATAGAAGAATGATATAAAATCGTTCGCTTTCTTTAGAGGACTCTGTAAATTCTCCGGCTGCTTGTTTTTTCGATTGATTAATAATAGTGATAACTAAATCTAATAAATTGATCGCCCATAACACGACTAGTAAAAATAGAGAAAGAAAAGCAATATCACGCGCTCCTAATGCTATTGTACAAAATGCTGCAAAGATAAATAGAAATAAAGCCCCTCCGCTATATAAAATAAATCGTCCGAATTTCTTTAAATATAAATGTCCAAGCCCAGGAATTAGCCCTAATACAAGTGCTAAAAAGGGATTTTTATTCATGCTTTGAACCTCCGTCCTTTTTTGATGTGTCTACCGATTTGTTTACAATTTGTTGTGAGATAGAAGACTCGTTATGTTTTGAAGATTTCTCGAAATTTGATGTCGCTGTGAAAATATACTGGAATAAACCACTTACCATAAAAATAATTGTAGCCGCAGTCGCAATTATGTAGTGAATAATTGTGCGCTTTAGTGAGTTTGTTTTTATATTTTCATTAGGCTGTAACGTTTCAAAATTAATTTGCGTCATAACTTCGTTCGTAAATGAATCATCATTTATCATTGGAAGGTTTTCGTGTTGTTCATCAATACTTTCCATATAAAGTGCTAAACAATGATCACATTCATAAAGATGTTCTTCCATAGATTCACGTTCATTGTTTGATATAACATCTAATGTATAATTGCGCCAATCTTCTTTTGAATAATGCATCATAGAAACTCTTCCTCCTTCCAATGTTTTTTAATCCATTTTCTTGCCCGATACAGTTTCATTTCGACTGTTTTCACTTCAATATTTTCTTGCAAAGCAATTTCTTGATAACTTTTTTCTTCTAAGTAATGTGCGAGAACGACGTCACGGTAATTGTCGGGAAGTTCTCGCAGTTTTTGAGCAATGAGTAATTTTTGCTCTTTCGTCAATAATAAAGCCTCGATATTATGAGAGGCTTTTATATTTTCCGCAGTTTCTTTACATAAGGAGAGTTCTTCGTTTTCTCTAGCTTTTTTTCTCTTATAATCAATAGCGTGATTGGTGGCAATACGTGCCATCCACGTTTTTAATCCGCGAAATTGATAATTTTGGAGAGAGGCGTGAATTTTTACGAATACTTCTTGTGTAACATCTTTAGCATCTTCTTCATGTCTTAAAATGGAAAAGATAACTTGAAAAATATAATGACGATATGTTTGTACAAGGATACGAAAAGCATGTTCGCTTCCTTGCTGTGCTTTTGCAACTAATTGTTTTTCCTCAATCGGTCTCTCCCTCCTTTTTGACGCATTCTATTATATAGACGTAAGAAATGATAAGTCACCCTACACATGTTATAAAAAAAGAATAATATATTTTTAGCAGGAGGGCTATATGAAAAAGGTGTGAAAAAATGGTAAAGAGAAGTATATAATGAGCAAAGAGGAAATGCTACATGGAGAAAGGATGTGAATGTTAGTAGGATAAGGTCCATACTAACAAACATGAAAATTAAAATATTAATAGCCGATGATAATTCTTTTATTAGAGAAGGTATGAAAATTATTTTAAATACATATGAAGAGTTTGAAGTATTAGATACCGTAAATGATGGAAAAGAAGCTGTAGCGTATTGTAAAAAGTATGAAGTTGATATTGCGCTTTTAGATGTTCGTATGCCAAACATGAACGGGGTAGAGGCGACGAAGTTAATTTGTGAAGAGACAAAAACGAAGCCTCTCATTTTAACGACGTTTGATGATGATGAATATATTTTGGATGCAGTAAAAAACGGAGCGAAAGGTTATTTATTAAAAAATAATGATCCGGAGCGGATTCGTGATGCGATAAAAGGAGTTTATAACGGTCAAACTGTTATGCAAGATGTAGTGCTTGATAAAATTAAGTCTAATTTAATGGAAAGTAAAGAGGAAGAATCTAAAATTGATAAGAGCCTTTTCACAGAAAGAGAGCTTAGTATTATCGCATTAATTGCGAAAGGTTTCTCAAATAAAGAAATTTCGAAGCAACTTTTCATATCTGAAGGAACGATTGCAAATTATATTACATCAGTTTTAGGGAAAACTGGACTAGAACATCGCACACAAATTGCGATTTATTACTTAACAGGGAAAGTAGATTAATGTTATGGAATTTTGGTTAACTGTAAGTAAACTTATTGTCTTTTTATATATAGTGTTTAGCTACATTCATTTAAATGTTACGAACTTACCGTGGATTATACTTACTTTGCTTTTATATCTTTCTGTCAATGTGTTGATCTCTATATTTAAAAAAGATACGTACAAAAACATATTAACTTGTGTGTCAATTGGCGTAGTTATGTTATTTACATGGAAGGTTCATCCGTTTTTTATTTTGTTTTTACCTTTGAACTTATATGAAATTGCAAATTATTACATAAAAAAGAAATGGTTAATCTTTTTCATTATGATTCTTCCTATTATTTTTATAGGTGAAGGTATTCAAATGACGTATGGACTGATTAGTGCATTTTGTTTTTTTTCCTTAACGATAGCTCATCGCTATATAGCACGATTATTAAAACTAGAAATGCAAAATGATAAAATGAGAAAAGACATACAAAGACTTACGAAAAGCTTAAATGAAAATAAAGATTACATAAGGCAATCTGAATACACATTTAAATTAGAGGAAAGAAATCGACTATCTCAAGAAATTCATGATAAAATCGGTCACTCAATGACAGGTGCACTAATTCAAATGGAAGCAGCAAAGAGATTAATGGAAATAGATAAAGAAAAATCTGCGGAGTTATTACAAAATGCCATTCATATTTCAAAAGATGGAATTGAAAGCATTCGGATTACATTAAAAAATATGAAGCCATCAACTGAGCAAATTGGCATTCATCGTATGAAATTATTCATAGAGGAATTTGCCGGTAAGCATGATATGAATATTCCTTTCGTTTATAAAGGTAACTTAGATATGATTTCTCCCATTCAGTGGAAAATTATCGGTGAAAACGTTACAGAGGCGTTAACAAATGCGATGAAATATGCTGATGCGACAGTCATTTCAATCGATATTCATGTACTGAACAAGATGGTGAAAGTACAAGTGAAGGATAATGGTAAAGGCGCAGCTCTTGTTAAGAAAGGCCTCGGTATTATGGGGATGGAGGAGCGAACAGCATCAGTAAACGGAAAAATTATTGTAGATGGAACAAGTGGTTTTTCAGTAACGATGTTGTTGCCGATATGAGGGATGAATCATCTCATATGAAAAAAGTGAATAATCTCATGTGAAAAGAGTGAACTTCTGCACTGAGCAGGTTCATTCTTTTTGTTTATAATAAAAGCAGAGAAACCGAAATAGGGGTGAAATGATGAACACATTGGAAATTAAAAATTTAACGAAAAAATTTGGTGATTTCATCGCGGTAGATAATATGTCTTTATCTATTAAAGAAGGAGAAATATTTGGCTTTTTAGGTTCGAATGGTGCTGGTAAGAGTACAACGATTAATATGATTGCTGGTTTGTTAAGAAGTAATGAAGGTGAAATTAGCATATTAGGAAAAAATATAAAGAAACATAATCGATTTGCGAAAATGAATATTGGTATCGTTCCGCAAGATATTGCGATTTATGAAGAGTTAACTGCCTATGAAAATGTGAAATTCTTTGCTGGATTGTATGGATTACGAGGAGCCGAGCTAAAAGCGAGAGTAGAGGAAGCACTTCAATTTGTAGGCCTTAGTGATAAACATAAAAGTTACCCAAAAAACTTTTCTGGCGGGATGAAACGAAGACTGAATATCGCTTGTGCAATCGCACATAGACCGAAGTTAATTATTATGGATGAACCGACAGTTGGAATTGATCCGCAGTCAAGGAACTACATTCTTCAGTCTGTCCGAAAATTAAATGAAATGGGAAGTACGATTATTTATACGAGTCACTACATGGAAGAAGTAGAAGAGATTTGTACGAAAATAGCAATTGTCGATCACGGTAAAGTAATTGCAGAAGGAACGAAAGAACAGTTAAAAGCGATTATTACAGATACGAAAGATATTTGGATTGAAGTAAAGTCAGTAGAAAACTTAGATGTAGAAAATTTAAAAGAGATAAATGGTGTGAAAGCTGTTCAAATTGAAGAGAACGTAATCAAGGTAAACTCGGATGCAGGATTAAATAATTTAAATAAAATTATTCAGCATTTCATTAATCATGACATTGAAATTCGTTCGTTAGAGGAGCAGGCTCCAAACTTAGAAACAGTATTTCTTACGTTAACTGGAAGAAACTTACGAGATAAATAAAGGTAAATGAAGAAAAGGTAAAGGGAGGTTCATCAATTGAACATCTTTAACATTGCAGTGATGCACATTAAAAGAGATTTCAGGGACGTAAGAACTTTAGTTTTTATGTTAGCATTTCCGATTGTGCTTATGCTTGTATTAGGAACAGCGTTAAGTAACGCATTTAATAGCGATAGTCAAGCGATTAAGGATATACAAGTGCTATATAAAGATGAAGCGAGTAGCACGTTTTCTCAATCGTTTGAAGCGTTTACGAAAGAAGTCGATAAATCAGGTATTCATTTAAAAAAAGTTTCCGAAGGTATAGATGGGAAAGAAGAAGTGAAGCAAAATAAATATGCTGCTTATGTAGAGTTAAATAAAGATGGTGCAAAATTTTATGGAAGTGACAAAAGTAGTATTGAGGGAAGTATTGTGGAAGGCATGCTTACAACATTTGTTGATAAGTACAACGTAGCGGCCGAAGTTGCAAAAGTAGATCCGAGTAAGGTTAGCGCAGTTATTTCAAACGGAAATCATAATGATTATATTAAAGAAACATCTTTACAAGCTGCTAAAAAACCAGGTTCTATGGATTACTATGCGGTTGTAATGACGACGATGATTGCACTGTACGCTGCAATGGGGGCGAGTTTTTTAATTCGAGGAGAACGAATACGTAAAACAGGAGATCGTTTAATTGCAGCACCTATAAGTAAAGCTGAGATTTTCGTTGGGAAAGTGCTCGGTAGTCTTGTAGCGAATGCACTTTGTCTATTACTCGTCGTTTTATTTAGTAAATTTGTTTTTCAAGCGAATTGGGGCGACCATATTGGAATCATATTTATTATTTTACTAACAGAAGTCTTTCTAGCAATTAGCTTCGGTTTAGGAATCGGATATATTACAAAAACAGGTGAGGCATCTAGAGCGATTATTATGGTTGTTGTGCAACTAGCGTCTATTTTTGGTGGTGCGTATTTCGTAGTGGAAGAAAATTCCGTTACGAATTTATCACCATTAACGTGGGCAAACACAGCTATTATGAAAATTATTTATGCAAATGATGTAGGAGCGGCACTGCCGGTAATATCTTTAAATCTTGGGATTTCAGCAATCTTCTTATTAATTGCGATTATTGCATTACGTAGACGGGAGGGGCTATAGTATGAAAGATATTTTATGGCTCATACAAAAAACGTTATCTGTGCTTCTGAAAAATAAAAAGGGGTTACTCATTATTATTAGCTTGCCGATAATAGGAACGCTCATTTCTTTTTCGATATATGGGAATGTAGGGCAAGGAACGTTAAATATTGGGGTTATAAATAAAGAAAATCAACCTATCGCAAATGATACAGTGAAATTTTTAGAAGGACTCAATCATGTAAATGTTAGTAAAATTAAGGAATCTGAAGTGGAAGATAAACTCACTTCAAAAAAACTTGATGGTGTTATTACATTACAGTCTGGTTTTTCTGAAAGTGTTCGAGAAGGGAAACCGAGTCATATTGAGATTTCATCGATTAAAGGCGATCAAGTAACAGGATTTATAAAATCGTATTTATATAACTATGTTGATAACATCGCTGCGATTAGTAAAGTGGCAGGGGCCGATCAAAGTACGTTTAATAGTATGTACGCGGGTTATCAAAAAAGTTCATTTAAAGTAAAGTCTGAGACACTTGAAGATACTTCAAAAAATAAAGATATGACAAATCAAACGATGGGTTATCTTATTATGTTTATGTTATTTTCAGCAGTGAACTTATCAGGATTTATTTTAAAAGAAAAAGAGAACAGAACGTATTTTAGATTATTATCAACGCCGATTGACGGAAAGAAATTTATATTATCTAATGTCGCAGTAAATATGATGATATTAACAGTACAAATTGTAATTGCAGTATTCTTTATGACGAATGTTTTTCACACAACTATAAATATGCCTTTCATAGTTATGATTGGTGTGCTTATGATATTCGCTTTAATTGCAATTGGTTTATCATTAGTCATTGTGTCTTTTTCAAAAAGTTCAACTGCTTCAAATGCAATGCAAAATATAGTAATAGTACCAACATGTTTACTTGCTGGATGTTATTTCCCGTACGACATTATGCCGAAAGCAGTACAAAAAGTAGCTGATTTCCTTCCGCAGCGTTGGTTACTAGATACGATTTCAAAACTACAGCAAGGCATTCCATTTTCTGAGTTGTATTTAAATATTTTAATTTTATTCGCTTTCGCGATAGCATTCTTCTTAATTGCTATTTATAAGTTTGGAAGAAATAATGATGCGAGGAACTTTGTTTAATGAAAAAGGGTGTGGCGTAAATGCCACGCCTTTTTTGTTCGTAATTAAAAGTAAGGAATACATTTCGTATGAAAAAGTAATTTAATGAAACACTACGAAATAGTAAGTAATATGATCGGAAGGAAATCCAAATGATTAAAAAGATATTGCGAGTTACTTCTATTATTATTGCTATTTTCGTTGTTATTTTAATTTGGATGCATATTGACGTTACGCTCGGAAGGAAAATGGAAGCCGGGAAAAACATGCCGACAGAGTATGCGCCTCATTATAGTGACTTTCAATTATATGTGGAAGGGAAGTCGTTTTATAAACAGTTATTTACTGATATAAGTGAAGCGAAGCGATCTATTTACACTTATTTTTATATTTTATCGGATGATAAAAGTAGCCATACTTTTTTAAACTTATTAAAGGAGAAGGCGAAAGAAGGAGTAAACGTATATTTATCGGTTGATCGCATTAATGATTTATCATTTGAAAGAAAGATGAAAAATGAATTGCGGGAAAGTGGTGTACATTTTACATATAGTAGAAAACCTGAATTGCCATTCGGATTTTATTCACTTCACCATCGTAATCATCGTCGTATTACGACAATTGATGGGGAGATTGGCTATACGGGTGGCTTTAATATGGGGGATGAGTACTTAGGGAAAGATAAGCGATTTGGATATTGGCGTGACTATCATGTGCGGCTTAGAGGAGAAGGAGCAAAAGATTTAGAAGAGCAATTCGCTTTAGATTGGAAACGAGATACGAAAGAACATATAAAAAGAAGTACGAATAAAGCGAGTAAAGGGAATACATTACATACGATGGTTAGCTACAATGGACATCACGTCGCTGAAAAATATATAAAGTTAATAAAACAAGCGAAGCATTCGATTGTAATTACAACGCCTTATTTTATAGCGAAAAATAAAGAATTAATGAATGCTTTAATTGGGGCGCAAAAGCGTGGTGTTACAGTGAAAATACTTTGGTCATATAAACCAGATATTCCTCTCATTAAAGAGGCGGCGTATCCTTACATACGTCAAGCTGTTAAAAGTGGGATTACTGTATATGGCTATAAAAAAGGGATGTTTCATGGGAAGTTAATGCTGATTGATAATGAATTAACCGTTATTGGTACAACAAACTTTACTGCGCGTAGCTTCTATATAAATGATGAGATGAATTTGTATATTCATGGTGGTCCTATCGTAGCGCAAGTAAATAAGGCGTTAATAGAGGATTTTAATGATTCGAAAGAAATGACGAAAGAGTTTTTTGATAACTTATCTTTTTGGGAGCGTTGTAAGGAGAAGTTGGCGGGATTAGTTGATTTTTATTTATAATAATTAAGGAAGAAAGGGTGTCTATAAAGGACACCCTTTTTTGATGGGAATAACTATTATTCATGCACAAGCATCGAAACATCATCATTAATCAACGTCCCAACATGTTCACCTAAACAAATTCTTTTCATAACGCCAGGCTCATCAAAGTTAAAGACGTGTGCCGGTAAATTATAATCTCGAGCAAGCAATAAAGCTGCTTGATCCATTACTTGTATGTTTTGCCTAACAATATCGTTATAGTTCAGTTTACTGTACATTTTCGCTGATTTATTATGTTTTGGATCACTTGTAAAGACACCGTCTACCCCTTGTTTTGCGACTAAAATGGCGTCGCTATTCATTTCAATGGCTCTTTGTACACTTGGGTAATCTGTTGTAACGAATGGTTGCCCGTTACCACCACCGAATATGACAACATAACCGTTATCTAAATGATGTACTGCACGTAGGCGAATATATGGCTCAGCTACTGCATTAAAAGGGATGGAAGTCATAACGCGTACTTCTCTATCTGTTTTACTTGTTAAAACGCCGCGAAGCATTAAGCTGTTAATAATCGTACCTAGCGTACCGATATTATCAGCTTCTACACGATCAATTCCCCATTCTTCAGCTAGATGACCTCTGAAAATGTTACCGCCGCCGATGACAATGGATACTTCGATATCTAGGTCAATAATGGATATTATTTCGTTTGCGATATGTTCTAATCGTTTGGAGTTAAAGCTATTTCCAGATTGATCAGCAAGTGCGCCGCCACTTAGTTTAATTAAGACGCGTTTATATGGTTTCATAACAATTCCCCCTATATAGATTGCAATAAAAAAGGAACAAAGGCTAATGCCTTTGTTCCTTCGTAAGAAAATGAAATAGAAAAGAAATAGATATGATGAACTTCTTCACGTGATTTTTCATAACATCCACTCCTTTTCATCCCCATTTATTTAGAATACGTATATCTTTTAGATTATACGAAATAATCTGATGTTTTATCAAGGTTATTTTATTTCTTTTTTATAAAAAAGTGTCAATGAATATTATAAGAAATAAATTTGAATTTTTTGTGACAAACTTGTAGGTTTTTGTATGATTTTGTAGGTTGGCTTATATGATGTGTGAGTAGCTTTTATAAATTCAAATTGAAAGCGTTCGCATGAAGGGGATGAACATAAATGAAAAAATTCGGATTGGCAACACAAATTTTTGTCGCGCTTGTTTTAGGGATTGTAGTAGGGGCAGTCTTTTATGGCAATAAAACGGCGATTTCTTATATCACACCAATTGGGGATATATTTATTCACTTAATTAAGATGATTGTAGTACCGATTGTTATTTCAGCATTAATTGTTGCGGTAGCTGGTGTAGGAGATATGAAAAAGCTTGGGAAACTGGGCGGTAAGACAATTCTTTATTTCGAAATTATTACGACGATTGCTATTTTAATGGGATTACTTGCAGCGAATATATTCCAACCAGGTACTGGCGTTGATATGAGTAATTTACAGCAAAGTGATATTTCTTCTTATAAACAAACAGCAGATGCAACAGAGAAGAAAGGCTTTGCAGAAACGATTGTTCATATTGTACCGAAAAATATATTTGAGTCTATTACACAAGGTGACTTATTACCGATTATATTCTTCTCAGTACTATTCGGTTTAGGAGTTGCAGCAATCGGTGAAAAGGGAAAGCCTGTTTTTAACTTTTTTGAAGGTGTGCTCGAAGCGATGTTCTGGGTTACGAATCAAGTGATGAAATTCGCACCATTTGGTGTATTCGCATTAATTGCTGTTACGGTTGCAAAATTTGGTGTAGCAACACTACTTCCTTTAGGAAAACTAGTGCTAGCTGTATACGTAACTGTTATACTATTCGTTGTGATTGTATTAGGTATTAATGCGCGAATGGTTGGAGTAAATATTTTTACATTAATGAAAATTTTAAAAGAAGAACTTATTCTTTCATTTACGACAGCAAGTTCAGAAGCTGTTTTACCTAATATAATGAGAAAAATGGAAGAGTTCGGTTGTCCAAAGGCAGTTGCCTCTTTCGTAATTCCGACAGGTTATACATTTAACTTGACTGGATCGGCTATTTATCAAGCGTTAGCGGCATTGTTTGTTGCACAAATGTACGGTGTACACATGTCACTGACGGAGCAAATAACGCTATTATTCGTTCTCATGTTAACATCCAAAGGTATGGCGGGAGTTCCGGGTGCATCATTCGTTGTTGTATTAGCGACGTTAGGATCAATGGGCTTACCGCTAGAAGGCATCGCATTAATTGCGGGAATTGACCGCATTTTAGATATGATTCGCTCAGCTGTCAATGTATTAGGAAATGCATTAGCTGCCATTGTTATGTCGAAGTGGGAAGGCGAATTCGATGATGAGAAAGCAAAACAATATGTAGAAACGGTCAAACAAACAAAAGCAGCGTAAGAGATTGTTAAGGAGTGAGTAATCATGGCAACATTAACTGAAGTTAAAAATGGAGTACGAATTGAAAAAGATTTTTTAGGTGAAAAAGAAGTACCAAATTACGCGTACTACGGTGTACAAACAATGCGTGCAGTGGAGAATTTCCCGATTACAGGATACAAAGTCCATGAAGGTTTAATTAAAGCGTTAGCAATTGTAAAAAAAGCGGCAGCACTTGCTAATGCAGATGTAGGAAGATTGGAATTGAAAAAGGGTGGTGCTATCGCAGAAGCATCACAAGAAATCCTTGAGGGGAAATGGCATGATCATTTCATCGTTGATCCAATTCAAGGTGGTGCAGGAACTTCAATGAATATGAACGCAAATGAAGTCATTGCCAATCGTGCCCTTGAATTATTAGGAATGGAAAAGGGAGACTATGATTATATTAGTCCAAACAGTCATGTAAATATGGCACAATCAACAAACGATGCATTCCCAACAGCGATTCATATTGCAACATTAAATGCATTAGAAGGCTTATTACAAACAATGGGTTATATGCATGATGTATTTGAATTAAAAGCAGAACAGTTCGATCATGTTATTAAAATGGGTCGTACACATTTACAAGATGCTGTGCCAATTCGTCTTGGACAAGAATTTAAAGCATACTCCCGCGTACTTGAACGTGACATGAAACGTATCAAGCAATCACGTCAACATTTATATGAAGTAAATATGGGAGCAACTGCAGTTGGTACAGGCTTAAATGCAGATCCAGAATATATTGAAGCAGTTGTAAAACATTTAGCTACAATTAGTGAACTACCACTTGTTGGTGCAGAAGATTTAGTAGATGCAACTCAAAATACGGATGCGTACACTGAAGTATCTGCAGCACTTAAAGTATGTATGATGAACATGTCTAAAATTGCGAACGACCTTCGTCTAATGGCATCAGGTCCACGCGTTGGATTAGCGGAAATTATGCTACCAGCTCGTCAACCAGGTTCATCTATTATGCCAGGGAAAGTAAACCCTGTTATGCCAGAAGTAATTAATCAAATTGCGTTCCAAGTAATTGGTAACGACCATACAATTTGCCTTGCTTCAGAAGCAGGACAATTAGAATTAAATGTTATGGAACCAGTACTTGTTTTCAACTTACTTCAATCTATTAGCATTATGAATAACGGTTTCCGTGCCTTTACAGATAATTGCTTAAAAGGAATTGAAGCGAATGAAGATCGCTTAAAAGAGTACGTTGAGAAGAGTGTAGGAATTATTACAGCCGTGAACCCTCATATCGGCTATGAAGCAGCAGCTCGCGTTGCGAAAGAAGCAATTGCGACAGGGCAATCCGTTCGAGAACTATGTGTGAAAAATGGTGTATTGTCACAAGAAGAATTAGAGTTAATTCTAGATCCATTCGAAATGACACACCCAGGGATTGCAGGAGCAACTCTTTTAAAGAAAAATTAAAAGAAGAGGGGGACAATCCCCTCTTTTTTGTTTACAATATAGAAATGCTATATATGAATAGAGGTAGGGATGTTATGAGTAAGTTTACAGTGGCTTCTAATGGTGCATTAGAAACAACATTAAGAGGAGCAGAAGTATTATCAACACCACTTTTAAATAAAGGGGTAGCTTTCACACAAGAGGAAAGAGAAGAGTTAGGTTTAAAAGGGTTATTACCGCCAGCGGTTTTAACGTTAGAAGAACAAGCACGCCGAGCGTATGAACAATTTAGTTCTCAGCCGGATGATTTATTAAAGAATGTATACTTAACAGCGTTACATGATCGAAATGAAGTGTTATTTTATCGTATTTTAACAGAGCATTTACGTGAAATGTTACCGATTGTATATACACCAACTGTAGGTGTAGCAATTCAAAGATATAGTCATGAATACCGTAAACCACGTGGCATTTATTTATCAATTAACGATCCATCAGGTATTGAAGATGCATTTGCAAATATCGGTGCAACAGCTGAAAACATTGATTTAGTCGTTGTAACGGATGGAGAAGGTATATTAGGAATCGGTGATTGGGGTGTTGGTGGAATTAACATCGCAATCGGGAAATTGGCTGTATATACGGCCGCAGTTGGAATCGATCCTAGCCGTGTATTACCCGTAATTTTAGATGTAGGTACAAATCGTGAGGAATTATTAAACAATCCATTTTATATTGGAAATCGTCACCCTCGTATAACAGGTGGAGCTTACGATGAATTTATTGATACGTTTGTTCAAGCGGTAAATAAACAATTCCCGAAAGCACTTCTACATTGGGAAGACTTCAGTTCTCGAAATGCACGAAAAATTTTAGATAAATATCGTCATGACGTTTGTACATTTAATGATGATATTCAAGGTACAGGGGCAGTTTCACTTGCTGCTGTATTATCGGCAGTAAAAGCTTCTGGTGTACCGTTAAGTGAACACCGTGTAGTTGTGTTTGGTGCTGGTACGGCTGGAATCGGTATCGCAGATCAAGTAAGAGATGCAATGGTTCGTGTCGGCTTATCAGACGAAGAATCACATAATCGTTTCTGGTGTATTGACCGTAATGGGTTGGTTACAGATAATATGGAAGATCTTCTTGATTTCCAAATTCCATATGCAAGAAAAGAAGCTGAAGTAAGTGATTGGAAACAAAATGATGCTATCGGACTTGCTGAAGTTGTGAAACATGTAAAACCGACAATTTTAATTGGTACATCTACTGTTGCAGGCGCATTTAAAGAGGAAATTATTAAAGAAATGGCTTCTCACGTAGAAAGACCAATCATTTTACCAATGTCGAATCCAACGCCACTTGCTGAAGCGAAACCAGCAGATTTAATCGAGTGGACAGAAGGAAAAGCATTAGTTGCAACAGGAAGTCCGTTTGAACCGGTTACATATAACGGTGTAACGTATGTGATTGGACAGTCAAATAACGCACTTATTTTCCCAGGACTAGGTCTTGGTACAATTGTTGTTCGTGCAAGCGTCATGACGGATGGAATGTTCGCAGCAGCAGCAGAAGCAGTTGCAAGTATGGTAGATACAAGTCAGCCAGGAGCGCCTATTTTGCCAGAAGTTGAAGAGTTACGTAATATCTCTGAACTGGTTGCGATTGAAGTAGCGAAAGTTGCAGTTGCAGAAGGTGTTGCTAGAGAGAACTTAAGTGATGACGATATTAAGATTGCCGTAAAAGAAGCAATATGGGAACCGGAGTATCGCCAAATAAAAGCGGTAGAAAAGGTTAGAATATAGAAATAAAGCCCGTTTATAATTATAAGCGGGCTTTCACTTTTACAATTGAAAAAAGCATAGGAAGTGGCACCTTTGAATTGGAATCAATTATGGAAGAAAGATATGTATCTTTTAATTATATTAATGGTTGTTGTTCCGATTGCTGGAGAGCTGAATTTTCATCCTTTTAATGATATGTTTCGTGTTAGTTTCGGGACACCGCTTTTCTTCTTTTTATTACTATTTTTAAGAAGAGTGCCAGCAGCAGCTGCAGGTATTCTTGTAGGTATATCTGTAGTCTTATTTCGTGTATGTCTTGACTGGGTATTGCAAGGGTCATTTCATATGACAGAATCATTTTATTTGCGCTATCCCGTTTTCTTTTATTATTTTATATATGGAAGTCTTTTTTCGCTTTGTAGGGTGAATAAGTTTCATCAGAAGCCAATTGTGATAGGATGTCTTGGAATTACAATTGAAATTATCGCAAGTATGTCTGAACTTGCGTTTTATCATATGTTAGTGCTGGGGACAACGATAACAGTTTCTGAAGTGAATAAACTAATTATTATTGCTATTTTCCGTAGTTTCTTTGCACTTGGTTTTTTAAATATGATGAATTTATATGAAACAAAATTAAAAGAATCACAAGTTCGAAAAGAAAATGAAAATATGTTAATGTACCTCTCTAATTTATATGTGGAATCTGTCCATTTGAAAAAAACGTTACAAAATGCCGAGTTAATTACACAAGAAGCATATCAACTATATCGAAACTTACAAGCGAACGATGATTTAAATAGCAAAACAGCATTAAAAATAGCAGGAGAAGTGCACGAAATCAAAAAGGATAATCAAAGAATTTTTGCAGGACTATCTAAACTGTTATTAGATAAAAATGTGGCTGAGTATGTAGAAGGACATGAATTAGCGGAAATGATTGTAAGAATTAATGAGAAGTATGCTGAAATGTTAGAAAAAGATATACGTTTTTCGGAACATATAGAAGGTGAGCATGCAGAATATCATGTGTACACGGTCTTATCCATTTTTAATAACTTAGTTGCAAATGCAGTTGAAGCAATTGAGGGTAGAGGTCTCATTATTATTAAGCTATATAAACGAGATAAACATATATTCTTTGAAGTAATTGACGATGGTCCTGGTATTGCACAGAAGTATAAGAAATTAGTATTTAAGCCAGGATTTACTTCAAAGTATGATCAAGCGGGAACACCTTCAACAGGTATTGGACTTTCTTACATAAACGAAATGGTAACAGAGCTAGGTGGAGAAGTGAGATTAGAAGACCGAGAAACTGGCGGAGGGTGTAAGTTTATCGTTTGTTTACCGGAGTGCAGTTTAAAGCGGGAAGGAGAATAAAGTTGTTTTATTATATCGTAGATGATGATGAAGTTTTCCGCTCCATGCTTTCACAAATTATTGAAGATGGCGATCTTGGGGAAGTAATTGGAGAGTCGGAAGATGGAGCTTTTATTGAAGCGGATCAATTAAATTTTAAAAAAGTAGATATTTTATTTATTGATTTATTAATGCCAATGCGAGATGGGATTGAAACAGTTCGCCATATTGCATCCTCTTTTACAGGGAAAATCATTATGATTTCTCAAGTTGAATCGAAACAGCTTATTGGTGAGGCGTATACACTTGGTGTTGAATATTATATTACAAAACCATTAAATAAAATTGAGGTTGTATCTGTTGTACGTAAAGTAATGGAACGTATTCGTTTAGAGCGCTCTATACATGATATTCAAAAATCATTGAATAACGTTTTTAAGTGGGAACAGCCGCAAGTTCGAAATGAGCCAATGCAGGAAGGAAAAAGAATAGCAGATTCAGGGCGCTATTTATTATCAGAACTCGGTATTGCGGGAGAGAATGGAAGTAAAGATTTACTTAGTATGTTGGAATATTTATATGGACAAGAAAAAGAGCAAACGTTTGAATTTGGATTTCCTGCGCTAAAAGATATCTTTCACCATATAACTATAAGAAAATTAGAGAATATAGCTTCAGATGCAGATATAGATAAGGAGAGAAAAGCATCTGAACAAAGGGTACGTAGAGCGATTTATCAATCGTTAAATCACTTAGCTTCCCTTGGATTAACAGACTTTTCAAATCCGAAATTTGAAAGCTATGCTCCGAAATTTTTTGATTTCACTGTAGTTAGAAAACGGATGACAGAAATGACAAAAGAAGAAGTAGCAACTTCTGGACATACGCGAATTAATACGAAAAAGTTTATTCAAGTGTTGTATTTTGAGGCGAAACGGTTGATGGAGATAGAATGAAAAGAGATAAGTGTTTCAGATTGTAGACAAAGTCTTGTTCAAGTGACATTGAGTTTCTTGGTGCTTAACATGCTTTTGACTCTCTTTTTTAATTAGAGTTGGAATAGAAACAAAAAATAAATATAATATTGTTAATGCACCAACGGGGAGGAGGACAGGACATGAATAAAGAAGAAAAGGTCATAGTGGGTTTCAGGGACTTATATAATAAGATTGTTTGGCTTAATAAGGATAAGATGGAAGAAAGTCTTAAGGGTTATAATTCTTCTGAAGTACATTGTATCGAATACATTGAAAAAAATGTAGATTCTAACGTGACAAAACTTGCGGAGTCCTTTTATATGACTCGCGGTGCCATAAGTAGAATAACTAAAAAACTTATAAAAAAAGGCCTTATCGAAAGTTATCAGAAGTCGGATAATAAGAAAGAAATCTATTTTAGGCTTACTGAACAAGGGAAAGTAATTTATAAAATACATGAGGATCTGCACAAAGAGTTTGAAGAACGGGATAAAGTTGTGTTTGATCAAGTAACCGAGGAAGAATTTGATAGTATACTTAGCTTCGTGGAAAAGTATAGTAGACATTTGGATACAGAAATAAAGAAACAAGGTGTACATATTAAGTCGTAATCTATTCAAAAAATAAAAATGAAACGGCAGGCAGTCCAAGGATGGACCGCCTTTTTTATTGTTGTAATTTTGTTGACAAGGAAACAAAATGGAGTTATTGTTTTGTTGATAAGGAAACAAAAATAACTGTTGGGGAGAGAATGAAAATGTCCAAATTCAGATCACATAATGAACATAATACGGAACGAGTCATAGATAAACACGCCTTACTATTCGGTCTCATCTCTGTGTTTCTTTGCGGAATAGGATTCAGCATTATAATACCTGTCGTTCCATTTTTAGTGCAGCCATATACAAGTAATTCGGCAGAACAAGCGGTCGTCGTTACGCTATTAACTTCTGTTTATGCAGTCTGCGTATTTTTTGCGGCTCCCGCACTTGGAGCTTTGAGTGATAAATATGGTCGTCGTCCATTACTTTTAGTATGCCTTTTCGGTTCCGCAATCGGGTACTTAGTTTTTGGCATAGGAGGAGCTCTATGGATACTATTTGCTGGGCGCATAATAGAAGGTATAACAGGAGGGAGCATAAGCACTATCTTCGCATATTTTGCAGATATTATTCCTCCAGAACAAAGAACGAAATACTTCGGATGGGTAAGTGCGGTTGTAGGAGTAGGCACTGTAATTGGACCAACTATAGGTGGATATCTTGCCAAGTTTGGTTATTCTGTACCTATGTATTTTGGAGCAATAATAACTTTATTAAATGTTGTTTATGGAATCTTATATATGCCTGAGAGCCTTGACAAAAATAATAGATTGAAAGAGATTACCTTTGTAAGATTGAATCCATTTACACAGCTTGCAAATATACTTTCCATGAAAAATTTAAAATGGCTACTTGTCTCAGCATTCTTACTTTGGATACCAAATGGATCTTTACAGGCAATTTTTTCACAATTTACAATGGATACTTTTAGTTGGAAGCCTGCGTTAATCGGACTTATGTTTTCAATTATGGGATTTCAAGATATCATTTCACAAAGTTTCATAATGCCAAAACTTTTGACAAAACTTACTGATAAACAGATAGCAATTCTCGGAATGGTTTCGGAGATTATAGGTTATAGTCTTATTGCAGCATCAGCTTTGTTCTCATTTTATCCGTTTCTTATCGCTGGAATGTTTATATTTGGTTTTGGTGATTCCATCTTTGGACCTTCATTCAATGGGATGCTCTCGAAGTCTGTCGATTCTAGTGAACAAGGAAGGATTCAAGGCGGTAGTCAATCTGTTCAAGCTTTAGCAAGAATGATTGGGCCGATCATTGGAGGGCAAATTTATGTTTCACTTGGGCATGCCGCACCTGCTTGTATGGGGATCATCCTTATAGTAGCCGCAATAACAGTCTTATATAAGGGCACGCATGAAAATATGTAAATTACGTACTTTATCCTCCTTTTATAGACAGTAAGCCCCTTGTATCAAAATTTGCACATCCATCTCAATGGTGTGTGTGAAAAACTTTTATTACTCTTCTTCATAAAATTATATCTTTTAAATTATTGATGCGATAGTCGGTAAAACTTTTACATGAATAATGTAGAAGATATTTAAATACTACGCTGGAAGCTTTCAGAATCGCCTGCATAATAGGCAGTTTTAACAAGTACTGAAACTCTATTTGCTTACAGTCTGAGGTGTTTATAAATAAGTATCTTTTTTGTTAAACCAACATTTTATATTTTCTCGTGAAGCATGTAAAATGTTAAGTAAGAGAAAATGGTTTTACAGTAAGGAAGTGTCAAAAAATGAGTTTTACATTAAATAAATCGATTATTAAAGAAGTATGCGGAGAGACCTCATATAAAAGAGGTGAAGCTTATTATAAATCAAATAAAGTAATAATAAATCATTATGACGAAAATAAAGAAATTTGCGAGGCAACGGTAAAAGGGAATGAAGATTTTCATGTTACAGTAGAAAAAGCTAAAAAAGGTGATGTTGTTGCGAAATGTAGTTGTCCTTCATTAGCGTCTTTTCAAACGTACTGTCAACATGTTGCGGCAGTATTGATACAAATAAATTATAATCAGCAAACCGGTGGAATGGTGCCTATTAGTAGCGGAAACATGATCGGAAATGAACAATTAACAAGCGGGATGTTTCATTTATTTGCAGAAAAACCATTAAGACCAAAAAGTAAACAACACCGTTTTGATACACGTGAAATACTTCATGTTGAATTTATATGTACGCCAGTAGTTACGAAAAATGGTGGGGCACTGCTAGGTATTCAGTTTAAACTCGCCAAGATGTATTTTGTAAATCATATTAGAGAATTTCTTTCCAATGTGGAGAAAAGAGAGTCCTATAATTGTTCGAATGAATTTACATATACACCGGATGTACATAGCTTTAAGCGAGAAACGGATGCGATTATTCAGCAGCTCATTAAAATTTATCATAATGAAAAAATGTATGAGGATACACTGGAAGTACATGCAAAACAAGATGATAGTATGATTTTAATACCGCCAGCTTCATGGAAGGATATGCTATCTTTACTTTCTAAAGTTGAGTTTGTGGGACTTAATCAAGAGGGAAAATCTTTTCACGGTTTACAAATTTCAAAAGGGCTACTTCCTTTACATTTTGAGTTTAATAAAGGGAGTAACGGTGGGTTTAGACTTTATATTGACGGCTTACAACAAGTAGAAGTAATGGATACGTATAGTTATGCTCTATTTGGAGGGAAACTGTATCAGTTGAACGCTGAGGATTGTAAGCGGCTTATCGAATTACAAAAAATGATGAATCGTTCTAGTAGTAACCAATTGTATATTCCAGCAGATAAGATGGAGCACTTTGTAGCAAAAGTTGTACCAGGGTTAATGAAGCTAGGAACTGTGCGAATAGATGAGGTAGTATCAGATTGTGTGGAAACGCCTTCGCTAAAAGCAAAATTGTATTTAGATCGAGTGAAAAATCGTTTGTTAGCAGGTCTCGAATTTCATTATGGAAACGTCGTGATTAATCCGTTAGAAGAGGATGGGCAGCCATCTGTTTTTAATCGTGATGAGAAAAAGGAAAAAGAGATTTTAGAAATTATGAGTGAAAGTGCCTTTGCGAAAACGGAAGGCGGTTATTTTATGCATAATGAAGAAGCTGAGTATAACTTTTTATATCATGCTGTTCCAACGTTAAAAGGTTTAGTTGATATTTATGCGACGTCAGCAATCAAATTACGAATTCATAAGGGAGACACAGCTCCTCTTATAAGAGTTAGAAGGAAAGAGAGAATTGATTGGTTATCATTCCGCTTTGATATAAAAGGTATTCCAGAGGCAGAAATTAAAGGGGTATTAGTCGCTCTTGAGGAGAAACGAAAATATTATCGTTTAGCAAGTGGTGCTCTACTATCACTTGAGAGTAAAGAGTTTAATGATATTAATCAGTTTATAAAAGAATCTAGTATTCGAAAAGAATTTTTAAAGGGCGAAGAAATAGATGTCCCTCTTATTCGTAGTGTGAAATGGATGAATTCACTGCAAGAAGGAAACGTATTAAGTTTAGATGAGTCTGTTCAAGAATTGGTAGAGAACATTCAAAACCCTAAAAAGCTGAAGTTTGCGGTGCCAAGTGGCTTAGATGCGATAATGAGAGAGTATCAAACATACGGATTCCAGTGGATGAAAGCACTTGCCTACTATCGTTTTGGCGGCATTTTAGCTGATGATATGGGACTGGGGAAAACGTTGCAAAGTATTGCTTTTATAGACTCTGTTTTGCCGGAAATTCGAGAGAAGAAACTGCCTATATTAGTTGTTTCTCCGTCGTCCCTCGTTTACAACTGGCTTAGCGAGTTGAAAAAATTCGCTCCACATATTAGAGCAGTTATTGCCGATGGAAATCAAGCAGAGCGCCGAAAAATTTTAAAAGATATAACGAAATTTGATGTTGTCATTACGTCATATCCTTTACTGAGAAGAGATATAAGGTTATATGAGCAGCCATTTCATACGCTATTTCTTGATGAAGCACAAGCATTTAAAAATCATACGACGCAAACTGCAAGAGCGGTAAAAACAGTGCAGGCGGAGTACCGTTTTGGATTAACAGGAACACCTGTAGAAAATTCATTAGAAGAGCTATGGTCTATCTTCCACGTCGTCTTCCCAGAATTATTACCGGGAAGAAAAGAGTTCGGTGATTTAAGACGTGAAGATATTGCGAAGCGGGTAAAACCTTTCGTGTTAAGAAGGTTAAAGGGTGATGTATTACACGAACTCCCAGAAAAAATTGAGCACTTACAATCATCAGAACTTTTACCAGATCAAAAGAGGATTTACGCAGCTTATTTAGCAAAGTTAAGAGAAGAAACGTTAAAACATTTGGATAAAGATACGTTACGTAAAAATAAAATTCGGGTTTTAGCTGGTTTAACGAGACTACGGCAAATTTGTTGTCATCCTGCTTTGTTTGTTGATGACTATAAAGGTAGTTCAGCTAAATTTGATCAGCTGCTAGAAATTTTGGAGGAATGCAGAAGTACAGGGAAGAGAATTCTTATCTTTTCCCAATTTACGAAGATGCTTTCGATAATCGGACGTGAATTAAATCGTCAAGCAGTTCCATACTTTTATTTAGACGGGAGTACACCAGCGCAAGAACGTGTAGAGCTATGCAATCGGTTTAACGAAGGAGAAGGGGATCTATTTCTTATTTCGTTAAAAGCTGGTGGCACAGGACTAAATTTAACAGGTGCAGATACAGTTATATTGTACGACTTGTGGTGGAATCCAGCTGTTGAACAACAAGCTGCGGATAGAGCGTATCGAATGGGACAAAAAAATACAGTGCAAGTGATTAAGTTAGTAGCACATGGAACAATTGAAGAAAAAATGCACGAGTTACAAGAGAGTAAGAAAAATTTAATCGCTGAAATTATCGAACCTGGAGAAGAGAAGTTATCTTCTATTACGGAGGAAGAAATCCGCGATATTCTTATGATTTAATATGGAAAAAGCTATGCTTTCATAGAGATGAAAGCATAGCTTTTTTGTTGTAATAATTATATTTTGTTTTGTACAAAGTAAAGAGATAAAGTGAAACTTTAAATAGTGGGAGTTGTTCGTCTCCCACTATTTATTTTATTTCTTTGTACCTTTACTTTTGTATGGTTTTGCAGCTTTCTTTTTCGCACTTGATTGCCAACGGTTCCATCCTTTACTTCCTGTACCTTGTCCTACACCTTTTTTCGGTTTTGCTTTCGTTTTACTCATATGATCACTCCGTTATATAAAAAATCTGATTTGATAATAGCCAATGTTTTAGAAAAATACTATCGATAAATGACTATGCTTGCTTTAAATAAAAACAAACTGCTTGAATGCTATAGTATATCATGAAATTGCGAGTAAACTGAAAGGAATTATAAAGAAAATGAAAATAATAAGAAATACTGCGGATTCTATATTTCGAACAATCACACTAGTTGTTGTATATATGTTAGTTTCAATTAGTGAAATGTTTTTTGGATTGAAGAGACAAAGGAAATAAAAATGTTATATTAAGAACAATCGGTAAAGGCATAAAATAAAGAATTGAAAATTTTTTTGAAACTTTTTGTTGACTTTATCGATTTTTTGTATAGAATAATCATTAATAAAATGTTTCAGAGATGTGACAATAAAACGACTATGAAAGGACGAGTAGTAGTAGGATGTAGTTTAAGCGAGTCAGGGGCGGTGTGAGCCTGATACGAAGCCTATTATGAAGAACCTCCTGGAGTCGCTAACCGAAATCCTTTATAGGAAAGTAGACTTAGCCGGGAACTTCGCCGTTACAAGAAGAACAGTATCGAGATTTTTTAATCTCCGTACTGTATAAGTGAGCAACCTCTGTTGCTAATTTGGGTGGTACCGCGGAACCAAAGTCTTTCGTCCCAGTTTTTTGGGAAAGAAGGGCTTTTTTTGTTGGCTTCTTTTCACAACATCCAAACATTTTAGGAGGAAACCACCATGTATCAATCATTAATGACAGTAAGAGAGACTCAAATCGCAATTAAGGAAGTTAAAACATTTTTCGAGGATCAATTAGCAAAGCGCCTTGAACTATTCCGCGTATCTGCACCATTATTCGTAACGAAGAAATCAGGATTAAACGATCACTTAAACGGTGTAGAACGTCCAATTGAATTTGATATGTTACATTCAGGAGAAGAATTAGAAATTGTACATTCACTAGCGAAGTGGAAAAGATTCGCATTACATGAATACGGATATGAAGCTGGTGAAGGTTTATATACAAACATGAACGCGATTCGTCGTGATGAAGAACTTGATGCAACGCATTCCATTTATGTTGACCAATGGGATTGGGAAAAAATCGTTCAAAAAGAATGGCGTACTATCGATTACTTACAAAAAACAGTACAAACAATTTATGGAATATTCAAAGAATTGGAAGATCACTTATTTGAAAAGTATCCGTTCCTTGGAAAGTATTTACCAGAAGAAATTGTTTTCATTACTTCTCAAGAACTGGAAGATAAATATCCAGAATTAACACCGAAAGATCGTGAACATGCAATTGCGAAAGAACACGGTGCAGTCTTTATTATTGGAATTGGTGATGCACTCCGTTCAGGTGAAAAGCACGATGGACGCGCGTCCGATTATGATGATTGGAAATTAAACGGTGACATTTTATTCTGGCACCCAGTACTACAAGCTTCGTTCGAATTATCATCAATGGGAATTCGTGTTGATAGTAAAGCACTTGATGAGCAATTAACGAAAACTGGTGAAGACTTCAAACGTGAGTATGATTTCCATAAAGGTATTTTAGAAGACGTACTACCATTAACAATTGGTGGTGGTATCGGCCAATCAAGAATGTGTATGTACTTCTTACGTAAAGCACATATCGGTGAAGTTCAATCTTCTGTATGGCCTGATGATTTACGTGAAGCTTGCAAGAAAGAAAACATTCATTTGTTTTAATAGAAGTGAGAGAGAATAGCTCAAACATAGAGCTATTCTTTCTTTTTTATTTTGTAAACGAATAGTTTACAGTGAGTTTTACTAATGGTTTCTTTTTCGTCTCCTTTTATCCTTTTCGGCAAGAAGACTCCATCTGATTTGTGTTACGGGTGAAACCCAACAATTCAGGTGGAGATGAATTGCCGTCAGTCAATAGGCTGAACTCTTTTGTTTCGTTCATAACAATTTTTTGATGGGGAACATTCGTTTCTTTTTGTCTTACGATATAATCTGTAGTAGATAAGGAGGGAATATATCGTAAGACAACGAAATTGGATAATAATCATTCGGTTACTTGAGCAAAAAGGAATTAAGATGAAGACCATGTTCACATTTAGTTCCGTTTAGTTCCAAATATTGATTTGTCAAAAGTAATTAACAGTTACAAAAGTGTTAGTTCTCGTTTCGTGAAACGAGATTTCCTAAGATAAAACATTATCTTAGGAAAGAAATAATTTTAATGAACTCTCTGAGAAAGGTGGTGAAAACAATGACTAAAAAGAGAGCAGTGAAAGTATTACGTAAACAAAAAAAAAGAGAAAACATGCAACGATTCACGCAGAAACAGAATATCGGACGAGCTTGTCTCACAGCTAAAGAATTTCGCTTACTGCAACGCATGTCACATAGTTCTAAAGCATTGCGAAATGTTGGATTGTACACGATTAAACAAAGTTATTTGAATAATAACAAGATGGCTACTGTAAAAGAAGTGGACACTGCCATGCAAACCGATATGAACTACTGGGGTATTCAATCAAACTCTGTTCAAGCGATTCGTAGAGCCTTATTTACAGAAGTGAAGAGCTTTTTTAAAGCAATGGAACAGTGGAAGAAAAAACCTGAAACCTTCACAGGTCGTCCTAAGTTTCCGAATTATTCCCGTTCCACTGACAAACGAATCATTGAAATCTATCAAGTTCCAAAAGTTGATAATAACGGGTATTGGATGATTCCGATGAATGTTGCATTCAGAAAAAAATTCGGTTCCATTAAAATACGTATGCCTAAAAACTTAAGAAATAAAAAAATCTCCTACATTGAGATTGTACCGAAGCAAAAAGGTCGGTTCTTTGAGGTGCATTACACATATGAAATGCACGTTTCTCAAATGAAGAAACAACCCACGACTATTAGTAAAGCTTTGAGTTGCGATTTAGGTGTAGACAGATTATTAAGTTGCGTAACAAATACAGGTGATGCATTTTTAATTGATGGAAAAAAATTAAAATCCATTAACCAGTACTTCAATAAAATGATACGTAATCTACAACTGAAAAACATGGGAAATGGACTTTCTAAACGAGTTGTAACGAACAAAATGGCTGCACTTTGGCATAAACGGGAAAGACAAATAAATGGTTACATTTCACAAACTGTAGGCTTGTTGTTCGAAAAAGTGAAAGCATTCAACATAGATACTGTTGTCGTAGGGTATAACGCTGGTTGGAAACAAAAATCTGATATGGGAAAAAAGAATAATCAAAAATTTGTTCAAATCCCATTTCATAAACTGATTGCAGCAATTGAGAATAAATGTATAAAAGAAGGCATCCGATTTTTAAAACAAGAAGAAAGCTATACTTCAAAAGCTAGTTTTCTTGATAAAGATAGGGTTCCAGTTTGGGATAAGGATGATAGGAAGCATTATCGCTTTAGTGGCAAACGGATCACTCGTGGTCTGTACCAAAGTAAAGCAGGGAAATGTATTCATGCTGATATTAATGGTGCATTGAATACATTGGAAAAATCGAGAGTTGTAGAATTGGATGACAATCTCAAAGTGAAAACGCCGATTCTATTAGAAGTGCAAAAACGTAAGGCTGTTGCTTCGTGCATAGCTTAGTGGGTGCGTCAACCATCCATGTGTACTCGACTTGTCGGGGCTTGTAGCACACGCCGGAGTCATCTGAGTGGTGGCTTCTTCCACAAGGAAGAATTGCTCTTTTTCGAAAGGGTGGTGCAAGTGGGGAAACGATTGTTCGTTTCTAGTACCAACCAAAAAGATACTTGGGGTGTTACTGTAAGGTGGCATGAATTCTAGAGCGTCAAACTATCTAGCGATAGACGAAAAGACCTAGAGTTCTAACTCAAGCCCCCACTGAAACGTTTCAACTCAGTGGGGGTAGTTGACATTGGATTTGGTTTGCTAATTATAATTGCATTCATTGATTATGAAAAAATACAGGTGGTTGTATTAGGAGTTGCACTATTCATGATGGTATTTTACTCGGATGTGAAGAAAGTTATTTTGAATGAATATAGAGCGTTTTTTCATGGGAAAGAGCGATAAGATATAAAATGAGAAGAGTCAGTTATATTTCCTAGGAAAGGATAAAATGAATAATTAAATTATTTTATAATGATTTTGGGATGTTGATAATATGTTAAAGAACGATTTGGATAGAGTCTTGAAATCTATGTGTAAAATGAAAATACATTTTTAAAAGCTCAAACAAGCATAACCACGTTCTAAAGTTAGGACGTGGTTAAAAATATGGTTTAATTGATAATGAAATTCTGTTTGGCAAAGCCAATAACTTTTTATAAAAAATTACTTAATTATTTGTTACCGATTTCTTCCGCCAAACCGATTAGAATTCCTTCGGTTCCACGAATGTAGCAGAGTCGATACGAGTTCTCATACTGAACTACTTCTCCAACGAGCTGAGCACCATGCTTAGTAAGTCTGGATACCATTTCGTCAATGTCCTCGACGGTGAACATGACGCGCAGATAACCGAGGGCGTTTACAGGAGCTGTCCGGTGATCTGCTATAGTAGGTGGGGTGAGAAATCGCGAAAGTTCAATTCGGCTGTGACCATCTGGCGTAACCATCATAGCAATCTCTACGCACTGAGAACCGAGTCCAGTTACGCGACCAGCCCATTCACCTTCAACAGTAGCTCGCCCTTCGAGATTCAAGCCAATCTCCTCGAAGAAAGAGATTGCGTTATCAAGAGATTCTACAACGATGCTGATATTGTCCATTCTTAGTAATTTGTTTTTTGTCATTGTCTTTATCTCCTTATATGTATAAATTTATTATCTAATTATCCTCATAATTATACTAGAATCTCTTCTAAACAAAAAACACCTTGTCACAGTGTAGGAAAATGTGACAAGGTGTTTTCGGGTATGTCATGTAACAACTTATTAACAAAAAACACTTCGTAAACTTTCTACTATCGAAATATACGCGAACTTTATTTCGTGAATACTATCATTTCAAGTAGTTTCAAGAATTTGATACTGTAGTTGCTATTTGATAAAAGAACTTCGACTTCCCCGCAAAATATTCCCACCCTATTTCTATTTATATAGGAAGGAAATAGATTAATATAATTTATTGTAAGTTTTACCGGCGGAAATTAGCTCATTTGCACTAAAGGCTCAATTTTCGCCATAAATGATTGATGAAGTGCTTCAACACCCGTTACTAAATGAAGACGGTCAATAACGACAGATACTTTAATTTCTGATGTACTTACCATTTTAATATGAATATCTTCTTCTTTTAAAGTAGTGAACATATTCGCAGCAACTCCTGGGTTAGATACCATACCAGATCCTACAATTGATACTTTTGCTAAATGATTTTCATGTTCTACAGATTCATAGTGAAGTGCTTCTTGATTTTGTTCCAATACTTCTAATGTTTCTCTTAAATCATTAGAATGGATTGAGAAGGAGAGGTGAACAGTTCCTTCATTTGTAATACTTTGAATAATAATATCTACATTAATATGTGCTGCTGCTAATGTAGAGAAAACTGTTGAAAGTGCACCTTGTTCTAACCCTTTAATTGTGACACGTGTAATATTATCCTCAAATGCAATACCTTTAACGATTGATTGTTGTTCCATGTTACATTCTCCCCTTACAATTGTTCCGTTTTCTTGTTCCATACTTGAGCGAACTTCTAAAATTACATTATGATTTTTAGCAAATTCAACAGCGCGTGGGTGTAATACGCCAGCACCGAGGTTGGCAAGCTCTAACATTTCGTCATAAGAAATTTCATCTAATTTATAAGCATCTTGTACAACTCGTGGATCAGTCGTATATACGCCGGTCACATCCGTATAAATATCACATTTTTTTGCTTTTAATGCAGCAGCTAATGCGACAGCAGTCGTATCGGAGCCACCACGACCAAGTGTGGTAATTTCATTTTCTTCACTTATTCCTTGGAAACCAGCTACTATAACAATCGTGCCTTCAGTAAGGTAAGACTGAATACGAGTGGTGTTAATGTCAGTAATCCGTGCACTACTATGTACAGATTCTGTCGTAATACCAGCTTGCCATCCTGTTAATGAAATTGCGTTATAACCTTTTGTTTGTAGTGCCATTGTTAATAATGAAATGGTTACTTGTTCTCCTGTAGATAGGAGCATATCCATTTCACGTTTACTTGGATTTTCAGTAATAGCGTTAGCAAGTGCTACAAGCTTATCCGTACTTTTTCCCATTGCTGAAACGACAGAGACAATACTATGTCCTCGTTCATATTCTTCAATAATTAAATTTGCTACATGTTGAATGCGTTCGACGCTTCCGACAGAAGTACCGCCAAATTTTTGTACAATCGTTTCCATTACGAATTCCTTCTTTCGTCCATTTTTAAGAATAGGTTAGGACATATACAAATCCCAATATTCCTGTAGTTACCAGAGAGAAAAACAAAAAACACCATCTCAAATAAGTGAGGATGGTGCTGTTACAGGAAAAGGGAAACAGAAAACGGAGCTAATAAAAAAACCGCCAAAAAAGGAATATCATAAAAATGATATCTCTTTTTTGTAGATAGCTCTTCATACGTACACGTCTGTACATATGACAGTTCTGTTTCTATTCGAAAACAGCCCCAATTGATAAATGCAGAGAAATTTATCAATTTCGGCAACACTTCCTTTCCTCTAAAATCATAGACATCTCTGTGTCTCCTTTAGAATACTTATAAGCGTTGCAACCTCTATCTCACGTTTTAGGCGAGAGTGTATGATTTATGAAGTTGTTGGTAACATTTGTTTTATAATAATTTAAATTTTTCAGGGAATCAAGTGTTTTTTGTATTTTTTTGAAATTCTATCTTTTTATTAAATTAGTTTGTGAAAAATGTAGCAAAATCGATTCATTGCATGTACATTGAAAATATAGCGCATGGGAGGTGGAAGGATGGGGAAGAAAAAGCCTATTTATGTAGCCACAGAAATGAACACAACAATGGAGAAACTATGGGCATATACACAAGAGCCTGATATACATACAGAGTGGGATGCTCGTTTTACTGAGATTTCGTATTTAGAAAAAAAAGAGGGAGAACCACAGAAGTTTTTATATAAAACAAAGATCGGATTTGGACTTGAAATAGCCGGAGAAGGGGAATCGATAGGTGAAATAAGAAAAGAAACTGGAGAACGCATTTCCTCTTTAAAATTTTGGACAGACAATCAATTATCACTTATACAAATAGGGCGTGGTTATTGGAAGTATACACCGAATGAAGAACATATTCATTTTGAAACGCAATATGATTATGATACGAGATTTGGTCGTATAGGAAATGTGATAGATTTATATGTTTTTCGTCCACTATTAGGTTGGGCGACAGCATGGAGTTTTGATGCTTTAAAATTATGGTTAGAAAAGGGACTTCATCCTAAGTTGCTAATTAGAAGAACGATGACGTATTGGCTAGTTTGCTTTTTATTTGCTTTCGTATGGTTATATCAAGGGATTGTACCGAAATTGATGTTTACTCATTCAGAAGAAGTAAAGATGCTTTCTGCACTAATCGGATCGAATGAAAGTAGTATTTTTATACTTAAAATAGTTGGATTTTTAGAAATAATATGGGGTGTTATGTGGCTATTGCCACTTCAAAAGCGAAAACTATTTATATTGCATATTATATTGTTGATAGTTTTAACATTAGCGGCAGGATCGACGAATATCGCTAGTTTTACGCAACCGTTTAATCCGATTACATTAAATTTTCTTCTAATAGGGTTATCGATTGTCGGTTATATAAATAGCACTAATTTGCCAAGCGCAAAAAATTGCAAGAGGAAGAGAAAGGGATAAGTATATGGTTAATATTTATGAAAGATTATTAGGGGATTCTTATAAAAGGCTTCATCCAAAATTGCAGGAACGATATGCGATAACAAAGGAAAATAGCTTTATTGGGGAAGGGGAAATGGATGAAATTTATGGAGGATCTTTTTTCGTTAAATTAATATTAAAAATTACATCGAAGTTTCGAATGTTTTTCTCTGAGCGAGGGCAAAAAGTTCCGTTTGTGATACATAATACCGCTGAGCGAGATGAACATGGAAATGAGTTTGTACGGTGGAATCGTACTTTTTATTTTCATAATAAGAAAAGATATTTTAACGCTGTTATGAAGTTGGATGAAGAGAATAATGAAATTGTAGATTATTTTGGTGAGCCACATTTACTCGTTTCTACATTGAATTTTTATATTGATGAAAAAGGCGGGATGCATATTTCTTCAAAGAAACAATGGTTTTTTATGTTTGGAAGAAAAATCCCGTTACCAAAATTTTTATATGGAGAGGCAAAAATTGTTGAAAGTTATGATGATGCACTGCAATGTTTTCGAATTCATGTACAAGTACGGAATCCGTTAATTGGTTCGTTATTTTCATATAAGGGAACATTTGTGGAAAGGGAATAAACGATATGAAAAATATACTATTTGGGCTTGCTTGCTATATTATTTTTCTAATATGTGAGTGGTCAAATGTAAACCCAGTTGAAGCAATTATTTTATTATCTATTTTGTTATTTATACCGATGTCTTTTTGTATTATTGACAAGAAAAAAAGAAATGGATCGTATGTATTATTTTATAAATTTGTATCGTTTTTATATCCAATCGCAGCAATCAGTGCAATGCTAGCTTTCGTAACAAATCACTATTTCTTTGCGCTACTTTGGTTTGCATATACAGGAATCGTTGCGTTATTTGGTGTAAGTAGATTGTTAGAAAGAGGATGGAAACCGATAGAAGAGACGGCTATCGATAGTGCGTTTATTTATTTGTTTTTAGGTGGTTTTTGGTTTTTTGCTTCAGTAGCAAAGGTTTCGATTATGCACTTTAGTTCTGACATTGTTTTACTTACAGCGGCACACTTTCATTATTCGGCATTTTTATTGCCGTTATCAGCTGGTTTACTTGGAAGAAAAAGAGAACGGGGAAGTAAGTTATATGACTCTATTATGTTTATCATCGTCATTTCTCCAATGACAGTTGCAATAGGAATTACGTATTCGAGGGTATTTGAATTTTTTGCAGTGTTCATATATTTATGTGCCATTTATGGATATGGGATTTACGTATGGAGAACGAAATTCAATGCTATAAGTGCAAAGATTCTCCTTACTCTTTCATCCAGTACACTTATGGTAACAATAATGTTTTCACTCATATATTCATACGGAAATTTCAAACAAGTAATGACGATTACAATTGCACAAATGGTCTGGATTCACGGTGTTGTAAATGGAATTGGAGTAGCGTTACCAGCTTTTCTTGGTTGGATGATTGAAAAGAGTACTCCGAATTATAAATATTACGGGAAAACAATGAGCAGGTTAAGAGGAAATGCGACAGTTGGTGAAGCATTTTTACATAACAGAAATTTAATAGATAGCAAGGAATACAAAGGTTTAGTTGATAAAATGAATGATTTTCATAGTGAGGCATTTGACATGACGAAGATTCCTTTAAGTATTATTCGTTTTTATGAAAATACAAAAGAGTATGAGTTACAATCGCATATTAAATGGACTCGTTGGTTCCGCCCGGTTGCATTTTGTTATGAGAAAATGAGTAAGCGTGTAGGACAAATACATTTAGGAATGGGCGGCAAGTGGGAAACGATGCATGGCTCTATCATTGGGATAATAGATGAGAAGGATGGAAGAGAGAATGTAAGGGCTTGGCTAAGAAAAAATGAAGCAGGAGAGTCTGTTTTTGTAGCCCTCTATTCAAAGCATGCATACAAGAACGAGACATATATGAATATCGCATTGCCTTTACCATATTCGAATATGACTGGTATTTTGAAGTTGTACAATGATACGAACCAGTTAATGATTACAAGTAAGCTAAGAGAGCGTCGTAAGGGAGATGAAGGGATATACTTACATACCCGCTTCTTTACAATACGCTTACCATTAGCAGAGACTTTTATTATTAAAGAGAGAAAGGATCAAATATTAGAAGCTAATCATAGAATGTGGATATTTGGAGTTAATTTTTTAGAAATTGATTATGAGATTAAGAAAATAGAGGGAAAGTAAGAAAAGCTTGGAGAGATTCCAAGCTTTTTTACGTATGGGTAATTGTCATAGCAACTTGTTTATCCAAGTCTTGGTCCCAAACACGCTGAATTTCAAACGTACCTTTTTCAAAAAATAATGGGAATCTCTCTTTAAACCAATCTTGCATAGGAAGATTGAGTGCTGTATCAATTGGCACCCATAATAATTCGCCTTCAGGAGGATTCAAAAGGAGTTCACCTTCAAATGAATCTGTCCAATAGTTAAATACCATATATCGAACATTTTCTTTCGGATTTACGTATTCATCTAATCCCTTAAAAGTTAAATTTGAAACAAGTAATCCAGTTTCTTCTTTTACTTCTCGTTTAGCAGCTTGAACGATACTTTCTGGAAAATCTACTTTACCGCCAGGAGCGATGTAACCAGGGAAGCCTAGATGATCCGGCCGTTGTATTAGTAATACTTCGTTATTATGTTGAATCATACACATTGTATAAATGCGGTGTTCGACGCTTTTCCAATTCGTGCTCATACGAATCTCTCCTCTTATAAAGTGAAACTTTAATCAGTGGGGGGTTCTTCATCTCCCACTGATTATTAGCCCTCACCAATCGGGCTTTTACGGGCAGTTGATCACCCACCTAACTTCTTTGCTTTCGCTGAATTTTGAGGTGGGGGTCTTACTGCCCGTTAATGCGGGATGAAATGAGTCTCTTATAGTTTAACTATAGTTATTTGTTCCAAAAAATACAATAATAAGACAAAATTATACAAAATGCAATTGACTATTACTAATTTTCAGAACTATAATTAGTCTGTTATATAAAAACATTGTACTTGAGAGGGGAATATATTCTATGAAAAATAGAATAATCGCAGCAGCAGTAATCGCAGCTAGTATATTATCTTATTCATCTAGTAGTTTCGCACAAATAAAAACGTTTCCAGATGTCCAAGCAGGGCACTGGGCAGAAGATTCTATTAACTACTTAGCAGAAAAAGGCGCAGTTACAGGTAACGAGAAAGGAATGTTCGAGCCTGGAAAAGAGATCACTCGTGCAGAAGCAGCTACAATGATGGCTAAAATCTTAAACTTACCATTCGATAAAGATGCTAAACCATCTTTCGGTGACTCTCAAAACGGATGGTATACCCCATACATCGCAGCTGTAGAAAAAGCTGGTGTTGTTAAAGGGAAAGGCCCAGGCGTATTTGATCCAACTGGGAAAATTGACCGGGTTTCAATGGCCTCTCTTATTGTAGAAGCTTACAAATTAGATTCTAAAGTAAATGGTACTCCAGCAACTAAATTCAGTGATTTAGAAAAAAGCTGGGGGAAAGCAAAAGCTAACATTCTAGTTGAATTAGGGATTTCTGTTGGTACTGGTGATAAATGGGAGCCTGAAAAAATTCTAACTAAAGCAGAGGCAGCTCAATTTATTAAAAAGGCAGATTCTCTTAAAATAGGTAACCCTTTAGTAGAAAAGGTAGTTATTATTGATCCTGGTCATGGAGGATTTGATCCAGGGAATCCAGGGCAAGGTGTAGAGGAAAGTGAAATTGTATTTGATATATCTTTAAGATTACAGCAATTGTTAGAAAAAAATACACCTTTAAAAGCTTTGTTAACACGTGAAGAGAACGGAAATCCAGGAAGTAACAAGAATGAGTCTCTTGTGAATCGAGTGAAATTTGGTCAAGAGAACAATGCAGATATATTTGTAAGCATTCATGCAAACTCTTCTCAAAATCATGATGGTTATGGAACGGAAACATATTATTATAAAAAATCCAAGCGTGGAGAAGAGACACAGATTGAAAAGGATAGCGAAGTATTAGCGAAAAAAATTCAAAAGCGAGTAGTAGAGGCATTACATACAAGAGATAGAGATATAAAAGATGATCATTCGTTTTATGTAGTAAATAAAAATACAGTACCAGCAGTTTTAACAGAGCTTGCCTTTATTGATAATAATATAGATAATGGCAAATTAGCTACTGAATCAGGAAGACAAATTGCTGCAGAGGCAGTTTATGCTGGGATTTTAGATTATTATGAGTGGAAAGGTTTCGATGTTTCAAAATATCGTTTAGCTAAATAAAAAATATTAATTGTTAAGTCCATCATCTATATAGAGATGATGGACTTTTTATATGAGTTTATATAATTTTGTATCAAAATAAAAAGATATATCGTATTATGCTGATTATAAATAAAATAATGGTAGATTAGTTTATTTGTATCACGTATACTTTTACTGTTGACTAATTAAGAGTTTGTTAGTTTAATAGGGAAAATTTTATTGAAAAGGGAGGCAAGTTAACACGGGACAAGCATATACATAACGTGTTAAAAAAATATGAAAAAAGTTATTTCTAATGTGTTAGCAGTGACAGTCGCACTTCAAGTAGTGATGGCTCCGGCAACTTCATTTGCAGCTGAAAAGGAATTTCCAGACGTTCCGAAAGATCATTGGTCGTATAAAGCAATTACTAATTTAACGTCAAAAGAAATTATTGCAGGATATGATAATGGTAAGTTTGGATTCGGAGATGTTGTAAATCGTGAGCAAGTAGCCGCATTAATATATCGTGCATTAAAACTAGAAGCAAAAAGCGAATATAAAAATCCATACTCTGATATTAGCGAAGGAACGACAATGTTCCAAAAAGAAATTTTAGCTTTAACAGATATGGGGATTTTCGTAGGTGATGGTAAAGGAACATTTAGACCGAAAGAATCTTTAACTCGTGCTGAAATGGCTGTAATTTTACAGAAAGCCTTTAAACTAAAAGTAAAAGCTAAGCATACATTTAATGATGTTCCGAAAGATCATTGGGCAAATGATGCGATTAGTGCATTAGAGTCTAACGGCGTTGCTGCAGGTAATGGAGCAGGTGCATTTAATCCAACTAGTGTTTTAACACGTGAAGAATATGCACAATTTTTATTTAATGCCATGGCATCATATATCGATTTAGATGTAACATTACCTTCTAATGTAACAGCTCAAGAGATTGATAATTATATTAAAAGATATCATCCCGATAGTCCGCTTGTTGGAGTTGGACAAGACTTTATTAAAGCGCAAAACGAGTATGGCGTGAACTCTTTATATTTAGCAGCACATGCAATCTTAGAGTCTGGATACGGGAAATCAGAAATTGCATATCGCAAACATAATTTATTTGGACTACGAGCGTATGATTGGGACCCATTCGCACATGCAAAATATTTACCATCTTATGGATTAAGTATTTCATACAATGCTGATTATGTGAGAAAGAATTACTTAGAACAAGGTGCTAAGTATTTCAAAGGTTACACATTACCTGCGATGAATGTAATGTATTCAACTGATAAAGAATGGGCTGGCAAAATTGCTAATATTATGGAGCGTATTAAGCCTTTCAATAACAAAGATTATCAAAATGTAAAACGATTACCGAAAAACCCTAATACATTAAATGTAGATGCATTAGGCGAAACAATTCCATATAAAGATTATGCAAAAGACGCAAAAACTACTGTTCAGTCGGTAGGATCTTACTATCAAGTTCCATTCCCGTTTAACAACCCAATTAAGAGTGTACCAAACGTTACACAAAATGAAGTTGGAAAACTAGAAAATGGTACAAAAGTAAACGTATATCGTGAAGATCCAAATGGCTGGGTAGAATTCTCACTTGAAAATGCTCCAGAAAAATATTGGACATTGAAGAAGAACTTAAAATTATAAAGTGGAAAGGTGTTTTCATATGTGAAAACACCTTTTTTATTTATATTCAACACGTAATATTTGTAGATTCATTATGATTGTCTTTTTTATATTTTTACCAATAATTTAACAGTTCATATATAATTAAAGGTAATAAAGATTGAATTTTCTGTGTTTAATCTTAGGTATTAACTTAATTTGAAAAGAGGAGAGAGATATGCAAGGAGAAATACCAACAGAGAAAAATTTAGGTTATGTCGGTAAATTATTATTGCCAGTTAAAGTGTCACCACACTTCAAGTTTTTATGGATTGGACAATTACTTTCGACTTTAGGTAGTTCGATAACGATGGTTATTCTGCCAGTCGTTGTATATTCATTAACTGGTTCAACAGTTGTAATGGGAATGACTATGGCAATGTACATGCTTCCTAATATTCTTGCGTTACCGTTTGCTGGATTAGTCGTGGATCGAATTGACCGGGTGAAATTGATGTTATTTACAGATATAATCCGCTGCATATTAATGCTCTTATTTGCAACACTTATATTTATGGACGTTTTAACAATTCCACTTCTATATGTACTCGTAGCGTTATATGGACTTATGGAAGGGATATTTCAGCCGGCGTATTCAGCTGTAAGAGCAAAAGTATTTGTACCGGAAATTCGAAATGCAGCTAATGCATTAACGCAAATGAGTAATCAAGGAATACGACTAATTGGACCGGCTCTTGGAGGATTGATCGTTTCAGTTGCATCCGCCGGAATAGGATTTGGTTTGGATGCAGTAACATATTTGCTATCATTTTTATGTTTATTATTTTTAAGAGAACTAAAGTTTAATAAAGTACAGAAATTTGAAAGAAATAAAATCAATTACAAAAAAGATTTTATGGAAGGGATTCTTGTTCTAAAGAGTCATCCATGGTTGTGGATTACCATTCTAGTCTTTTCTTTCGTTAATATTTGTTATGCTGGCGTAATCGTTGTATTAATTCCATGGTTGTTTAATGTTCATCATCATTTTGAAGCTTACGTGTATGGCTTAGGTATGGCTGCTTCTGGTGCTGGAGCTGTAATTGCAGCACTAATTTTTGGTGGGAGGCAGCGGTGGCATAAGAGAGGATTACTTGCGTATGGTGGTGTTTTAATTAGTGGAATGGCGTTATTAATTATGCCTTTCGTTTCTTGGGCACCGGCCTTAATTGGATTAATGGCAATTGAAGGATTCGGTATTATGATATTTGGGCTTATTTGGGAAACAAGTTTACAAGAGCTTGTACCAGAAGAAGCTTTTGGAAGAGTGGCAAGTCTTGATATGTTAGGCTCATTTGCTTTATTACCATTAGGGTATGTGGTGGTAGGCTGGTTAGCTACTGTAATAGGTGGAAAGATAACAATTATAATGCTAGCTATTTTAGTACTCATAACAATTGGAATGGCATTGTCTGTACCAAGTATTCGGCGGTTCGATTGATTATGTAGGCAAAAAGGGGGGATGGTATATCACTATAGAAAACCTACATGATTTAGTAGTACATGAGTTGGGATGTAAATACGTTTTGGGAGAAAAGGTATTTGAAGCAAGGAATTTCACGGTGTATATTGCTACTCCTATAGAAAATAAAATGACATATAATCGACTCATCTTAATTAAGCATTTGTCTAATGAAGAGCCTTCCATACATGTTTGGGACAAAAAAATCTGTGTAGACGCTACAAAAATACATATTGCAAAAGAAGTGACAGAAGCAATTCAATCGGGTTTTGTAAATAAAGAGTAAGCCCTAATCAAATTAGGACTTACTCTTCATTAAACACAAATGTTTGCTTCATTTTTTTACTCTCATGTACTGGATGACCGTTGTAAGAGAAATTCTTTTCTTCCCAAGTAATGACAACTTTAAAATTATGGCTATTAAAGTCTAATGGGAATACCATGTAGTCAAAGCTTGTATGACTTTTTGAAACGTTGTTATTAGATGAAGTAGGATTAAAGGTAGCTTTAGATGTAGGTGTGTTATCAAGTATTTCCACCGATACATTTGCAACATCATTACCAATATTTTTTAAGAGTAAACTATACGTATCATATACACCTTGTTTTGGCTGCACGGCTTGCTTGTTTGAGTTATGAGATTTGTCAATTTCGATATACCACTGTTTAGACTTTGACGCAACTGGTAGTGATTGAAATGTGTATGCACTAGCTTGTATTGGTAGTGCTAAGCATATAAGCGTAAAGAGAGTTATTATTTTTCGTTTCATTTTGAAAAACCCCCATTCTTTAACAAAGTTATTTGTTATTATTCGCTCTGTTTGAGAAAATATACCATATAATGTAAGGGGGTAGGGGATGAGTCTCGGCTTAGGAATCATTATAGTATTCGCTACGGTTATATTTGGCACGTTTGCTTAATAGCTGGTATATACGCGATCCATATGCTGGCTGATACACACCAAATTCAGTCAGAGTGAATTGTAAGGGAGAACATTATATTGAAAGTACTAGTGAGCACGGGGAGTAGTATTTTTCTACAATTTTTATTTTTGTATATATTTATTTCGGGTATTTTACTGGAAGTTAACCCTTGGTATGCGGTAGTTTTATATACAAGCATTGCGATGCTAAGTCTATTTCTTGCGATATATTCAATTATTAGCTCTATAAGGAAGAGTTCGACTGCTATCTTTCTTACAATACTGGTTGGAGTTGAAACGTCGTTATTTGCAATATAAATTATCGGCTTTACAGTGTTTGCTTATTTTTTACCGGAAGCCGGTATTCCACCGGTAATTAGTTTGTAGTATAAGTGGATGTGTCAAAAGATAAATGCCATTAAAGTGATATATTAAGGGGAATTAGATAAGGAAGCTGTGTAGAGATTTTTCTACACAGCATTTTTTGTGTCTAGCGTTCAATTACATATGTTTGTTGGTATGTATATATCGCCTGTGTATCAATTTATTTGAAGATGGAGAGTTCCACGTATGAATCAAAAGAATGTTAATATGAAAAAATTACCAATAAATATGTTAAAATAACATTGTCATATAACAAGGGGGATTCGTTTGATGGAAAAAGAGCATCTTGCTAAAGTAGATTTAACGAAAAGAATTGAATCAAAATCTAAGTACAATAAGAAACTTGAAAAATATCAAATGCGCTTATTGGCACTACAGCAAATATTAAAAGAAGAGAAAATAGCCGTTATGATGATTATGGAAGGTTGGGATGCGGCAGGTAAAGGCGGAGCAATTAAGCGAGTGACTGAACATCTTGATCCACGCGGATTCCAAGTAAATCCAATTGGAGCGCCTGCTCCTCATGAAAAACGGTATCATTATTTGCAACGTTTTTGGCGGAAACTGCCTCAGTACGGGCAAATTACTATATTCGACCGTTCATCGTATGGGCGTGTATTAGTTGAACGTGTTGAAGGCTTTGCTACAAACGAAGAGTGGACGAGAGCGTATGATGAAATTAATGATTTCGAAAAACTATTAACAGATGATCATTACATAATAGGAAAGTTTTTCTATCATATTAGTAAAGATGAGCAGTTAAAGAGATTTACAGAAAGAGAGAACAACCCTCTTAAAAGGTGGAAAATTACAGATGAAGACTGGCGAAATCGTGAAAAATGGGATGAGTATGTCGAAGCAATAGAAGACATGTTTGAAAATACAAATAAGCCGAATGCAAAATGGCATATTATCGCGAGTAATGATAAATTATACGCCCGTTTGAAAACATTGAAAGTAATTATTTCATTAATTGAGGATTATTTCTTAGAGCATAATATAGAATTACCTTCTTATTATAATGAAATAAAAGAAGGAAAGAAAAAGAAAATTGAATCTGTGCAAGATGCAGGAGTCAAATAGTAAAAAGGTTTGTATAGGAAATATGGAGGGAAGCTGTCTTGTAATTTGGTAAACCCAAATTACAAGACAGCTTTTTTAGTTAGAAACATTTTACAATTCATAGAATAAGGTATATAATCAATAATCATA
>NZ_QNUA01000044.1:0-21747 GCF_008042285.1 Bacillus sp. AR13-1
CCAGGTGGAGAGACAGAAAAACCAGGTGGAGAGACAGAAACACCAGGTGGAGAGACAGAAACACCAGGTGGAGAGACAGAAACACCAGGTGGAGAGACAGAAAACCAGGTGGAGAGACAGAAACACCAGGTGGAGAGACAGAAAAGCCAGGTGAAGGAGCAGAAAAACCAGGTGGGGAAACAGGAACACCAGGTGAAGGAATAGAAAAGCCAGGTGAAGGAACAGAAAGCCCAGGCGAAGAAGTAGAAAAGCCTAACTTACCAGAAAAAGAACAAGGCGGTTCTAATAATCAAAAACTTCCAGCTACAGGGCATAATACGGATTACCTTCCATTTATAGGTGTAATTCTGGTGTTATTAGGAATACGTTTAAGATTTATGATTAAAAATAGCTAATAGGTTTATAAAAGGCATAAGAGAAATGTTATCTCTTATGCCTTTAAATTTTTAATAGAAGAAATAAGGTAAAACCTTCTGTATTGACCTTCAAACGCCCTTCAAGTAAACTAAAGAGAGTTTGCAAATGAAAAGGTGATAATGTTGTTAATTTCAATTAAAACGTTACAAGATGATCGTTTTTTACGTCCGCTACAAAATATTGGCGGTTTATTTTTTGAAGAGAGCACGATAGGGTTTGAGAAAGAAGAAGCAAATCTTATCGTTGATATACAGATAGAAGGTAATGTGACAGCATCGGCTCGTTTAACAGATGTTGCAACCGGAAATGTATATGAAGAAACATTCGCAAAAGATTTATCTGCTTTCACAGAAGAAAAAGAACGTATGAAGCAAGTGAAACATGTTGTTTCTTACGTATATCTTTCTGTACTTCAACAGCTAACTGGACTTGAACAGAGCTGGGGAATATTAACTGGGGTACGCCCAACGAAACTTCTTCACAAACTACTTCAAAATGGTATGTCAAAAGAAGAAGCGCATAAAGAACTTCGTGAAAGTTATTTAATTCATGAAGAGAAAATTGAACTTCTTCAGCGTATTGTTGATTGCCAATTAGCGGTTGTTCCAGATTTATACCGCTTGAAAGAAGAAGTAAGTATTTACATCGGTATTCCGTTTTGTCCTACAAAATGTGCGTACTGTACGTTCCCGGCTTATGCAATTAACGGACGCCAAGGATCAGTTGATTCGTTCTTAGGCGGGTTACATTATGAAGTTCGTGAAATTGGTAAGTTTTTAAAAGAAAAAGGTGTTACAGTTACGACGATTTATTACGGCGGCGGTACACCGACGAGTATTACAGCAGAAGAGATGGATATGTTGTATGAAGAAATGTACCAAGCTTTCCCTGATGTGAAAGATGTACGTGAAGTAACAGTTGAGGCAGGTCGCCCAGATACGATCACACCAGCAAAGCTAGAAGTGTTAAATAAATGGAACATTGACCGTATTAGTATTAATCCGCAGTCATACCACCAAGAAACACTAAAAGCAATTGGACGTCATCACACTGTAGAAGAAACGATTGAGAAGTATCATTTAGCACGTGAAATGGGAATGAACAATATTAATATGGATTTAATTATTGGTCTTCCTGGTGAAGGATTAGACATCTTTAAGCATACGTTAGATGAAACAGAAAAGTTAATGCCAGAATCGTTAACAGTTCATACGTTATCATTTAAACGTGCTTCTGAAATGACGCAAAACAAACGTAAATATAAAGTAGCAGGTCGCGAAGAAATTACTGCGATGATGCATGAGGCGGAAGAGTGGACGAAGAACCATAATTACGTGCCATACTATTTATATCGTCAAAAAAATATTTTAGGTAACTTAGAAAACGTTGGGTATGCAATACCGACGCAAGAAAGTATCTACAATATTGTTATTATGGAAGAAGTACAATCGATTATCGGACTTGGTTGCGGGGCATCAAGTAAATTTGTTCACCCACAAACAGGAGCAATTACACACTTTGCGAATCCAAAAGATCCAAAATCATATAACGATGGCTTCGTGAAATATACAGAAGATAAACTGAAAATTTTAGAAGAGCTATTCGTGTAAGAAGAAGGGGGTTGTTCCGATTTGGAACAGCCTCTTTTTATATTGTCAGTTTTTGTCGGTAAGTCGATATATTCGAAAAATAGCTGATATAAATTGAGTTGCGTTCGATATATTCAAAAAACCGCCGATATAATTTCATTTACCATCAAACGGTCCATATGTAAAACTATGTCGATAATAATCAGAAAAATTAGTCAGATTATTAGAGGACAATGTCTACTTATAGACGAAATGATAGATTTATGAAAGAGAAAAGGGGGAAATTGTTGGCATGTACATGACGATAGGGAGAATTTTTGATTTGACAGTTGGCAAGTATCCGAATAAAGAGGCGTTAGTAGAACCAGAAAAAAATATTCGTTGGACATATAAACAGTGGGATGAGCAAATAAATAAAACGGCGCAAGCTCTATTGAAAGAAGGAGTAAGAAAGGGAGATTGTGTATCTGTTTACCTATATAACTGTCGTGAATTTGTAAACGTTTACTTAGCCTGTGCGAAAATTGGCGCGATCTTCAATCCAATTAATTTCCGCTTAAAAGCAAAAGAATTATCGTATATCCTCCAAGATGCAGCCTCGAAAGTAGTCGTCTTTGAAAAAGCAGTCGAATCAACAGTTACTATGATTGAACGAGATTTTCCAAATTCGTCTTTTTGGTACGTGGAAGACGATGCACCTTCCTATGCTAGTTCTTACCATGAAAAAGTAAATGAAGCATCAGCTGAAAAAGTAGATATTGTAGTCGATGAAATGGACTTTTGTTCTATGCTTTATACGAGCGGAACGACTGGTCATCCGAAAGGCGTACTACATCGCCATCGTGATATGGCTGAGCATAGTATGATTTGTACGTATTTCATAAAATATAACAGGGATAGCGCCGGTCTTGTGGTAGCGCCTTTATATCATTGCGGCGAGTTAAACGCTGGAATCATACCGCGCATTCAAGTTGGCGGAAAGAATGTTATTTTACATCATTTTGATACGGATAGAGTATTACATACCATTCAAGAAGAGAAGATTACGACGTTTTTTGCAGCACCGACGATGTGGAATATGTTACTGCAAAAAGATCTAACTAAGTATGATTTAACTTCGATGAAAATCGGTGTATATGGCGGGGCTGCGATGGCTCCGGCGTTAGTGAAGGAATGTAAAGAGCGTCTTTATATTGATCTTGTCCAAATTTACGGAATGACAGAAATGGGACCAGTTGTTGCGTTTCTCGTAGAAGAGGATCAAATTACGAAAGCTGGTTCAGCAGGAACGCCGTGCTTTAGCCATGAAATTCGAATTGTGAAACCGAACGAAGATGGACCAGCAGAGCCAGATGATACGTTGCCTCCTTATGAAGTAGGGGAAATTATTTTGCGCGGTCCAACTATGATGGCTGGTTATCATAATCGAGAAGAAGCAAATGCAAAATCGATGTATAAAGGATGGTATCACTCGGGTGATTTAGGTTATTTCGATAAAGATGGCTATTTATTCGTCGCAGATCGTGTGGATGATATGGTAATTAGCGGAGGCGTTAATATTTATCCACGTGAAATTGAAGATTTTCTTCATAGTCACCCTGGTGTATTAGATGTTGCGGTACTTGGTGAGCCCGATGAACTATGGGGAGAGCGTGTCGTTGCGGTTGTTGTAAAGAAAGATGAAAATATTACAGAAGCTGATTTAGAAACGTATTGCAAAGAAAGTGATGAATTAGCAGACTATAAACGTCCGCGTCATTACTTATTTGCAGATGAACTTCCTCGTAATGCGAGTGGGAAGTTGCAAAAATTTGTGCTGAGAGAGTCGTTAAAAGGTATGAAAAAATAATGAAAAAATGCCTTTCCAAATTCGGAAAGGCATTTTTATTACTTGCGTGAGAAACCTTCTTCATCAAGGTATTCCGCAGCTTCTGGATAAGAGTTGAATGTACCGTCTAAGTTTACGCCAGCGTAAACGTTCCACATGTCATCCTCTTGAATAAGAGTTAGGATATGGCCGTCTTCGTTACGCCATTCTTCTTCCGCAGCAGGTTCCATTGGTGCTACAATTTCCTCTTGCTCCTGTGATAGACGTTCAATTACTTTTTCAATTAATGAACGCAGTTCTTCTTCTGAAAACTCGCGGATGTTAATCATGCCTTTATCATCTGTTCTATAACCTTTAATGAAGTTTGCATATACAAATCCGTTTCCATTTGGGTGTAAATGATATACAACGTTCTTTTTATCTAAACGACTTTCTTCAAAGTGAAAGTTTACGCGTTTTAATGATACGTTCTTTCTTTCTAATTCCGGGAAAGATTCAATAATTGATAATTTTTCTTCAAAAGTTAGCATAGTGCCTCCAAGTATATAGTAAAAGATTTAATTTGTTCATTATAGCATAGTCAAGTTTGTTTCCAAAGGTAGATTCGTCATATTGCTGTTTTTTAGTTTGACTTGGGAAGGCTATTTGTAAATGTAGACGTTTACTTCACGAGACTGTAAAGAGTTTTTTATAAATACGCTAACGAATGATTTGTTTTAGATGTACAATGGAACATGGACTTTATAAGAAGGTGGTTATTTATATGTTTCAAAAAATAGCAAAGGAATGTTTAGCAGGGTTTACTGTTGCGATTGTTGCCTTGCCGCTAGCGATTGCATTTGGTATTGCTGCAACGGGAACGTCTGAGGGAGCACTGGTCGGATTGTATGGTGCAAT
Organism: Bacillus sp. AR13-1; assembly: GCF_008042285.1. NCBI lineage: Bacteria > Bacillati > Bacillota > Bacilli > Caryophanales > Bacillaceae > Bacillus > Bacillus sp. AR13-1. The sequence goes on from NZ_QNUA01000044.1 coordinate 4,732, forward strand.
TTTTGCAGGTTTGTTTGCGGCGTTATTTGGCGGTACACCGGGGCAAGTAACGGGTCCTACTGGGCCGATTACAGTAATTGCAACGGGCGTTATTGCAACTCACGGATTAGAAGCAAGTTTTATTGCATTTATGATGGCGGGGTTATTTCAAATTTTATTTGGTGTATGTAAGCTCGGCTCTTACGTTCGTTACATTCCGTATCCTGTTGTTTCAGGGTTTATGAATGGGATTGCACTGATCATTATTTTAGGTGAAATGAAGCACGTACAAAATAGCTTTCTGCTTGTGTTATTAACGATCATTGTAATGATTGTTTCTGGAAAATGGATTAAGGCCATTCCATCAAGTTTAGTAGCATTAGTAGGTGTTACAGTAACGTTGCCGTTATTTTCTTCTATGCTACAAGGAATTACGGTAAACTTACCAGTTGTAGGAACTCTTTCTTTAAATAAGATGATTGAAAAAATAGGTGCAATTCCAGAGGCGATGCCATCTCTTCACGTACCGAATTTAGACGCAAATGGCATGTTAGCACTTGTATTACCAGCACTTAGTATTGCTTTACTAGGATCAATTGACTCGTTATTAACGTCTGTCGTAATGGATAATGTGACGGGGACACGTCATAAAAGTAATAAAGAGTTAATCGGACAAGGTATTGGCAATATTGCGAGTGGTTTGTTCGGTGGATTAGCAGGAGCAGGTGCAACTGTTAGATCTATCGTCAATATAAGAAGCGGGGGGAAGACGGCACTGTCGGCTTGTATGCATAGTGTCATATTATTTATTTTCATTATGGGACTCGGTTCAGTGGTACAATATATTCCGCTTGCTGTATTATCAGGTATTTTAATTTTAACTGGCATAGGGATGTTTGATTGGGAAAGCATGAAGAAAGCACATGTAGCACCAAGAGGTGATGTGATTGTTATGTTCGTGACGATGGTTGTGACAGTGAAATTCGATTTAATGGTTGCTGTTGCGTTTGGCATTATTCTTTCCTTCATTATATACATGGTGAAGTGTAAAGAACGTAAAGCTTCTATTATAAAAGAAAAAGAAGCGACGTATACGATTCAGGGACCACTTTCATTTCTATCAGTAGATCGTATTTTTGCTTCTTTACAAGATGTGAAGTCACCAGTTAGTTTGCGTATGAAAGATGTACATTATATGGATGTATCAGGAGCTATGGCGTTATTAAACTTTGTTGAGCAATCGGATAAAGCAGGAGCGAGTGTGACACTTGAACATGTACATCCGCATGTTGAAAAGACGATAGTAATGATGGCGAATGATGAGCAAAAAGAGAAACTGCAGTTTTTAAAAGCTGAGACAATATAGGAATAGGAACCTTCACATGAACTGTATTGTAAAATGTGAGGGCTCTTTTTATTTGGATATGTGTTGTTTATGTGAGAAACTCTTATATCTGGATGTTGTAAATCCGTTGAGCATCAATTACACCATCTAACTTCAAATTATATTCACGCGTTGAGAAATGGCTACCTTCACAAATTAATTGTGTACGGTTAACGAAATCATAAACTTAAGATGGTTGAATAAGCCCTATTTCGTCTGATTTTTCGACTTTCTCAACTTCTTCGTATGCAAAGCGCTTTAGTATCTCGTTTTCTAAAGAAAGGAAAATTTGATAATTTTTTACTAAATTTAGCATGTTGTAAACCCTCCTCTTACTGACAAGAGCTACATTATATTACAGGTTTATCTTGAATAAGTAAAAGTAGTAAATTAAAGGGAAAACAGGATGGAAATAATCTTATTTTGTACATATTATATTTGGAACGAGAGTATTCAATATATAAGAAATTTGGTATGATAACTAAATGAAATAGAGTGAAGTTTCTCTAGATTAAGCAAGAATACTGACTTGATATTTATTTAGATCATATTTGAAAGAAAAGAGATAGAAGATGAATAAAAAGTTTGTAAAAGGCGCTGCAATTTTAACCATTACAACGTTCCTATCGAAAGTGGTGGGGAGTTTTTTTCAAATTCCATTGCAAAATATAGCGGGAGATGAAGTGCTTGGGATTTTTCGTCTCGTTTTTCCTGTATATATGATAGCCTTAACTTTATCAGTAGCAGGAGTCCCGCTAGCAATATCCCAGTTAATAGCTGATCTTCATGAAAAGAATGATCGTGACGGAATAGCTAAATTGTTTACGTCCGCATCTATTATCGGTGTTATATTTGGGGTGCTCGGATTTTTAATTATTATCATTGGATCGAGTGGCATTGCAAATATGCTTGGTGGGCAAGAGACGAGGCTAGCATTAATTGTTACTTCGTTTGCTTTATTAATCGCACCGTATATGGCAGTGTACCGTGGATATTTCCAAGGGTTCGGAGATATGATACCTACTGGTGTATCACAAGTAATTGAACAGTTGATACGCGTATTCTTTATGCTAACAATAGCCTATATATTTGTATATTGGAATAAAGGTAGTAATATCATAACAGGCGGAGCGATGATCGGTTCTTGTTTTGGTGTTATTACGTCACTCATATATTTGCGAATGAAATATGTAAAAAGCACGTATCGCTATAAGAGCGAAACATATTCATTACAAGATTTTAAGACAAACGCAAAAAACATACTCCGCGTTTCAATTCCAATTGCAATTGGAGCGTTATCGATGCCTGTTTTAAATTTAGTTGATTCTGTAACAATTCCACATGTATTACATGAATCTTCTACAACGATTCAGGAACAATTTGGTATATATAGCCGTGGTTTTGCATTTACGCAATTAATTGTTGTATTTGCAAGTGCGATAGTATTTCCGCTAATTCCATTATTAACAGCTGCTTTAACAAAAAAAGATATAGCTTTAGCTAAACTGACGGTAAAACGTACAAATGAATTTGCGCACGTTTTAACAATGCCGATAACGATATGGCTTATGGCGCTTGCAGTACCGCTTAATGTTGCATTATTTACAGATACAAAAGGAAGTGGCATGTTAGCTATTTTAATTGGTAGCTCGTATTTCACATCACTTATGGTATTATCAATAGGAATCTTGCAAGGGATTAATCGTTCGATGCGAGCAGCATGGATTGTCATCGGTGCAAGTTTCGTGAAAATTATATTAAATATAGCGCTAGTAAACCAATTCGGTATAAATGGAGCAGCGTATAGTACTCTAATTATTTATATAATGATTTGTATCGCAAATCATATTTATATTAGAAAAGATCTTTCCTATTCAATAGCTATAGGGAAATTTTTAGCTGTGATTGGAGTATCTAGTATTTTAGGTATAGTATTATACTTTGTGTCCACATTAATCAATGTGACAGATTCCAGGATTTTAGCAATGATATATAGTGCTGTAGCGCTAAGTATAGCTTCAGTGTTATATGGCATATGTGCACTTAAACTAAACTGGATATCGAAAGAACAAATTCCATTTTTACGTAAATAAAATCGTTTATTATAGAAAATGAACAATATTATAAATAGGTATGACTTGTTAGATGTTTGTGAAAGAAATCAATTTGAAGTTATCAAGCCTTTCTCGGAAAGGAATGGATAACAATTTGTTTAATTACAAAAAGAGTTGATTGCGAAATGTTGGAGGAGATTAAGAGTGCGGTTAGTTTTATCAGGATATTATGGTTTTTATAATGTTGGGGACGAAGCAATTTTGCAATCAATTATTAAAGCGTTACATGAAGAGGATCCTACTCTTGAGCTTGTTGTACTTTCAAATGACCCCAACTATACAAGGGAAATGTACGGTGTAGAAGCAGTAAACCGCTGGGATATAAGAGCGATTTACCGAGAAATAAAGAGAAGTAATGGTTTAATTAGCGGAGGCGGAAGTCTCTTACAAGATAAGACGAGTATTAAGAGTATTCTATATTATACAGGTATTATGCGGCTTGCTCGTTTTTTGAAAAAGCCGTATTATATTTACGCCCAAGGAATCGGACCTATTACGAAGAAGCAAAATCGTTTATTAGTGAAATGGCATGTATCAAAGGCTGAATATATATCAGTACGTGATGAAGACTCTTTTTTGTACTTAAAAGAAATTGGTATTAAGAAAGACATTGAACTTGTTCCAGATCCAGTATTAGCTTGTCAGCCAGAAGAAAAGAAATCCGATTGGCTTCAAAAACATTCGCTGCAAGGAAAAGTCGTTGCGGTTAGTGTAAGGTACTGGGATGCAAAAGAAGATTATATGAAGAAGTTAGCAGATACGCTTAAAAAGCTTAAGCAAGAGGGATACCATATTTTATTTGTACCGATGCATGGACCATTTGATCAAAATGCATCAAGGGATATCATTAATTTGATGGGAGAAGAAGCGCACATGCTCCCTTATAAAATGGATATTCACGAGAAAATCTCTATTTTATCAGAGTGCTCTCTTTTAATAGGGATGAGACTACATGCTCTTATATTATCGGCAGTTGCAAACACGCCTATGATTGGAATTTCATATGATCCGAAGATTGATTCGTTTTTACAACAAGTAAATCAGCCGATTATTGGGAATGTGGATGGAGGCTGGACGACAGAAACATTACACAGTATGGCGATTAAACAATTAGAGCAGACAGAATATGTACAGGAAACGTTAGGACAAAGAGTAGAGGAATTGCGAGAGCAAATTTCCATAGCGTCCAAATATATTATTAATGACTTACATGCAAAAGAGTCTATAAAAAGAGGAATGGAATCTTAGGATTAGAGGCCATTCCTCTTTTTATTTAGTACGTTGTCATTAAATAAAAAGAGATAGAGGGAAATTTCCTATCTCTTTCTCCTTTTTGTATTTGAAGGTAGTGATTAAAAAAGAGAAGGGACAAGTGAAATAATAACAATGTCGTAATCTATAATGGTTTAAGTTGTTACTGCCGGAAAATAGCGGAAATAATATAAACAAGCCTCTTGTAAATTTACAAGAGGCTTCTTTTATTGTTTAAACTTAAACATATCACCACTCAAATTCGAATCACTATACACAAACAATACCATGTTAATATTGTTGTCTTTAATGTATTGATATACATCCTTTTCGTGATAGTGACGAAGGTCGAGGATAGATGTGTGTTTGAAGCTTTGTGCTAAGTGAGGCACGATTGCGTTTGCGAATGAGTCTTTTAGGACTAAAGCTCGTACATCATTTGGTGCATTGTTGTTTTCGATAACGATTTCTGGATAGTCGTTTGTGTAATAGCCTGCGTATGATATGGTGTCTTTTTGTTTTTCTACGCCGTATAGTTCATCTAATGTGCGATATACTGTGCCATTTACATCTTTTGCAGCTACGCTCGTAAAGTTGAAACCGTCTTTCGGTGTGTAGTAGCATAGTTTTTCTCCAGTCGCATCGATCAGTTGGTAAAGCTGGTTGTTAAAGCTTCCGACTAGATGTTTATTTGGAGCACACGTACGAGTGTAATCTTCTTTTTTTATTTCTTTTCCTTTATATATAGAAGATTGTTGCGCGATTGTGTTCATTATATATTGATAGCCTAAGAAGGCACCATCCATATTCCAGTGATGGTCTGTTTTAAAGTACATACTTTGTATTTCTTCATTTGTATAGTTTTTCTTGAAATGTTCCATGAGTTTAATTGGCTTTACGTCCGCTGGAAGTTTATTTAGAAAATAATTTAAATTTTCCTGTGCATATGTATGAATATGAGAAGGTAATTTAAATGATAATGCATTCGTTTTGGACGGTGGTAAAGCAAAGTAAAACTCAATATTTTGTTCTTTTAAAAACTGAGATAAGTCGTTTACAGCTGGCATAGCTTGGTCAATCTCATTATATTTTGTAGCCCAAGCAGGGTTTTTTAGAAGCCATTTATCATCTGTTAGAATAATATCGTTAATGAGAGACTTGCCCATTTTAATTTGGGTAAGTGTATAATTTTTTATGAGATCATCTCTTCCGATTAATTGATCGTTTGTATATGTCTCAAAGTCTTTAAAGAAACTACCATTTAAGGCAGCTTCTTTTGTAAGAGCTGGTTTTTGAGCGAGCGGACGATTTTCAACGGGCGAAACTGCTCGGTCAGTTTTGAGAAGCGATAATATGCCAAATGAAAAGATAATGGTGAGAAAACCGATAAATAGGACGATGTTCCCCAATTTTTTCATAATAACTTTTCCTTCCTACATAAAGTGAAACTTTAATTAGTGGGGGTTTTGTTCATCCCCACTGATTATCAGCCTTAACCAATCGGGCTTTTACAGGCAGCCCGTCCCCCACCTAACTTCTTTGCTTTCGCTGAATTTTGAGGTGGGGGTCTTACTGCCCGGAAAATAGCGGGATAAGTTAAAACCTGAAGTAAATAAATGGATTATACGTCGAATTAATTAAATACATAATCGAAACCATAAATAATGTTAGTAATAATATAGGACGTACAACTTGCATCGTGAATATATACGTTTTGGGTGCAAGTTCTAATATGTTTTTAACACGTTTCAAAATTGGTGTCGCTGCGATAAAGGCAATGATAAATATGATAATGTATTCATGTATATATAGCATTGTGTTGTCATCGATGAAAGATTGCCTCTCTATGCCAAACATCGCTTTTAAATATTGGAATGAGTATGCGAAGTTATCAGCTCGGAAGAAGACCCAACCGATCATAACGATGATTAGTACATATGCATGTTGCAGCGGCTTCCATAGCTTATTTAATATTTTCTCGAGTCCAGCTTTTTCAATCGAGATAATAAAGCCGTAATATAATCCCCAGGCGATAAATGTCCAGCTTGCTCCGTGCCATAAACCGGTTAATCCCCATACGATGAAGAGGTTACGGTAGTTTGCTAGTTTGGAAACACGATTTCCGCCGAGCGGAATGTATATATAGTCGCGGAACCAAGAGCCTAGTGTAATGTGCCATCTTCTCCAAAATTCTGAAATGGATTTTGAGATGTACGGATAATTGAAGTTTTTCGGGAAATCAAATCCGAACATTTTTCCAAGTCCAATTGCCATATCAGAGTATCCTGAGAAATCGAAATAGATTTGAAGTGTATAGGCGATAATACCAATCCAAGCCGTTCCAGCGCTCATTTCAGACGGTGGTAAGGCAAAGATTTTATCTGCGACAAATCCAACTTGATTGGCGATTAACATTTTTTTCGCTAGTCCTAGAATGAAAATTTGGAGACCTTCTGTAAATCGTTCAAAAGAATGGATGCGCGTTTTAATTTGATCAGCAACGATATTGTAACGAACGATGGGTCCGGCAATAAGCTGCGGGAAAATTGATATATATAGTGCTAAGTTAAGTGGATTCTTTTGAACTGCGCCATCTTTACGGTATATATCGATGACGTATGACATCGCTTGGAACGTATAGAATGAAATTCCAATTGGTAGTGGAATAGGTTCCACATGAATAGATAAATGTAAAGTTTGATTCAAAATATCTGTGAAAAAGGAAATATATTTAAAATAAGAAAGTAATAAAATATTTCCGACCACAGCCATAATTAAAAATGTGACTTTCATATTTTTTCGTTTATCATAATGATGCACGAGTAGGCCGAAGCAGTAGTTTAAAAGAATAGAAAAGAGCATTAAGAGGACGAATCGTGGTTCTCCCCATGCATAGAAAATTAAACTAAATGCAAGTAATACGAAATTACGTAGCTCGGCACGCACTATAAAATAGAAAAATAATACGAGAGGTAAAAAGATAAATAAGAAAACAGAACTACTAAATACCAAAGGACTCTCCTCACTTTTTTCAAAATACATTTCGTGCAAAAAACCGACATTTTTATTATATATTCTTTTAAATAAAAGTGCCTTTAATATTTTATCATGTTAATAATTCGATTGAAATGATTATCCTATATAATAGAAGAAAAGGGGAGCGGAATCCTTTTGACACTCACTATTTGGATAAGATAAGATGAATAAGTTGTGATTTGTTTAGAAGGGAAGAGATGGTGTGTTATTTAACTCATTTGAGTTTATTTTTTTATTTTTACCGATAGCATTTCTTTTATATTTTCTATTAAATAAATTTGGACATGCTACATTAGCGAAAGCTTGGCTCGTTGCGGCCTCTTTATTTTTCTATAGTTATTGGAATGTGAAATATTTACCGCTTATGTTAGTGTCGCTCATTGTGAACTACTTTATCGGAATGAGGCTCGTAAAACATAAGAGTAAACTTCTTTTAACGGTAGGGTTAATATTTAATATAGGAATGCTTAGTTATTTCAAGTATTATGATTTTTTCTTGCAAAATGTTAATGCATTAATTGGAACTCATTTTACATTATTATCATTAACGTTACCGCTCGCGATTAGTTTCTATACGTTTCAAAAGATTGCATTTTTAGTAGATACGTATCGCGGGGAAACGAAGGCATGTCATTTTCTTGATTACGCATTGTTTGTAACGTTTTTCCCGCAGCTTATTGCAGGGCCGATTGTACATCATGCACAAATTATGCCGCAGTTTGCGGATAGTAGCAAAAAGCGCTGGCAATCGAAGTATATCGTTCTTGGTATATTTGTATTTGCAGTTGGTATTTTCAAAAAGGTAGGTATTGCAGATGTATTATCACCCCTTGTACATGAAGGGTTTGATGTGCAGCAATCATTAACATTTGTCGAAGCATGGCTTTCGTCGTTAGCGTTTACGTTCCAATTGTATTTTGATTTTAGTGGATATAGTGATATGGCAATTGGAATCGCTTTAATGTTTAATATTAAATTACCTCAAAATTTTAATTCACCGTATAAAGCAGTGAATATACAAGATTTTTGGCATCGTTGGCATATGACGCTTAGCCAGTTTTTAACGAAGTACGTATACATTTCTCTAGGAGGAAATCGAAAAGGAATTACGCGTACATACGCAAATATTATGATTGTATTTTTAATAAGTGGACTTTGGCATGGAGCTGGTTGGACATTTGTTTTTTGGGGATTCTTGCACGGTTTGGCTTCTGTTATTCATCGCTTATGGAGTAAAGCAGGAGGGCGCATGCCAGCCTTTGCTGGTTGGTTCGTTACGTTTTTCTTCATTAATATAACGTGGGTATTCTTTAGGGCAACATCTATGCATGATGCGGTGAAAGTGTTAAAAGGAATGTTCGGACTAAATGGAATCGAATTAGCAAATAGCGTATTCCCGGCATTTATAATAGAGAAGCTGCAATTTTTAAAAGAGTACGGTGTTTCATTTAGTGAAGGGTACCATGTCTCTTTATTAGATCCAAAAATGGTAGCGTATATTTTCGGAGCGTTATGTATTAGTTTCTTCTTAAAAAATTCAATTCAGTTAAAGGATTCATTCCGTCCGAATGTATGGACTGCTTTATTTACTGCAGTATTGCTCGTATATAGCGTGTTACATTTAACGAGTATTAGTGAGTTTTTATACTTTAATTTCTAGGTGGAGAATATGAAAAACAAACATTGGCTTATTTTCGTTTTTGTATGTGTTTTTGTTCCTCTGGCAGGTGTCGGGATATTTAATAGCTATATAGATTCACTTTGGTTATTCCCGCATAAAAATAAGTGGAATGATGTTCAGTACGGGTTTAACGAGAGACAACAGAAAACAAATTATATAACGTACCGTCCGTTTACATATGATGGAGTTATACTTGGAAGTAGTAGAACGACTTTTATTAACGAGAATGACTTCACCGGGTTAAACGCATTTAATTATGCGGTAAGCAGTACAGATCCGCGTGAGTATGATGCATATATTGAATATGCAAAAGAACAAAAAGGTAGTGGACTCGAGTCTATTGTACTTGGTTTAGATTTCCTTGGAACGAACAAAAATAGGGAAATTGGTTTTGATAAACCAGAAGCGTATATTAAGCAGGCGCAAAGTTTATTGTATCCGATTAAATCGTATATAAGTATGGACGTGATTACTTATTCAAAGAATACAATTGCAAATTCCACCCATCATAGTACGAATCTTGACCGGTACAATCGAGAGAATATAAAATCGATGCGCGATTATACGAAAGAAGAACGTGATGCGCAAATAGCGGCGCAAGTAGATAAGTTTAGTAAAGAGATTTACGGCGGGAATTATGAGTATCAAAATATGAAAGAAATATTAGGAACAGTAAAGGCTCATAATCCGAACACGAAGTTTTATATTTTTACAACGCCTGTTTCAGAGCCTCTGTTCCGTACGATGATTCAATCAGGGCGATGGGAAGATTATAAAAAATGGCTTCATGACGCTGTAGATGTATTTGGAGAAGTGCACCATTTCATGTATCTTAATTCCGTTACAACGAATTTAGATAACTATATGGATGGGCATCATTTCAGACCGGAAGTTGGAAAGTTGATTGCGCATAAAGTTGTAAATGAGGAAGATAGCAACGTCCCGAAAGACTTCGGCATTGTTATTACGAAGGATAATATTGATGAGGTGTTGGAGGGGATTCAGGCGTCTTTTCAATAAAAAATAGATCATAAATGTGGTCTATTCTTTGCCGAGTAGACTGTATACCAAAATGAAGCAGCCACCGAGATCTGATGGCTGCTTCATTTTATTCTACCTCTAAATCAACAATTAAGTAAGCGAGTATAACAACGAAGAAAATACTAACGGCCGGCGCTGTTAGTACGTGACCGGACATAAAGGCAATTCCAAGTGATAGTATAACGGCACTAGCTAGTAGCATATATTTCACAGTTAATATTTTCTTAAAGTTTGTTATGATGCTGAGTAATAATTTAATACCGAAGTAAAGGAATGGTATGAAGTAAATAAGAGAACCGATGATTCCGAATGCAAAGAATATGTCATGGAAGTCCATTTCGATTAATTTAATTTTAACCGTATAGTTACCAGCATAGCCCATTCCGAATAATTTTTGTGATAGTGGTGCGTCTTTATAGTATTGTTTGTATACTTTTAAAAACTTATCGCGATCACTGTAAATTAAACTTTTGACCTCAGAGTCTGTTAGTTCACCTTTTGCATGTTTTTTCTCTGCGTCAGGATCTTCTTTAATTATTTTTCCTTCTTTTCTATCCTTTTCTTCTTGTACTGATTTTTTGTATTCGTATATTTGCATGTGGATGCCCATATTTTTTGCGATAGGAGTATGCGGTGTAAGGGCAATTAAACCTCCTAGTATAATAGCGGCAACAACTGTATTTACGAGATATGTGAATCCTTTTCCTTCTTTTTTGCGATGAACCATATATTCAATGAATGAGAATAAAAGTGCCACGCCAAGCGTTAGAACAATTGCACCATATCCTACTTTAGTTCCGACCATAATACTTGCATACATCGCGAGTATTGTTGGAATCCAGTAATAGATTTTCGAGAAAGAAGTTGTTTTATGAATCGAATATAACACTACGATTGGGAACATAATTGCAAAAATAGAACTTAAATCATTCCCAGCAAAGAACCAACCTCTTGAACCAATCTTTGAGTGAGGGTAGCTTGGGAAATCTGTACTAGTTTGCATCGCAACAATCAGTGTGATGCTTAAAATTAAAGTTGTATATAAGAAATATGTAATGATTTTATGAAATGCATATTCTTTATTTTTTAACTCTTTAAAGGCGATAATATATCCAAACAGTAGCACAATTGGATATATGCTCTTTAAAATAAATTTCACTTCTTCGCCAAATGAAACTGGAGATTTAATCATCATATTATTTACAAGACCAATTGCTAGTACGATCCCGAGTAGGCATAAATAGAGAATGTACTTTTTCGCCCCATGTTGTTTTCTATGAAGAAGTAGATAACCTAATGCAAGAAGCATAAAGGCGAAACGGACTACGATTCCAACAGTTGCGCTCATGTGTAATACATAGATTGAAAAAGACGTTAATAAATCTAAAATTGGTTGAAACACAATGAATAGCAATAGGAAATGCGGGAAGTAGTTATCCGTTTGTTTCAACTTATTAACCATATATTCCTCCATTTCTTCATTCCTTTAGTTCAATACCCAAGAGATGGGGATAAAAGCCTTATTTACATAATAAGGCGAATGAATTTCAATATTTGTTTTTTTGAATCAAACTTAAGAATACACCATTTCATTGTAATGGTAAATAGATGAAAAGCATGGATAAACCGACTTTAATTTCTATATTTTTTAACGAAATTGTATGTTTTATACGGAGATACATACAAATTACGAGAATATTAGACAGAAAATTAAGAAAAAAGAAGGATTTTCAACATGCTTTCTATAATTATATAAGTATAATCTTTATGTGGAAAAGAGGGGTATATATAATGGAAGTAACAAGTAAAACAGAATCTGTTGTTGTGAAATATGAAGGGCGCGTAGCAACGGTTATGGTTAATCGTCCAGAGGTTTTAAATGCATTAGATGAACCAACGTTAAAAGAGTTATTACAAAAGTTGAAAGAAGTGGCGGAAAGTTCTGTTCACGTTGTTGTGTTGTGTGGAAGTGGCCGTGGTTTTTCTGCGGGTGGAGATATTAAATCAATGCTTTCAAGTAATGATGAAAGTAAGTTTGAAGGCATCATGAATACAATTTCTGAAATCGTTGTGACGTTATATACGATGCCGAAGCTTGTTATTAGTGCAATTCATGGGCCGACTGCTGGACTTGGATTAAGTATCGCATTAACAGCTGATTATGTCATGGCAGATATATCATCAGTTATTGCGATGAACTTTATTGGAATCGCTTTAATTCCAGATGGTGGTGGCCATTTCTTCCTTCAAAAGCGCGTCGGTGAAAATATGACGAAGAAAATCATTTGGGAAGGGAAGAAATTATCAGCGGCAGAAGCGCTAGATATCGGTTTAATTGACGAAGTAATCGGTGAGGATTTCCAAACGGCTGTGAAGCAAAAAATTAATGAATGGTTACAAAAACCAATCAAGGCAATGATTCAAACGAAACAAATTTTATGTGAAGTGAATCGTTCTAATTTAGAACAAACGCTTCAGCTCGAAAAGCGTGGTCAATATGCGATGAGACAAACAGCGGACCATAAAGAAGGTATTGCTGCTTTTCTAGAAAAACGTTTACCAGCATTTAAAGGGGAATAAAGTGAAACTTTAATCCGTGGGGATTTGTTTATCCCCCGCGGATTATTAGTCTTACTGCCCGTTAATTCGAGATAAAGGGAAGAAAGTGCTAACACATTTTAGTATAATTGTGTTAGCACTTTTTTTAGGAGTAATAAATGAAGAAAATTATCGGTGTTATCGTTATTATTTTACTAACATATTATGCTTTGCATAGTACACCACCTCTTGCGGTACGGACTGTATTATTCTTTGAGGGACATCCAACTGTTGCTTTCTCTGGTGAAGTGAAGAAAGAACGGGATGTGAAAAAAGAGGCGATTCCTGATGAGTACCAAACCTTATACGGCGATAAGAAAGAAGAACCAGAGCATTACTTCTTTCCGGTAGTAAAGGCGCACGGATCAGGAATTGATATGTTAAGTGCTTGTGTGAAAAAAGAGTGGTTTTTCTATAAAGCAGAGCTTGGGTGTTATTAAAAGTGGGAGGAAAAGTGATGTCAACTTATAACAGGTTAGTAAGAGATCGTGTCCCGGAGAAAATTTTGATGTCTGGAAAAACATATACAGCACAAAAATTAACAGGGCAAGCTTACATACAAGCGTTAGCGAAAATTGGTACAGAAGAAATTCGTGAATTTGCTTCGATGAAAGAGCGTGAACATGCGCTAGATTCACTTGCAGATGCACTTGAAATTATTATTTCATTAGCGCGTGCAGAAGGTGCAACAATGGAAGATATAGAGCTTATTCGTAAGCAGAAAGAAGAAGAGCGCGGCGGATTTACAAGAGGGATTTATTTGATGGACGTTTCGGAAGAGTAGTTTTATCCCGCTATTTGCGGGCAGTAAGACCCCAAACTCAAAATTCGGCGAATGCGAAGGAGTCGGGCTGATTAAAGTTTCACTTTATAGAAAAAGCACAGTGTTAATGGAGATAATGCGGTGCTTTTTTGTCATTGAGATTAGGATAAAGTGAATTTTATTATAATTTAGAAAATTAAACTATATGAGTAGAGGTTTTATCGTAATTTCGCTATACTAAATAGTAGAGAAAATGAGGAGGAAACGACAATGGCACATCATACGAAAGAAACGATGGAACTTATTAAGGAGCTTGTCTCTATTCCAAGTCCATCTGGAAACACGGCGAAAATTATTAGTTTTATTGAAAATTATGTAAGTGAGTGGAATGTAGAGACGAAGCGTAATAATAAAGGTGCTCTTATTTTAACGGTTAAAGGAAAGAATGATGAGCAGCATCGTTTATTAACTGCACACGTTGATACGTTAGGGGCAATGGTGAAAGAAATTAAGCCTGACGGTCGTCTTCGTCTATCTATGATTGGTGGATTTCGCTGGAACTCTGTAGAAGGAGAATATTGCGAAATTGAAACGTCAAGCGGTAAGAAATATACAGGCACAATTTTAATGCATCAAACTTCTGTCCATGTGTACAAAGATGCAGGGGAAGCGAAGCGCGATGAGAAAAATATTGAAGTGCGTATTGATGAGCGTGTCTTTTCAGCAGATGCAGTACGTGGGTTAGGAATTGAAGTAGGAGACTTCGTTTCATTTGATCCACGCGTTCAAATTACAGAGAGTGGATACATAAAATCACGTCATTTAGACGATAAAGTAAGTGTAGCAATTCTATTAAAATTAATTAAAAGATTGCAAGATGAAAAGGTAACATTGCCATATACAACACATTTCTTAATTTCTAATAATGAAGAAATTGGATACGGTGGAAACTCAAATATTCCAGAAGAAACGGTAGAATATTTAGCAGTTGATATGGGAGCGTTAGGTGATGGACAAACATCTGATGAATATACAGTATCCATTTGTGCGAAAGACTCTAGCGGTCCATACCATTACGCTTTACGTAAGCATTTAGTTGAATTGGCGAAAGCGAATGCTATTGAATATAAAGTGGATATTTATCCCTACTACGGATCAGACGCATCAGCTGCGATTCACGCTGGATTTGATGTGAAACATGCATTAATTGGAGCTGGTATTGATTCTTCTCACGCATTTGAGCGTACGCATGAAAGCTCGATTGCACATACAGAAGCACTTGTTTATGCATATGCGTTATCAGAAATGATAGTAGAATAGTGAGAGGGTGGTTGATTCTATGAATCAGCCACTTTTTTGTGCATAAAAAATACTTTAATTGTATTTTATTGTACAATATTAAGAAAGTAGGTTTACTACAGAATTCTAGTATTATAGAATGATAGAGGAGCACTAATTTTTTTTGCTCGCATTTGTTATAATTTGTATATTAAGATTACGTGTTATTGTAAATGATTTTTGAGAGGAGTATTATTTTTTATGAAGTATCGTGCAGTCGCGGCTGGTATTTTAGCCGCAAGTTTATTATCGTCTCCAGTTAGTAGTTTCGCAGCAGGGAAGAAGTTTTCGGATGTTCCTACATGGGCGCAGGAATCGGTTGACTATTTAGTAGGGAAAAAAGCGCTTGATGGAAAACCAGACGGAACGTTTTCTCCATCTGAAGCAGTAGATAAAGGATCAGCTGCAAAAATATTAGCAGCAGTTCTTGGCTTACCAATTGATCCAAAAGCGAAACCATCTTTTAAAGATTCGCAAAACCATTGGGCAGCACCATATATTGCCGCGGTAGAAAAAGCGGGTGTAATTAATGGAGATGGTACTGGGAAATTCAATCCATCAAGCCAAATTAACCGTGCATCAATGGCATCTATGCTTGTACAAGCATATTCATTAGATAAGAAAATTATTGGAGAACTTCCAACGCAGTTTAAAGATTTGGAACCTCATTGGGGTAAGAAACAAGCTAATATTTTAGTAGCTTTAGAGATTTCAATGGGTACAGGAAATGGCTGGAATCCTGACGGTACTGTAAGTCGTGCTGAAGCAGCTCAGTTCATCGCGATGGCAGATAAAAATAAAACAAATACATCGAAAAGAATGTATATGAATAGAAACTTTATTACATATCATCAAGCATCGTTATCATCTGGTATTACTGACACTCAACATAAGCCACAAATGCTTGAAGTGAAAGAGCAAAGAGCGGACGGTTGGTTGAAGGTTGTAACAAGTAAAGGTGAGAAGTGGACACCATTACAAGAAAAAACAGAGTCTATTAATCAAGAATTCACTACATATCAAGAAGCTTCACATACGTCTACAGTGGCAGGCACACATAAAGCACAACAAGTAACTGTTATTGAAGAGAAAGATAGCTGGATTCGTATCCGTATGGGAGCTGGCTTCCAATGGGTGGATAAAAATCAATTAAACCCAGTGAAGCAAGGTAACTTCCTAGAAGGTAAAGCGATTATTATTGATCCAGGTCATGGGGGAATTGACTCAGGGAATCCTGGTTATTATGAGAAAGAAAGTCAAACCGTATTAGATGTATCATTACGATTACAGAAAATATTTGAGAAAAAGACACCGTTTACTGTGTTATTCACTCGTACAGATGATACACGTCCAGGAACAAGTGCTTCTGATTCTTTAAAGAAACGTGTAGAATTTGCTCAAAAAAATAATGGGGATATCTTTGTAAGTATCCATGGTAATGGTACGGAAAGTAAAAATGGACAAGGTACAGAAACATTCTACTATGAATCAGCGACAGCAAGAGGGACAAACCCGAATGTATCAGAAAGTCGTTTATTAGCAGAGAAAATTCAAGAGCGTCTTGTAGATGCACTTGGAACAAAAGATCGCGGTGTGAAGAAAGGCGATTTATATGTAATTAGAGAAAACACAATGCCAGCTGTATTAGCAGAATTAGCATTTGTAGATAATAAAAGCGATGCTGATAAAATTGCTACACCAGAACAGAGACAAAGTGCAGCAGAAGCTATTTATCAAGGAATTTTAGATTACTACGAAGCAATGGGTAACAACGTATCTTCTTTCCGTTAATAAATAAAAGAGATTGCCATATGATATGATCCCCTTATAG
>NZ_QNUA01000045.1:0-35816 GCF_008042285.1 Bacillus sp. AR13-1
AAATCTTTTCTTTCTATTAAATATTTTGTTTTAAATTATTTATATAAAGAAATGGAGGCCAGAAAATGAATTTTTTAAAGAAATTTAAGTATCTCTTTATAGCGTGTATCCCTATGTATATAGTTATTCTTTAATTTCAATCGAATAAAAAAGCAAGGTATTCGAGAAAAAAGTACGGTACCATACAGAGAAAACGCTCTCCCATACAAAAGTAAATTGTACCGAAAGTGATAAAAGCGAATGTTATATGGAGGGAACCCACTAATAATTTCACCTGAAAATCGGTAATTAATGAAACAAAGAATAACAAAATGATACATGATTACGAGTTAATATCCCAAAAAGATAGGATTACTAGTGACAATCTTTGATACTGACAAGTGAGGTGACGTCGATGAGAGGGCCATTAATAAAAAGTGGAGTATTTATTTTAGTTTTAACAGGAGGGCTATATCTTACAAAATACGCATATGACCATCATACTAACCGAGTTAAAGTAAGAGACACGATTCAACAAATATCAATAGAGCATGGTATACCACCATGGATTCCTTTATCTATTGCATTCCATGAAAGTAAGTTTGATCAAAATGCAGTCGGAGATCAGGGCACATCATTTGGACTGTTTCAGCTCCATCGAGGTGGACTAGCACCTAAAGATTTAACGAACGAAGATTTGAAAAATATAGAAACTAATACTCGAATTGCAATATCTAATATGAAAAATGCATATAACCGTGGTTTACAGCAAAATTTAAAAGGACCAGAGCTATTAAAACATGTTGCTAATACCTCAGGGTGGCCTGGGAATAAGGGTGTTCAATGGACAAATAAGCAGACAGACTATAACGAGGGGTTAGAAAACAGTTTTAAAATGTTTTCTAAACGACAATACGATTTTATAGAATGAAATTTCTTTTTTCTTTCTATTATTATATAACTTACGCCTAAATACGAAAGTTTCCTAAAACAGATACATAGATTGACTTTGTACTGCTTATATTAGGAATTTAAAGAAACAATATGTATAATTCTCCCACTACAATAGTATAGTGGCCTTTATTAACAGCAAAATCTACAATTTATAAGGAGAACATTTTATGAGTAAGAGAATAAAAGAATTAGATTCCATACGAGGGTTAGCGGCACTGACAGTGGTATTTGGACATTTTTGTTTAATGCTACCATCGTTGCCTAATTCTATTAAATTTTCTCCGCTTAGGTTTTTATGGGCTGGCGGGGAAGCTGTAATCGTTTTTTATGTACTCAGTGGTTTTGTGTTATCTATGGCACTTTATCATTCAAAAACAAATTATTGGGGATATTTAATTAAGCGATTTGTACGAATCTATATTCCTTATTATTTTTGGATAATCATTACCTTTGCTTTATTTATTTTGTTCTCGCCGTATGAAGTGGCTGGACTACGGGATTGGTTCTATGATAGGTGGCAAGGGTCTATAACAAAAATAGATATTATAAACCATTTTGTGCTTCTTAATAACTTTTTTACGGAAAATTATAATCCAGTTATCTGGTCATTGGCTCAAGAAATGCGTATATCTATTGTGTTTCCGTTGTTATTCCTTCTTTTTTATAAACTGAGTTGGAAGAAAACGATACTATTTGCTTTGAGCTTTTCTTTAATTAGTGTTTTCCTTAATATGTTGCATATAGGGAAAGCAGAGGGATTTTATAATGGTTATGCCGATACACTGCATTTCACATCGATGTTTATGGTTGGAATGTTACTTTTTAAGCATCAGGAAAAGCTTATCTACTTATATAGGAATATGAAAAAATTTAATAAAGGATTTCTTATTGCATTAGGGATTATTCTATATTTATATTCCATTTTAATTTATGGTTTTTCCCGTAATGATACTACTTTCTTATTAAAAGATTGGGGTGTCGTAATTGGTGTTAGTATATTTATAATAATGGCCATGAGTAACCTAAAAGTGAAAGCATTTTTAAATAAGAGTGTATTTGTATACTTAGGAGAAATTTCATACAGTATCTATTTGTGTCATTTTCCAATCATGATGGTACTATTTAAACTTTTGTATACAAAGATACCTATCTTTTTCCTTCTTGCTTTGTGTATTTCAATGACAATACTTTTTTCTATAGTTTCGTATCATTTAATTGAAAAGAAATGTATCAACTGGGCAAAACAAAGAACAACAAATTTTCGAAAAAAAGTGTAATGCTTGAAGGAATTTTATTTCTTTAGTAAATATACGAATATGACCGATTCCTAAGTATATTAGGAATCGGTCAATTACGGATTCTATATAAATATACTAAAATTGAACAAATTTTTAATTTTATACTTAACTCCAAAAATCCTCTTACTAAAGAGAATCTTCGTAACGTTTTTCCAGACATAGCCGAAAGTACAATTAGTAAAAAGCTAGTTTCCTTGTAGCTGCTTGGTCAAATAAAGCTAGTTTCAAGAGGAAGAAATGCTCAATGTATACAGGTTTAATTCTGTATTAATAATTATTAGGGGTAACAACACATCGCTATCTATATCTAAAATGTTATATAAAACTATTGAATATTTTATTCGTAAAAACAGAGGTGTAAAATGAATTTTATTTCCGAACTACTTGTTACCTTTGCAATTCCTACAATACAACTCACATTCTTGTTACTACTCATTTTTGTTTTTAGCTACTTTGTAGTATACAAAAAGGTATGTAAAGGAGGGGGGGAATTTACCGTACAACAAGTCATATTGTTTATATTGATAATAGGATATTATTCCCTTGTATTATCAGCTACTTCATTTGGTCGTCCAGATGATATAACTTTCGCAAGAACAATTGACTTTGATGTACTTAGTGTTTATAAAAAAGCATGGAATACCTTTTCATTTTCTTCTTTTTTCCATATCATTGTGAATATAGGTATGCTTTTTCCGTTAGGAATTTTATTACCTTTATTTAGTAATGTTTTTCAAAAAACAAAATGGATGTTAATCAGCTCAATTATAGCAAGTTTATTGCTTGAAATCCTTGAATTTATAATGCAACGTGGAAGTATGGAACTAGCCGATTTACTTCATAATACTTTAGGAATGATGCTAGGATATTCTATGTTAAATATAGTTCTTATATTGTTGAAGAAAAAAGAAACAGATACACAAATGACCAAATATTTATTTCTTCCGATTACAGTAAGTTTTGTTGCACTTGGAATAATGATTTCGTATCAAATGAAGGAATTTGGGAATATGCCTTTAGATCCCATTACAAAAACAGACATGACTGATGTCACTATAAAAACATCAATAGAGTTAAAAGACGAAGGTAATAAAATGCCTGTTTACAAAGAGGAAATTACAAAAATGCCTAATGACAATGAGCCAGTTACAAAAAAATCACATATTCGAGATGTCGAAATTCTGTCTCCCAAAGAAGTATTTCAAAAACTAAAACAAGGAGACTTTGATCCTATAATATCTTTCAAAGCAGGTGATACATTAGTCATTACAGATTATAATATAGATTACTACGCTGATACAAAAGGCTTTTCTCAACCTATATATGTTTTTCAAGTACACTTAAATGATAATGGGAAAGATAGTTGGTCTCAACCTATTTCTGCGAGAAGATAACGTAGATTTTCATGTTTTTGTTCATGTGAAATAGTTTAATCGAGTTGTCTTGCTCATTTGAAAAATCTCCTATGGAATTTAATTGAAATTGAAAAACATTTAAGAAGAACAATTACGCTGTGGGCTATTGTATAGTGTAGATATGAATAACAAAAAAGGGGGACTATATATGTGGAAGCGATTTGTAGCGATTGGTGATAGTTTTACAGAGGGGATAGGGGATGAAGTTGAGGGAATAGCATTAAAAAGCTGGGTAGATCATTTTGTTCAACTGTGTGTAGATGATTTAAAATATGCTAATTTTGCAAAACGTGGGTTAGTAACTAAAGAAATTCGCTCACAGCAATTGGAACAGGCATTAACTTTTAATCCAGATTTGGTTAGTCTAATTGCAGGTGCAAACGATGTTTTAAAAGGACGTTGGAATCATCATGCATATAAGAACGATATGGAATTTATGATAGATACATTAAGTAAAGCAGGTGCTGATATTATTATAGCAAACCTTCCAGATTTTACTGTTAGGCTTCCATTTCCTTCTGAAAAAAAACAAGTATTAAAAGAACAATTATTAGAGGCAAATGAAGTTATACTTTCACTGAGTAGAGAGTATAAGCTTCATCATGTTGACTTTTGGAATCATCATTTAGTTAATGACAATACGCTTTGGTCTACGGATTTAATTCATCCAAACTCAAAAGGATATGTAAAAGTTGCTGAATTGATTTTTAGTAGTTTGCCTGTACATGACTCTTTTAAATAAGCTGTAGAATGACCTAAACTCCTGTCGCATGCTGTACAGGGGTTTTTGGTGCGAAAAAGAAGGATATAGAGTGCCTATAAATTATACTTTAAGTAATTCTTTTTATTGTTTATATTTTTGTTATTTTCTGTTGCAGAATCCTTAGTATAAGGATTCTTTTTTTGTATCAATAATCTATAAAGAAAAAAGATGAAATTGGCGAAAATGAACTAAAAGGTATTTTAAATGAATTGTTAAAACAACACTAATAATGATAACGTTCGCTAAATATATTCGTCGTTTGTAAGAATCTTAAAATCTTCCCTTTTTGAATGCAGCTTAACCATAAATTTAATTTTTTTGTAAATGTGGAACTATTTCATTACTTACACTGTCTATTAAGCGTTAAAACATTTTTTATTTAACATATTTAGAAAGGAATAATCATTTTTAATTAAGGGAGAAGATTGAATTGAAAAAAATATGGATGCTGCTTTTCTTTTGTTTTGGAGTTATGTTGGTAGGATGCAATAAAGATGAGCCGCCAAAACAAGCATTTGAAGAATATATCAATTTATGGAATGATAAAAAATTTACAAATATGTATGATTATTTATCAGAACATGCAAAAAAAACGATTTCTAAAAAGGAGTTCACAGAGAAATATCAAAAAATTTATGAGGGTATTGGAGTTAAGAATTTAAAAATTAAAACGAAAGGAGAGAATACTAAAGATAAAGAACTTTTTCTTTTTGAAGTTAATATGGATACGGATGGAGGAACAGTTTCATTCATCCATGAAGCAAAACTCGTGAAAGATAAAGATAAGGAATCTTGGAAAATAGATTGGACACCAGACTTCATTTTCCCAGGTATGAAAAAAGATTACAAAGTACGTATGCAAACAGAGCAAGGAAAACGCGGAGAAATATATGATCGAAATGGAAAAGGGCTTGCAACGAATGGTAAAGCGACTGAAGTTGGAATTATTCCAGAGAAACTAGGTGAAACGGCAGCGCAAACGAAAGAAATAGTAGCACAATTACTTGATATGTCTATAGAAGAGATCAATCAAAAGCTCGCAGCGAAATGGATAAAACCAGATTCCCTTGTACCAATTGGTATTTTAAAAGAGGGAACCAGACAGAATGATTATATTGAATTAGAAGGAGTTTCATCTCGCCCAGTAAATATTCGTACGTATCCATTAGGAGAAGCAGCGGCACACTTAACGGGATATATAGGAAAGGTAAATGCAGAGGAGTTAAAATCGCTTCAAAAAAAAGGTTATCAAGCAGATGATTTAGTGGGTAAGACAGGTTTAGAGAAAGTATTAGAGAATAAATTGCGTGGTGAAAAGGGTGGACGCGTATTTATGGAAGATGAGAACGGGAAAGAGATTAAAAACGTAGCAAAACAAGAAGCAAAAAAAGGGGAAAATGTTACGTTAACTATTGATGCTGCAATTCAAGAAAAAATCTTTAATGAGATGAAAAATGAAGCAGGATCTAGTGCAGCGGTCAATCCTAAAACGGGTGAAACAATCGCACTTGTAAGTAGCCCTGCTTATAATCCAAATACAATAGTTAGAGGAGCATCAAAAGCTCAACGGGAAGCATGGAATAATGACTCGAAACTGCCAATGATGAATCGCTTCACACAAGCATTTGTACCAGGTTCCGTATTTAAAACGATAACAGGTGCAATTGGTTTGGAAACAAACACAATAAATCCTAAGGAAGAATTTAAAATTCAAGGATTAAAGTGGACAAAAGATTCATCTTGGGGAAATTATTATGTAACACGTGTGAAGGATGCTAGTCCAGTTGATTTTGATAAGGCAATGAAGTACTCTGATAATATTTATTTTGCTCAACAAGCTTTGAAAATAGGAAAAGATCAGTATGTAAATGAATTTAAGAAATACGGATTTCATGAAAAATTACCAATTGAATACGAATTCCCTATTTCAATCATTGCAAAAGATGGGATAAAAAATGATATTCAACTAGCAGACACGGGGTACGGACAAGGACAAGTATTAATGACACCTCTTCATTTAGCATTGACTTATGCACCGATTGTCAATGAGGGTAACATTCCGTCACCGCATCTTATAAAAAAAACAAAAGCAGCGGGAAATTGGAAAGAAAATGTGATTTCTACCAAGAATCAAGAGATATTAAAAAGTGCGTTAATAAAGGTTATTAATGATCCTGATGGTGCTGGGAGAACTGCTAAAGTTGATGGTGTAACTCTCGCTGGTAAGACAGGTACAGCAGAACTGAAAGAATCGAAAGAAGCAGAGGGTAAAGAACTTGGTTGGTTTGCAGCTTTCGATGCAAGCGCGCCAAACATGATTGTTACCATGATGATTGAAGATGTAAAAGGAAGAGGCGGGAGCAACGTTCCAGGTGAAAAAATAAAACATGTTTTTCAGAAATAATACTTAATTAGAAGGTG
This sequence comes from Bacillus sp. AR13-1, assembly GCF_008042285.1. Lineage (NCBI taxonomy): Bacteria > Bacillati > Bacillota > Bacilli > Caryophanales > Bacillaceae > Bacillus > Bacillus sp. AR13-1. The sequence goes on from NZ_QNUA01000045.1 coordinate 6,831, forward strand.
AAATTTACTCCTTTAGTAAATATACAAACCTTACCGATTCAAGATTATATTAGGAATCGGTTAATTTATGTCTAAACGCAGATTTTATGATTTTAATAATCGTATTTAATTACGTGTTTTTTACACAATTAAATATGATTATTTTTTATTTGAAAATTATAAAACAACAAATTTTAAAATGTTAAATTAGATAATTGAAATTTAAAAAATTAGAGCTATTATACTTAACTTTATTTTCAGAAATATTACAAAGCTGTTAGTTTGAAGTAAGGTTATTCAATATAAGTAAGAGGGGAATTTCTTTATACTAAAAGATAAAAGTATATTTTATATTCTTACAGATAATAAACATATACTTTAACTAGTCCCACTTAACGACCTTGCGGCATGTTTGAAGAGGGAGATTCCTACGGACACTGAGAAGGGAGTCTTTTGTCGGAAAAGATAAATAAAAGGAGCTTAATATATGTATAAAATTATGATTGTAGAAGATGACCAAAAAATTTCTAAACTACTTCAATCCCATATTAATAAGTACGGGTATGAAGGGAATATTACAGAGGATTTTGAAAATATTTTGGCTAACTTTGAAAAAATTCAACCTGATTTAGTTTTATTAGATGTAAATTTACCGAGTTTTGATGGTTTCTACTGGTGCCGACAAATTAGAACGGTCTCTACTTGTCCCATTATATTTATATCAGCACGTAGTGGAGAGATGGAGCAAGTTATGGCACTTGAACATGGTGCAGACGATTATATCACTAAACCGTTTCATTATGAAGTTGTAATGGCAAAAATCCGAAGTCATCTTCGAAGAATTTACGGAGAATACGCACCGAAAGCGGAAGAAAGAGTTGTTCAGCAATCCGGTTTAATACTTTATCCAGAAAAAATGGAATTAAAGCTAAATGATAGCATGTGTATACTGTCAAAAAAAGAAACTGCTTTACTAGAAACTCTCTTACGACAATCTCCTAGTATTGTTAGTCGAGAGAAAATCTTAGAAAAACTTTGGGATGACTATACGTATGTAGATGATAATACGTTAAGTGTAAATGTTACACGTGTCCGAAAAAAATTAGAGGAAATCGGAATAAAAAATGCATTAGAAACAGTTCGTGGTGCTGGATATCGTTTGAAAATAACTTGGAAGAATGATGAGGTATAATAATGAATTTATTTTTACGTGAACATATCCCTTTCATCTGTTTCTCAATCATTCAGCTATTTGTCGTTCTAACTGTTTATTGGCTGGATGGATATAACCACTTATCTACTGCGTTATATAGTGTGTTTTTAGGAGGATGCTTTTTAATTGCGTTTTTACTTTATCGCTACTTTAGCCATCGTAGATTTTATAACAAATTATCCAACCCTTCTGAAACATTAGAGGACTCCTTAGAAGAACTCGATTCCACTCCATTATCAGTAGCACTTCAGCGTGTGTTAAAGACACAATACAGTCAATATCATCAACAGTTAAAGACTTGGGAATATAAACAAAAAGAGCACCTTACATTTATTAATCAATGGGTGCATCAGATGAAAACGCCTCTATCAGTTATTGAACTGATCACACAAGAAGAGAATGGGGAGGTTTTTGAAAGTATTGTGGAAGAAGTAGATCAAATGCAGTACGGATTAGAAATGGTCTTATATATGGCGCGATTACAAACGTTTGAGCAAGATTTTTATGTGGAAAGAGTTTCGTTACAGGAAATCGTTCAAGAAGTAATCCGTGAAAATAAACGTCTGTTTATCCGTAGCTATGTTTATCCAGAAGTAAAAGTAAAACAAACTATTATGGTAGAAACCGATAGAAAGTGGCTTCGGTTTGTTATTCATCAAGTGATATCCAATGCCATTAAGTATTCAGCAGGAAGTAGAAAAAACGTTACTATTACTACATTAGAAGAAGAGCGCTCAGTAATCCTTGAAATACACGATCATGGTGTGGGAATTCCAAAAGAAGACCTCCCGAGAGTATTCCGCCCATTTTATACGGGAATAAACGGTCGGAAATTTAAGGAATCTACTGGGATGGGATTATATCTTGTGAAAAATATTATAAAAAGATTGGAACATGATATTGAAATAAAGTCGGAAGTAGGAAAAGGAACAACAATCTGTATTATTTTCCCTTATGCAAATCGTTAGAACGGTGTTTAGTTTGATTTTTCAGAAATATTACAGACCTGTTAGATATATGAAAGGTTAATCGATATGAGAAGAAGGGACGCTTAGATAAACTTAGGTTATTAAAAGATAAAAAGGAGCAAAACGATATGGAAATATTAAAGGTCTGTGAACTGAGTAAAATCTATACAGGAAAGGTATCTTATGAAGCGCTCGCCGACATTAATTTGAGTGTGAAAAAAGGGGAGTTTGTAGGAATAATGGGACCATCAGGAAGTGGAAAAACTACTTTGTTGAACATGGTTTCTACTATTGATTCTCCCACATCAGGAGAAATATTGATTAATGGAGAAAATCCATATCAATTATCTCAAAATGAACTGGCATTATTTCGAAGACGTGAATTAGGTTTTGTGTTTCAAGCATTCAATCTTCTTACAACATTAACTGTAAAAGAAAATATTGTTCTTCCTCTGACGTTAGATGGTACTAAAGTTGAGGATATGAATCAGCGTGTAGAAGGTATTGCAGAAAAATTAGGCATTCAAGATATATTAAATAAACGAACATATGAAATATCAGGCGGACAAGCACAAAGAACAGCAATTGCACGTGCTCTAATTCATAAACCTAAATTATTACTAGCAGATGAACCGACGGGAAACTTAGATTCAAAAGCGGCTAATGATGTAATGGAGTTATTAAAACGATTAAATAAAGAACAAGATGCAACAATGATGCTTGTTACGCACGATCCAGTGGCTGCAAGTTTTTGTGATCGCGTTGTATTTATTAAAGATGGAAAATTATATAACGAAATTTATAACGGAGAAAACCAACAATTGTTTTATCAAAAAATTATAGATGTACTTGCATTACTAGGAGGTCGTAAGCATGACTTTTCAAAGATTCGCTTTTAATAATATCATTCGAAGTAAGCGGACTTATGCTGCACACTTTCTAAGTAGCTCATTTTCAGTTATGGTTTTTTTCACATATTCACTCTTACTTTTTCATCCTGATTTACAAGGAGAATTAGCCTCCACAAGTAAAACAATGAGCCTTTTAGGAACAATGGGGATGCAAATCTCTCAATATCTCATTTTTGTATTTTCATTCTTCTTTCTTTTATATTCGGTGAGTTCTTTTTTAAAAACAAGAAAAAAAGAATTTGGAATTTTAATCATGCATGGTATGACACCGGCGCAGTTAAATAAATTAATTTTTTTAGAAAATATGTTAATTGGAGTCGCTTCAATTACATTTGGTATCTTAATTGGTTTGATATTTTCAAAGCTCAATTTATTGGCAAGTGAAAATATATTAGCGATTGATAAGGGTCTTCCTTTTTACGTTCCTATAAAAGCTGTCTTTACGACAATTGGCGCATTTTTGATTCTGTTTCTAGTCATTTCGTTGTTTACTTCTAAAATGGTAAAAGCAAACAAGTTAATTGATTTGATGAAATCAGAGGAAAAGCCAAAACCAGAGCCAAAGGCATCAAAAGCATTAGCATTCCTTTCCGTATTATTAATTGGGTTAGGGTATGGATGTGTGTTCTATTTCGTACTAGAAAGAAACTTCATTATGCCTTACTTACTTGGAGGAGTAGTTTTTGTAGTGATAGGGACATATTTTCTATTTTCACAGTTGAGCGTGTATGTAATACGTGTCTTAAAGAAAAAAGACACTGTATTTTTTAATAAAACGAACCTACTTACTATATCTGAATTGGCTTATCGTATGAAGGATAATGCAACTATGTTCTTTATGCTAGCGATTGTTTCCGCTGTGGCTTTCACAGGAATTGGTACATGTTTAGCAATGGGAAATAAGGGATTAACGGAGATGATCAATCCATTTGCATTTACCTATACCTCGTTAGGCGAGAATCCCCAAGAAGGAGAGCACATTACAGAAATAAAAAAACAACTCACTCGTTCAAATTTTTCTTATCAGGTAGCGGTTACGAATCCTAAATTCACGGAAAATAATTTAGTGCTAATCAAAGTATCAGAGTATAACAAGTTTGCAAAAATCTTCGGGTATGAAATGGAAAAGATAGATAATGATCAAGAAGCGATTATAGTACCCTCAATAATTTCGCAAAAAGAAAAGTATGCAAGAGGAAAAGATATACCCGAGAAAATAGATGTAGTACAGGAAAACTTAGAGATGTCCCTTGGGGTCAAGAAGGCAGTCCCGTATATAGTTCTCCCAAATACAATTGGAGCTATTATTGTTGTTTCGGATTCTTTGTACGATACAATCCCGAATAGAAAGACAGAAGATGATTCTTACGTAATGAAAAGTCAATATGGATTTGTAGTGGAAAATTGGGAGAAATCAAGAGTGGTTACAAAAAAATTAGAAGCAACAATGGGTAATAATAATTCGGTGCAAGCACATCATTATTTTAAAGCATTGTATTCTGAATGGATTTTTTCGAAACAAGAGAACGGTATTTTACTTATTGTCAGTGTATTAGTAGGGATCGTATTCTTTACGTTCGCAGCCAGTCTTTTATATTTCCGACTATATGCAGATTTAGAAAGGGAACAACAACAATATGAAATGATTGCGAAGGTCGGTCTAAGTAGAAGAGAGCTAAAGAAAATCGTAACGCGTCAGCTTACGTTAATGTTCTTCTTGCCTTTAATTATAGCGATTATTCATAGTGGTGTCGCTTTTATAGCCTTGCAACAGCTAATTGACTTCTCTGTTTTAAAGATGTCCATTTTAATTATACTAGCCTTTATATCCATTCAAAGTGTGTACTTTTTCACTGTCCGTTGGCGTTATTTACAACGGTTATATAAAAAAATCATGTAACGTATTGATAAAACAAGCAAAGAGGAGAAAAAGAAATGAAAAAAGTAATGAAAGTGTGTATGGCAGGAGTTGTATCAATTTCTATGTTAGGGGCTTGTTCTTTTGGAAAGAAAGAAGAACCAAGGAATGCCGCTTTATTGATTGGGGAAGAACAATCATTAAAAGAAATAGTAAGTCAACATAAAAGTGAAATTAAGACCAACACTTTATATAAAGTGAAAAAAGCAGAAACTGGCGGTAAACAACTATTAATTATGGAACGAAAAACTGCAGAGAAAATGGTTGAGATAGGTGTGTTGAGAGAATCAGATAATGATAATGAAGTATGGAGTTCAGATCCAATAAAGTCATTACCTTCAGCTCCAAAAGGTAATGCTGTATTATTGGCTAGTAAGAAAAATAAAAAAATTAAGGAATTAACAATTAATGAAAAGAAAATAGAAGTCCAGTATGCTAGCGATACTTGGTTTGGTCACTATCGTAATTCAGATTATGAGGATTTGATTGTAATTGTTGACAATACTACTTTCAATCAAATCCCTGTAAATGAAACATCAATGGAAATCCTTCATTTCAATAAATCGTATGGTGAAGATAGACCATATAACACAGATGATGTTACGGCTGTACAAGCAGAAACTGAATGGAAAAAACTCACTAAAACTATGGGGAGTCAAGTGGATGTATTAGATGCGGTTTCTATTATAAAAAAATAATGAAAATATATTTAATACAGAAAAACCAGGATGATTTTAAGAATTTATCCTGGTCTTTTTTATTACATTTTTTTAGAAATATCATCTGTCGAAAAAAAAGATAAACAATGGAACAAATGAAACTTGTATCATGTCTATATATTGAAACCATATTAAAAGTGAGGGCAGCTTTATGTTTATTCAAATAAGTTTGAGGTGTGGAAATGGAACAGAAGTTTATTGAAAAATGTAATCATGATGAGCTTGACTATGTTATAAAAGACTATTGGCAAGATGTATGGAATTATTCATTTATTATTACGAAAGATCCACACTTATCAGATGACATCACACAAGATGTATTTATTAAGGTTTTTAAACATTGGAATTCGTTTCGAAAGGAGTCATCTATTAAAACGTGGATATTAAAAATTACAAGAAATACGGCAATAAACTATTTGAAATCCTCTTATTTTAAAAGGATATCTTTAGTGGGATTTTTTAGTGACGATAAGCAATCTCCATCGGCAGAACAAGAATTTTTTAATCAAGAGGAAATGAATGATGTGTGGGATGTTGTATTAAAACTACCTAAAAAACACCGCGAAATACTAATATTGGACGCGAAATATGAATTATCTTATGAAGAAATGGCTGAAACATTAGGTGTATCCATTGGAACAGTCAAATCTAGGTTAAGCAGAGCAAGAAGTAAAGTTTCAAAATTAATAGGGGAGGGTAGAAGTGATGAACAGTAAAAAAAATCCTGACTGGTATAGCAAATTAAAAAATGGACCAATGGAGCGTCGTAAAGATGAAGAAGCATTTATTTATAAAATAAAGCAATCGATATACCAAAATAGTGAAGTAGACTCTGTACCATACAAGAGACCATTTCGTAAAAAAGCATTGCCTATTGTAGTTGTTTTGGTTTGTACAATGTTATTTTTTATTGTTCAACAACCTTGGCTTGATGATAATAAATCACCGGTACAAAGTAGTACTCAAATTAAGCCTAAAACAAAAGATGAGTCTGCTCAAGATCCATCATTAAAACAATTTATGAATGAGTTATATCGAAGTACAAATTCAAAAAATGAAAATGACCTGTATAGAGCGTTAAATGATGAAGTTCTATTTAAAGGGAAAAGTTATCAGAAGGATGAATTGAAGTTTGATGAGGATATTTTTCATGAGTTGCAAGTCGCTCTTACAATGGGGGGAGAATTTGCAAATGATACAAAGAAAGCATACAAAGTACCAAGTGGATTGACAGAAAGTAACCAACCAAAGCAATCGCATTTTATATATGCAACTGTTACTGGAAATAAAACGAAAATTTTAGCTGAACCAAAACGAGAATCACAAGTTTTATATGAAGTATCTAATGAAATGGTAAAAGCTTTGATTCCAGAAAAAGTACAGAATGATGGATTTATAAAAGTATCGACAATTAACGGTTATACTGGATATGTACAAAAAGAGTATGTTTTAACTGATATTAAATATTCTTTCATATTTGAAAAGAATGATGAAGGTATATGGGAAATAACGAATATAGATTCTATATGGTAAAAGAGGAAGGTTCACTTTAATGAACCTTCCTCTTTATCTTTATCCTCTTTTTGAAGTGAATTCCAGCACTCTAAAATTTCTGATGTAACGAGAGCAGCAATATTTTTTTCCGAATTACTACCAGGAATAACGACAGAAATAGCAATTTTTGGATCTTCGGTAGGAGCATATGCAATGAAAAGAGAATGATTTATCATTCTTTCTTGCTCGTTCGGAGAGCCAGTTATCCCTGTTTTACCCGCGACATGAAAGGGCAAGTTTTTAATCTCCTCTATATTTTGACTCATCCCACCTTGCACGACACTCCAAAATTTCATAGGATAACGATTTGAACTTTCTAAGAGTGGTTTAAACTTTTTTGTTTCCTTATCGTCTTGACCAATAATAGCACTTACGATTTGAGGTTTATATTTATCACCTTTACTTGCCAAAGTTGCTGCATATTGAGCAAGTTGTAGAGGGGTGTGTACTTCATTTCCTCCCCAAGATGCATTTAATAAAGCAGAGATTCCATTTTCAAACTTATTAGATGGATGAAATTCATATTCTCCGTCTTCTTCAAAGGGTAAATCAATACCAGTTTTAGAGCGGAGGCCAAATTGCTTTAAATAATCTGTCCATATATTTGCTACTTTTTCTATATTCCCATTATTTCGGTTGAATAAGGGGAGAGCTACTTTTGCTGTCATAAATGTATTTGATGAATTAATGATAGCTTGACTCGGTGTAATTTCACCTGTTGGTGTTCCAGGAGCATTGGTGATGTTATTTTGATTATCATACTGAAAACTACCATTATCCAAATATGTATCCTCAGGTTGAAAAAGCTTTTCGTTTAATCCGATTAAAATAGTAAGTGGCTTTATAGTAGAGGCCATATTTACATAAGATTCACCATATTTTAATTTTTGAATTGCTTTATTTTGCGAAAGGGATTTAATGTTTTCTTTTTTAGATGATACATGTGTATTTAATATATTTGGATCAAAAACTGCCGAATTGGCCATAGTTAATATTGCGCCAGTTTTTACATCGGTTACTACTGCATAACCAGCATTAGCATCAGGTACTTTCTTAATTTGAGATCTTAGTGCTTCCTCTGTTTTTTGCTGCAATTTAGAGTCTAAAGCTAGCCGGACATCTTTTCCTTTTTGTACTTTTTGAATGTTCCATAAGAACTTTTTATTATTCATTTTAAAAATCAGAGTTTTTCCGGGTTTTCCTTTTAAATCATTTTCATATTGAAACTCAATCCCACTTTTACCAACAGGTACATTTTTAGAATTAAGGTCATTTTCTACATACCCAATTACTTGTGAAGCAATTTCGTTCTTTGGATAATATCGAATGAATTCGTCTTTGATCACTACATTTTTAGGTTTATTCTTGTTTATGAATGAAATTTCATTTTCACTTATATCAGAGTATAAGGATATTTCATTCATAGTCTGCTTATTACAGGATTGTTGTAATTGAGATTTTATGTCCTCTGTAGAAATGTCATGTTGAAACTCGTTTGAAAATTGATTGAAAAAAGCTAATGTGTTTGATGTATCTTTATTCGATAGTTTTTCATCATTAGAAGTGCAATATAGAGACTTAACTTTCTTATTTGTAGCTAGTATTACACCATTTTGATCAAGAATTTTTCCTCTTTCAGCTGAAGAAGTTGCGATAGTAATTGAAATGAAGTTGATTTTTAATAAAATTAGTAAAATCACACTTACAATAGAAAGAACCGCAAAAAATCTCCATCTTTTCGTATGTAACATATAACCCTCCCTTATGTAGCCTATTCCATCTTATAGTTAATTATTTTTTTTGTAAATGTGGAACAACTTTATGATTTAGATTGTCTATTAAGTATTACAGCATGAAGAAAGGAACAATCAGTATGAAAAAAAGTACATGTTAATAGTAAGTCTATGTGTAAGTTTAATATGAGTCATTATACAGTTTAGCATTTCTAATGCAGGCGACAAAAAAATAGAGAAAAAAACAGGAAGGGAGATTTATCAATTACACGGCTAAACCAAAAGGAATGGATGCCTACAAGGATTTAACAAAAAAGATAAGACACTATTATAACTGAATAGTGGTTTCTAATATATAGGGAACGCTTTTAGTATATTTATTTACTAAGTATTAGTGAGGATTTCCTGAAGAATTATATGGAGGATTTATGAAAGAACAAAAAGTAAAGAAACAGAAGACATATATATCTATTCGATTGAATATAATGTTCCTTTGCATATTTGTACTATTCTCAGCTATTATTATGCAGCTAGGAAAAGTACAAATCGTTGAGGGAGAGGCTTATAAGAACCAAGTGGAAAACAGTCAAAATGAAACAACTAGTATACCAGTTCCACGTGGACAGATTCTAGATCGAGAAGGGAAAACGGTCGTTAATAATAAATCTCTTCGCACAATTACGTATACAAGGGTGAAGGGGATTACGAGTGAAGATATTTTAAAAACAGCAAAAGACTTGGCGAAGGTACTTGAAATGCCTGAGCAAGATATAAATAAATTAACCGATATCGATAAAAAAGATTTTTGGATGCAATTGAATACGAAACGTGCGGAATCAAAGATTACTAAAAAAGACATAGGAAATTTTAAAGAAAAGGGAATAGAGGGAAAAGAACTAGACAAAAAAATTCAAGACTTAAGACGAAGTCGCGTTACAGAAGTAGAATTGGCAGAATTAACAGCACAAGATTTAAAGGTGTTAGCTATTAAAAGTAAAATGAGTTCAGGTTATCAACTGACACCACAAATTATAAAAAAAGATGTGACAGATCAAGAATATGCGCGGATAAGTGAAAAACTTGCGGAGTTTCCAGGAGTAGATACAACAGTTGATTGGGAACGTAATTATGTAAATGGTAATTTATTTCGTTCCGTGTTAGGTAATATTACAAGTAGTGAAGAAGGATTACCGAAAGAAAACTTAGATTCTTATTTGGTACGTGGATATAACCGTAATGATCGTGTAGGAAAAAGTTATATTGAACAACGATATGAAGATGTATTACACGGCACAAAAGAAGAAGTGAAAAACATTACTGATAAATCAGGAAACATTATAAACACAGAAATAATCTCTAAAGGAAAAAGTGGTAATAGTTTAACATTAACGATTGATATGGAATTACAAAAGAAAGTGGAAGAAAGTATAGAGAAAAATTTGAGAGCTTTTAAGAGTTCAGAGCCACTGTTGGACCGAGCGTTTGTCGTCATGACAAATCCAAATAACGGACAGATTTTATCTATGGCAGGCAAAAAGATTGTAGAAAAAGAAGGGAAAATAGAGATTGAGGATTTGGCATTAGGTAACATGACAACTTCGTATGAGCTAGGGTCAGCTGTAAAAGGCGCAACGTTATTAACTGGATATGAGACAGGGGCAATACAGCCAGGAGATCAATTTTATGATGCACCTATGAAATTTAAAGGTACACAAGCCAAGAAATCATGGAATGTATCCGGATTTGGTAATATTAATGATTTACGAGCTTTACAAGTATCTTCGAATGTATACATGTTCCAGACAGCTTTAAAAATTGCGGGAGTTAATTACGTACCGAATGGTTCATTGGATATTAAACAAGAAGCATTTGATAAAATGCGTTATTATTTTAAACAATTTGGTTTAGGGGTACCAACAGGTATTGATTTACCGAATGAAATAATTGGGCAAACGAGAAAAGTAGATAGTCAACCTGGGTTTTTACTAGATTTTTCTATCGGTCAGTATGATACGTATACGCCATTGCAATTGGCACAATATATTTCAACTATTGCAAATGGTGGATATAGAATGCAACCCCAAATTGTACAAGAAATACGAGAGCAATCAATAAAAGAAGAAGAGGTCGGTAAAGTTATACGCTCTATAGAGCCTGTCGTATTAAATCGAGTTGATATGAAGAAAGAACATATTGATCGGATAAAAGAAGGTTTTAGATGGGTATTCCAAGAAGGTGATGGAACTGGCGTGAAGTATTTCAAAAATGCGCCATATAAACCAGCAGGAAAGACAGGGACAGCTCAAACTGTATATGGTGGAGATGATCCAATTGGTAGAAATGCAAAAGGAGAACGTATGGAATGTTACAACTTAACATTAGTTGGATATGCTCCATATGATAATCCAGAAGTAGCATTTTCTGTAGTAGTCCCATGGCTTCATGATGATAAAAATGGAATTAATTCTATAATTGGAAAGGAAATTTTAGATGTATACTTTGATTTAAAAAAGCAACGTATACATGGTGAAGCTGCTAGTACAGATAGTTCGAATCAAAGATAGTAAAATTTGTGCACTTTTCTCAGGGGAAGAGACCCTGTTTATATAAAAGCCTTTATAAGTTAAAGAAAAAGGAAGATTTGAAATAAGAGATAGCGGCTATCATAGTTGCTATCTCTTACTTTTGTTAATATCTTGGCTACTAGTTAAAAAGGTTTTAAATTTATGGAACAAACTTGTTTCTTAGATGGTCTATTATGTGTACGTATAAAAACAGGTTTTCAAATAGGATACAGTGTATTGAATTTACTACTTGTTTTCAGTATTGAAAATTTGAAAGGAATGATGATTTTGAAAAACAAGAGGATGTTAAAAATAGGTTTATGTGTTGGTATATTAGGTTTAAGTCTTACAAGCCTAGAAGCTTTTACAGGAGGGGCATTGCAAGTTGAAGCGAAAGAAAAGACCGGACCAGTTAAACATAAAAATCATGCGACGTATAAAGAATTCTCTCAACTTGAGAAAAAATTTGATGCTCGATTAGGTGTATATGCTATTGATACTGGTACAAATCGAACAATTGCTTATCGACCTAACGAAAGATTTGCCTTTGCATCAACCTACAAGGCATTAGCGGCAGGAGTATTGCTACAGCAAAACTCAACTGAGAAATTAAATGAAGTTATCACTTATACGAAAGACGACTTGGTGGAATATTCACCCGTTACAGAGAAACATGTAGATACAGGCATGAAACTTGGGGAAATTGCAGAGGCGGCTGTTCGTTCCAGTGATAATACCGCCGGGAATATTTTATTTAATAAAATAGGCGGACCTAAAGGATATGAAAAAGCACTTAGACAGATGGGTGATCGGGTTACTATGGCTGATCGCTTTGAGCCAGAGTTAAACGAAGCTACTCCAGGAGACATTCGTGACACTAGTACAGCGAAAGCCATTGCTACCAATCTTAAGGCTTTTACGGTCGGAAATGCACTTCCAGCTGATAAACGTAAAATTCTTACAGAGTGGATGAAAGGAAATGCTACAGGAGACAAACTTATTCGTGCAGGCGTACCAACTGACTGGGTAGTTGGAGATAAATCAGGAGCTGGAAGTTATGGGACACGAAATGATATTGCTATCGTTTGGCCACCGAACAGGGCACCTATTATCATTGCAATCTTATCTAGTAAAGATGAGAAAGAAGCTACCTATGATAATAAATTAATTGCAGATGCAGCTGAAGTTATAGTTAAGGCTCTTAAATGATAATTTCTCAATTCTTTATGTAATGTAATTGAAAATAGGAACCTAGAAAGCGATTCTTTTTACTGTGAAAAGAATCGCTTTTTTGTATTCCTATAATGAATAGTAAGTATATAAGCGAAAATTATTATTTCATGGACAATTTATCCCCTAAAGTGCATGAGGGAAATTTTCTCCTGTGGTGTTCGTAGCAATATGATTATTATGTATACGATAATAATATTTTGGAGTAGTTAAGCTAGATACTCCTATATGGATATGTAATTTTACATATCCATATAAAAGACACATATGTGTTAATCACTATTAAATTATATTGAAATCATTTTTAAGTAAGGGATTAATATAGATTTAAGGGAATCAAAGAATTTTTATGTTTAATTATCATAGTATAATTATTTCACTTTATGAAATGAAATTTGTATTTAACTTTTTTAAATATAATATTTTTAAATTCGAATAATAAATATCTGAAAAATTAAATTTAATCAATGTGATTTTCAGGTTTACTTATGAAAAACATAGTGTTTAAAATGAGGGGGAAGTAAGATCCTTATATTCTATCAAAAATAAATAAAAAACGAGATACGATTACTCTATCGAAAAAATTTCTATCCTCAAGTGTGTGTGATGAAATCCTAACGTTAGGTTGTACAAAATTTACGATTAAAACTGTAAAAAACAATAGTGAAGAGGTGTACGGAATGAAGAATAAAATTATGACAGGATTTTTAATAACATCAATCGTTACTGGAGCGACTATTCCTATCAATACTCTCGCAATGCCAATCGTTCAGGCAGAAACGAAACAAGATAATATAGATATTTCCTCAGCATTACGAAAAATAGGTGCACACTCCAAATTAACACAAACCTTTATAGATGGAGCCTTAGCAAGTCCGAATGTGCAACTTGAAGAAGTTCCATCTTTAAATACAACTCAATTTCTAATTAAACAAGATATGAAAGAGTGGTCATCAGAACTATATCCAAAATTAATTCTACTAAATTCAAAAAGTAAAGGATTTGCAACCAAATTTAATAGCTATTATCCAACATTAAAAGGATTTGTAGATAATAAGGAAGATAAAGAAGGGTTTATAGATAGACTGGAAGTTCTTCAAGATATGACTATAACAAACAAAGAAAACGTGCAACGTCAGATTAATGAGTTAACAGATCTTAAACTACAGGTAGATAAGAAACTGAAAAATCTTGATACAGATGTGGTAAAAGCACAGAGTGTACTTAGTTCAGAGGGAACAGGAAAAATAGACAAGTTAAAAAATGAAATGCTAAATACAAAAAAATCAATTCAAAATGATTTAGAGCAAATAGCATTATTACCAGGAGCTTTAAATGAACAAGGGCTAAAGGTATTCCAAGAGATTTATAGCCTATCAAAAGATATCATTGAACCGGCTGCTCAAACAGCGGTAGTAGCGTATAACAAAGGAAAAGAAATAAATAATACTATTGTAGAAGCAGAGAAGAAAGCAGAGCAGGAAGCAACAGAAAAGGGAAAATCAGCTATAGAAATTGAAGCTGCCAAAAAAGAAGCACGTGAAGCGATAGAGAAAAGTAAAAAAGGTGAAATTGCTGCAGCTGCAGTTACAAAAACGAAAGAGTATGATCTTATGAAAGTGATTGATCCTGAAAAAATTAAAAAAACATATAGTACCTTTGCCGAAATTAATAAACTAACAGCAGAGCAAAGAGTATATTTAAATGATTTAGAGAAACAAAATCAGAAATTATATGACTTAACAACTAAATTAACAGTAGCAGATTTACAAAAATCAATGATTCTTTTCATGCAAAATGATTTGCATACATTTGCTAATCAAGTAGATGGAGAAATTGAGCTAATGAAACGTTATAAAGAGGATTTGAATCTAATAAATAATAGTATTACAAAATTATTGACTGAAGTTGATACTAGTAACATTCAGTCTCAAAAAGATACATTAAGACGACTAAAAAATGTAACAAATCAACTCGAAGAACAAGTTTATAAATTTTAATATTAAGAATTTAGGTTTAATAAAAAGATAATAACTCAATTGAAAATAAGGAGGAGAATCAAATAATGAAATTTCCATTTAAGGTCATAACTTTGGCCACTTTAGCAACGGTTATAACTGCTACGAATGGTAGTACTATTCACGCACTTGCACAAGAACAGACAGCACAAGAACAGAAAATAGAAAATTATGCGTTAGGACCTGAAGGGTTAAAGAAAGTGTTGGCTGAAACAGGCTCTCATATTCTTGTAATGGATTTGTACGCAAAAACAATGATTAAGCAACCGAATGTAAATTTATCCAACATTGATTTAGGTTCAGGAGGGGGAGAATTAATCAAAAACATTCACCTGAATCAGGAACTGTCACGAATCAATGCAAATTACTGGCTAGATACAGCGAAGCCAAACATTCAAAAGACAGCACGTAATATTGTAAATTATGATGAACAATTTCAAAATTATTACGACACACTAGTAGATACTGTAAAAAAGAAAGATAAGGCGGGCCTCAAAGAAGGAATAGGGGATTTAATCGGTACAATTCATACAAATTCAAATGAAGTTACGGAAGTTATTAAGATGTTAGAAGCTTTCAAAACAAAGTTGTATACAAATACTGTAGATTTTAAAAATAATGTTGGAGGTCCAGATGGACAAGGGGGATTAACGGCTATATTAGCGGGAAAACAAGCACTATTCCCACAACTTCAGGCCGAAATTGAGAATTTACGTTCTACGCAGAAAGCACATTTTGATAATGTATTAGCCTGGTCAATTGGTGGTGGATTAGGAGCAGCTATTTTAGTTATTGGAACGATTGCAGGAGCGGTAGTAATTGTTGTGACCGGTGGCACAGCGACACCAGCTGTTGTTGGTGGTCTAACAGCTCTAGGGGCAGCTGGTATCGGTTTAGGAACAGCAGCTGGTGTTGAGGCATCTAATCATATGAACTCCTATAATGAAATTTCGAATAAAATTGGAGAATTAAGTATGAAAGCTGATTTAGCTAACCAAGCAGTTATTTCACTTACTAATACAAAAGACACTTTAACATATTTGTATCAAACAGTTGATCAAGCAATTATGTCTCTAACAAGTATTCAGCAACAATGGAATACGATGGGAGCGAATTATAAAGATCTATATGATAATATCGACCAAATGCAAGAACATAAACTTTCTTTAATACCTGATGATTTAAAGGCTGCAAAACAAAGTTGGAATGATATTCATAAGGATGCAGAATTCATTTCAAAAGACATTGCTTTTAAACAAGAAAAAACAAATTAAAAATCAATATATATGTATAGGAGGAATTAAAATGAATAAAAACTTTCCTTATAAACTACTTGCTGTATCGACGTTTTTAACTCTGACAACAACTACTGTAGTTTCTCCAGTGGCAGCCTTCGCAAGTGAAAGTAAAATGGAACAAACTAGTACCGAAGATATATCTCTTTCTGTAAACAGCGAAAAGATGAAAAAAGCTTTGCAAGATGCTGGGGTATTTGCAAAATCCATGAATGATTACTCTTATTTGTTAATTAAAAACCCAGATGTTAACTTTGAAGGCATTGACATTAAAGGATATACAAATCTACCTAGTCAAATTCTACAAGATCAAAAGAATGCAAGAGAGCATGCTACGAAATGGGATTCACACATAAAAAAACAACTTTTAGATACACTGACGGGGATTGTAGAGTATGATACTAAATTCGACAATTATTATGACACATTAGTAGAAGCGATTAATGAAGGGGATGCAGACACATTAAAAGAAGGCATGACAGATTTACAAGGTGAGATTAAACAAAATCAAGCATATACCCAGAATTTAATACAAGAACTAGCTAAGTTAAGAGATAGTATTGGAGAAGATGTCCGAGCATTTGCAGGTCATAAAGATATTTTGCATTCGATTCTGAAAAACCAAGCATCTGGAATTGATGAAGATGAAAAGCGCCTAAATGAAGTTTTAGAGCAAGTAAGACATTTTAAACAAGTAGAATCAGATGGAATAATAACTGTATCAATTCCCTCAATTCCTACGTGGATTGCTGGTGGTGTAATGATAGGGGTAGCAAGAAATAATTTAGGTACGTTAGAGCCGTTGTTAGCACAATTACGTCAGACTATAGATTATAAAGTAACATTAAATCGTGTAGTTGGTGTTGCGTATAATAATATTAATGAAATGCACAATGCGATTGGATCGGCTATTAATGCACTTACCTATTTGTCTGCACAATGGCATGATTTAGATTCTCAATATTCGGGAGTGCTTAGTCATATTGATAAAGCATCCCAAAAAGCGGATCAAAATAAATTCAAATTCCTAAAACCTAATTTGAATGCAGCGAAAGATAGTTGGAAAACATTGAGAGCGGATGCGTTTACATTAAAAGAAGGGATAAAAACATTAAAAATGGATCCTGTTTCTTCAAAAAAATAGCGGAATACAGTATTTGTTGCAAGGGCATTTATACAGTTATAAAATGATTTTTTGTTCTTTATAAATTGAAAAGACGGAGGTATCATCAGGCCTCTGTCTTTTATTTTATTAAAATATTTTTATAATTCCATCCTATATGTAGAAAGTAGTTATACAAGTTTGAATTTTTAAGGTGAATGATTTTTATGAATTTTTTCATAAAACCTAATCTATGATTAGTGAGCTTTATATTCTTATTTTCCTAATAGAATACTTTTATACAATTAGATGGAAGTTAAGAATACTAAATCAAAACATAATAGGTTGTTATTGATGAGTTTATCGTAAAGTTGTTATTTTATGTGTCATCAAATAACATTTATAAACAATTAGAAATAAAGAAAAGGAGACTATTATGAGAAAAAATAGAGTATTAGATACAACATAAATAGCGTAAAAAATTTTTGGTGTAAAAACGTAATAAATAAAATAATAATCCTTAAATGTACTAAGGGAAAATGAGGGAGATAATATGGGGAATAACTCAAAATATAAAACTAGAAAAATACTTGCAGCTACCGCTACAGTAACTATGCTTACGACTGGAATGGTTTCTTCATCAGATGTCTTTGCAGAGGAAACAAAGCAGCAAAAAAAAATATCGACATCACTGCAAGAGGAAAAGTCAGTTAAATCAGAAAACAGAATATATACAGTCCCAGGAAAAGGGGATGTTGAGGTACTGAAACAACAGGAAAGAAAAAGTATGGCATTTAGTCCATATGAACCCACTGGTTTATATGCAAAGCCAAATGAACAAATAACGATTAATGTAGAAGGAAATCAAAATATTCAAGCATATATTGGAACGTATTCGTATGATGCTTCTTGGAGAGAAGATTCTAAAATAAAATCATTTACATTAAAACCTGGTATAAACACAATCCAATCTCCAAATGGGGGGATGATTTATTTTTATAATAAACAACAAGGTGGTACCATTCGAACAACAGTCACAACAGGTGGAACGACTACTCCTTTTTTTGAACTAGGAAAGCATACGAAACAAGATTTAATAAACATGCTGGACCAATATCCCAATGCACATGCAGTGGAGTTAAAAGGAGAACGTGTATTAATTACGGCCAGCCCTGCACGTGTTAAGAAATATTTGTTAGGTTCTAATACAGATCCTGTACAACTCTTAAAAAAGATGGATGAAGCTACTCGAATTCAAGACAAAGTAGCTGGTTTATCCGAGGAACAAGTAGATAAACATTATATTCATTACGTAGAAGAAAATCATTCTCCCGATTATTATATGTATGCAACTTCTTATCGAACCGCATATGTAGGAGATGCAATCCAATACGTGTTAGATATTAATAAATTTATAAAAGATGGCTGGGGTCCTTGGCATGAGGCAGGGCATTTGAGACAGCAATCACCTTGGAAGTTTTATAATATGACAGAAGTACAAAATAATATTTACAGCCTTTCTGTAGAAAAAGCATTTACATCTAATCAATCTTTTAGATTGCAACAGGAGGGCGCTTATACTAAGGCATTTCAATACTTAGAACAACCTAATAAAAATTATGACGAAGTTAGTGATGTTTTTGTTAAGCTTGTTATGCTTTGGCAACTACAGTTAGCATATGGAGAGGACTTCTATCCTCAATTGCATCAATTGTATAGAGACATGTCTTCAAGTGAACTTCCACAAACTGATGAAAATAAAAAACAATTATTTATGATTTCGGCATCAAAAGTAGCCAAACAAAATTTGATACCTTTCTTTGAGAAGTGGGGATTACGTCCAAATAACGATACCATTCAAAAAGTGGCTGTATTAGGGTATCCAACTTTAACAGCAGAGATTTGGAAGGGGACGGATTCTAATCCAATTAAACCAGATATACCTAATGTAAATAATATTTTAGAAGGAAACAAGTTTGCATGGTCATTAAAAGGGATTAGTGATTTCGAATTTGCTAAAATCAATTTCAATAAGTCGACAGAAGAAGTGCATATTGACTTAAAAGCAGGCGTACCGCATCATTATTTTAATGAAACATATGCGAGTATTAAAGTACAAAATGCATCAGGAAAAGTAGTATACAATAAAGACATCTATGGAAACAAACAACAAAATGCTGAATCGCAAAAAGTTCCAGTTAAAGTAGGGGATTATATTGAGTTAACACATCTAGAAGGTGTGCATAGAGCTACTTTCACAAATGTAGATAATAGTAAACAAGAAAGCTTTGGAAAAAAAGCAATGTACGAAGTTACAAAAGAAGGTCTGAAGAAAGTAGAAAAAATGCCAGAAACAACGGTTTTAGACGGAAATCAATTTGGTTGGTCTTTAAAAGGATATAGTGATAGAGAAATTGCAAAAGTAAATTATAATAGGGTAACAGAGAAAATACAGGTGAATTTAGAAGCAGGCGTACCACATTCTTATTTTAATAATACGTATGCAAGTATCAAAGTACAGAATTCATCCGGTAGTGTTGTGTACAATAAGGAAATAGTGGGAAATAGACAGCAAACTGCTGAAAGACAAACTGTGCCAGTCAAAGTGGGAGATTATATCGAGTTTACCCATATAGAAGGGGAAGCAGTAAAGGAAAAGACACGGGCTACACTTATTAACCTTGAGAATAGTAAACAGGAATATATAGGTAAAAAAAGAACCTATCAAGTTACTTCTACGGGATTAAGCAAAATAGATTAATATGAATAAACTTCAAATTATTAGTAAGATGCCAAATAGTCGTTCATTATGAACGGCTATTTGGCTTTTATTTATATAAAAGTGAAATATAATCCAATGTTTAATGATTTATTAGAAGTAAAAAGGTAGGTATTATATAAAAGAAAATGAATAATTTATGCAGAGCTTGTATACGGTATTATTATTTGACTATTCTAAAATCAATTAATAAAAACGCTGGAATGTTTTTTAGAAAACAACTGACTCCATAGGTGGAATTTGGAAGATTAATTCTATTTTGGAGTTTATTTTTATAAGGAAATTCACATACGTGGATTAGTATTAAGATTCAAAATGTAAAATATCTAAAGACCTAAGTACAAGCACACATTTTAAATAAAAAAAGTGAGAAGAATGAATAACATTCTTCTCACTTTTAGCAATTAGGGTCGGCATATACATAAATATGCGTTTGAGTGGAATTTTGGATGAAAAATCCACATGCATAGTATACCAAAATATTTAAGGCCCTTCGTATGCAATATTGCATACGAAGAGTAGGTGGATATAATAGTTAACTTACTTCTATTAAAAGTAAAATGTGTTTATATTAAAAAAGTTAAAATCAAATTGAAGCTGGTTAAGATCTTAATTCTTCATAGCTACATACCAACCCGACTGGAATATTGAACACCTCATAACAGGAGATACTTTCTACTTAACTCAACGTTTTGGTAGAGCGCATTTTGGTGCCAAAATGAAGATTTTCAAGGTTCACCCTGACGGCACTTTACAACGCTTTATTACAATTGAACCAGAATTTATTACTACGCCTAAAGGGTTAGAAATTTGGAGAACACCAATTACAAATGTATATACTAAAGGGACATATATTGCAGTAATTAAGTATAACGGAGAATTTACCTACTCAAATCATTTTCAAATTAATTAACTCTTTCCTACTCAGTAGCTAGAATTGATTAATTAGGTAGTATTTTCAGCTCCCTATAAATCAAAGGCTACGGGAAATATGGTAATAGCAATTCTCACATTATTGAGGGACTGGAAAAACAACAAAGACGTTCTCAAATGCATGTATAGATATTTATAACAAAGATTCAAAAAAGAATAGGTAATATAGCTATTGGAATAAGATTGTTTTTGTCTATCTCCTGAAAAGGAGGATGGACAAACCATACCAAAGAAACTTGCATTTCATTATCTATAGAAGTGTAATGTCATTAAAGTGAGATAGGATACAGGCTAATATTGAGAAATGTAAAGTTTGTAGAGTTTGAAACAAATTAAAGAAGTAACATAAGGGATTTACGCATATAGTAATGTCGACGGATAAAGTTAACGGAATATTCGTTTTAATAAGATAAAATAATAGTATTTTTATCTTATAATATTGTTACTACGATGAAATAAGGCTAATAATTAGTTAACTTAAAAATTAAATTCAGATAGGAAGAGGATAATGAAGACCAGAGATAATTATAAAATTATTGTGATTGGCGCTGGGACTGCAGGACTATCTTCTACTGCACATTTGTTACGAAATGTATCCCTATTGAAAGAAAGTATAGCTATTATCGATTCATCTAAAAAACATTACTTCCAACCACTATGGAGTTTAGTTGGGGGAGGAATTGTTTCAAAGGAATGTACGATGCGTGATCAAGAATCACTTATTCCAAAAGGAGCAACGTGGATTCCTAAAAGTGTTGTTAAGTTGTTTCCAGATCAAAATAAGATACTTTTAGATGATGGAATGCTACTTGAATATGAGATTCTTATTGTAGCAGCCGGTATACAAATAAATTGGGGTGGTATTAAAGGCTTAAAGGAGTCTATTGGGACTAATGGGGTTTGTAGCAATTATTCTTATAAATATGTTGATTCTACTTGGAGAGAAATTGAAAAATTCAAAGGAGGAAATGCGATTTTTACCCACCCCAATACTCCTATTAAATGTGGTGGCGCCCCACAAAAAATTATGTATTTAGCAGAAGAGTATTTTTGTAATAGCGGTTTGAAAAACAGAAGTGAAGTAATGTTTTATTCTGCGAACGCTAACATATTTCAGGTACCGCGTTATGCTGAAACATTAGAACAAGTACTAGAAAGAAAGCAAATTATAACGAACTATAATAAAAACTTAGTAGAAATTATCGCTGAAAAGAGAGAAGCAATTTTTGAAGATACGCAAACACTGAAACGAGAAACAGTACCATATAGTATGATACATGTTGTTCCACCAATGGGGCCACCTAACTTTATTAAAGAAAGTGAGATAAGTGATCATCAGGGGTGGGTAGATATAAGTCCTTATACTTTGCAGCATGTAAAATATAAGAATATTTTTGGACTTGGAGATTGTACCAATTTACCTACATCTAAAACTGGAGCGGCAATTCGAAAACAAATACCTGTCTTAAAACAAAATATTTTGGACGTACTTAATGGAAGAGACTTGCAGGCTAATTATGATGGGTATACATCCTGTCCGATTGTTACAGGATATAAAAGTCTTATACTCGCTGAATTTAACTATGAACATGAGCCTCAAGAAACGTTTCCGTTTAATCAAGCGAAAGAACGGTATAGTATGTTTTTACTTAAAAGGTATATGTTGCCCTATATGTATTGGAATTTAATGTTGAAAGGGATTCTATAAGGAAAGATAGAGAGTTGTTGTAACAACCGAGAAGTAATTTGAAATAAGCATTTGGAGGGAATAGCTATGCTTTTAAAATATTTTTATGATGAAAAATTAGCTCATGCTTCCTATTTAGTTGGTTGTCAGAAGGAAGGCGTAGCAATTGTTATTGATCCCAGCCGCTATATAGAACAATATATAGAATTTGCTAAGAAAGAGGGAATGGAAGTAATTGCTGCGGCTGAGACTCATATTCATGCAGATTTTCTATCTGGGTCTAGAGAACTTTCCCTTCTTTTTAATGCAAATTTATATGTATCAGATGAAGGAGATAGTGATTGGAAATATCAAAATCTTAACGAGGGCCGATACAATTTGGTTAGAGAGGGAACAGAGTTTAAGGTTGGTCATATAAAATTCAATGTCATTCATACCCCAGGGCATACGCCTGAAAGTATTTCCTTTTTAGTAACCGATACAAGTCAAAATAATTATATGAATGATAAACCGATAGGAATATTCACAGGTGATTTTATATTTGTAGGAGATATAGGTAGACCCGATTTATTAGAAATTGCTGTTGGTATTAAAGATACCGCAAAAATAGGAGCGAAACAATTATTTGATTCTATACAAAAAATAAAAATACTCCCCGATTATTTGCAAATATGGCCATCACATGGTGCAGGAAGTGCATGTGGAAAAGCATTAGGAGCAATTCCAACTTCCACATTAGGTTATGAAAAGATGTTTAATTGGGCGTTTCAATGTAATGATGAAGATAATTTTATATCGAATTTATTGACGGGACAGCCAGAGCCTCCAAAGTATTTTCCATTAATGAAGCATTTAAATAAGTATGGTCCACCAACTCGTAAGAAGAGAGAGATTACTGCTATTTATATAATAGAAGAACTTCAAGAAGTGATGAGGGGTGTTCAGCAAATAGTTGATATAAGGGATGTAGAGTGTTTTGCTGCTGGCCACATCGAGAAGTCAATTAACATACCTTATAACAATTCTTTCACAACTTGGTGTGGGGGGATATTAGATTATAAAAAAGAAACTTTAATAATTTTAGATGCGGAAAATGTTAAAGTGGAGGAAGTTATTAGAGACTTTGAGTCCATTGGCTTAGATAATATTATTGCTTTTGCACCTTCAAAGGTAATTCAAAGATTCCATAGTTTAGAGATTTATAAGGAAAAAACATCAAATGAATTATATCCGTTAATAAAAGATGGAAGTGTAAAGGTTATCGATGTGCGTAGTAAAAAAGAGTGGGATGAAGGACATCTTCATGATGCAATACATATCACTTTAGGTAATCTACTTGAACGGCTAGATGATGTACCGAAAAATTGTCCAATAGTTTTACAATGTCGAACGGGGTTACGTTCCGCTATAGCAGCTAGCATTTTACAAAAAGCTGATATAAAGAAAGTAGTTAATTTAAAGGGAGGATTTCTTGCATGGAAAAAAGCAGGACTGCCTTATGATACATTTAATTCCAAGGTATAGGAAAATATTTTTTACTAATTTATATGAATAGGAATTGGAGCGATTTTATCGATTTCTGACAAAAGACTCCTTTCTTAAAAATGTGAAGGTGTAAAACGTCAATTTTAAGTGGGGGATGCATGTCGGTTGGCGTAAGCCAAAATGTTTTTAACCATATACTTGTACAGATTGATCTTTGAAAACTGAAGATATGAGGTTGGTTGCAGAAAATTCGTTGCAATCGTAAAATTTTCAACGTCCTATCGTCCCGCGCTTGCCGAAATTGCGAAAATCAAGCTAAAGTAGGAAACGTGGTGAGGCAACGTAAAAGACACTTCAGTTCCCACCATAGGAACTACGGGCGGATCCTACTAAGATAACTGGTGGATACACCGATGTTCACAGAAATCTCCCACTTCAAAAAGGCCGCAAAGTCGTTAAGTGGGGGTAGTTCAAAAACAAGGAATTAAATAAAGGCATTTTCATATTAGTTATATTTTAACTTGTAAATGTTTTTTCTCTTAAGGATTTTTTAGAAAAAAATTCTTGATAATGTACGAAATTCATATTTCTTAGTAACAATAATCTAGACAGCTATCAAAAGGATTGTATTGGCAATCCAGGTGTAAAGGATAAAGGTATGTTTTACTTAACTGATGCAACAGAAAAGGCCTTTGAAACCGCTCTGGCTAATCATGATAAGCCAGAAGGAACAGTAGTTTTTGAAGCGCTTCTAGAAGGGAAATCCCCTATTTCTTTAACTATAAACATAAATATTAATAGAGTTGGGAAAACAGAAGGAAATTGGATAAAAATTAGTAGAAATCATAAGACAATATCCGTATCTTATACTTTCAAAATAACATACCTTAGTATCCTACTATCAACATCTAAATATTTGTGAAGAATATCAGCATGATAACTGTATTTAAGAATTACAATTATCTATAACTATAATTACATATTGGGTTCCACCATAACGTATCAAGTTAAAAAACTAATTAGCCCCCAAAACGAAAAAAGTGATCTGACTTCTCAAAGTAACTACCTTTAGAGAAAGAAAATTTTCGTTTAGGGGGTACTTTAAAATCTTAGCTTAATGGCGATATTGCCGTACCCCTATTACCATTTCTGTTCCGTTACTATACAAACCAAAGATTTTATTTTATCTTAAATTTAATTTATTTGTAAATGTGGAACAAATTTATTACTTAGATTGTCTATTAAGTGTAATCCTAAAAACTTAGTGCCCAAACTTGATACACTGAATCTGGTTTGACATCTATTTTAAGTACTGCAAAATACGAAAGGACTGATTATCTTGAAAAGTACAAGGATGTTAAAAATAGGGATGTGTGTTGGAATACTAAGTTTAAGTCTTGCAAGTGTAAAACTTTTTACAGGTGAACCATTGTAGGTGGAAGCAAAAGAAAAAGTAGAGAAAACTAAACATACAAATCATGCGGCTCATTGAGAATTCGCACAACTCGAGAAAAAGTTTGACGCTCGACTGGGTGTCTATGAAATCGACACCAGTACAAACTGGGCAGTTACTTATCGATCACCTAATGAACGGTTTGTTTACGCATCTACCTTTAAGGCTCTGGTTACAGGGGTATTGTTACTACAATATCCAATTGACAAATTAGACGAAGTTATCACTTATACAAAAGATGATTTAGTAGAGTATTTACCAATTACAGAGAAACATGTGGATAGCGGTATGACTCTTGGGAAAATTGCGGAGGCTGCTATTCGTTACAGTGATAACACTGCGGGGAACACTTTATTCAAGAAATTAGACGGACCTAAAGGATTTGAACGAAGCTATGCCGGGAGACATTTGTGATACAAGTACAGCAAAAACACTTGCTACCAATCTTAAGGCTTTCACGGTCAGAGATGCACTCCAAACTGATAAACGTAAAATCCCTACGGATTGGATGCGTGGAAACGCTACAGGAGACGAACTCATCCATGCGGGTGTACCAAAAGATTGGGAAGTCGATGATAAATCTGGAGCCGGAAGCTACGGAACACCTAATGATATATTGCCATCGTTTAGCCACCGAATAGAGAACCAGAGAACCGATTATCATTGCAATTCTGTCCAGTCAAGATGCTATATATGATACTGAGCTAATCGCGCAGACTGCCAAGGTTACAATAGATGCTCTCAAGTGAGGGTATTGATTTTACCTTTGCTTTCTGATTCCCTATATTCCATACCATCTATAGGATAAAATTAGAAGTCGATTCTTTTTTACATCAAAAGAATCGTTTTTCACATTCTTTTCATTATGATTATGCTAACAAGAACCATTAAATTAGACGAGTAATTCAAGAACTCACTATTACAAACATTAGATATAGTACAAAGAGGTGAGGAACAGCTCACAATTCCCTTACTTTAAAGGGCAGCATTATTATAAAGAATAGATATGAAACTATTTTGTTCAAGAGTTAATCTAAGTTTTATAATCTGCTGATTAGAAAAATATTTACTAATCTCGATTACCATACTTTTTTAATATAAGTATATTTCTAAAGGTGACCTCAATAGTTTTAAGTAAATCAACGGGAGAATTGAAAGGCAGGAGAAAGTAACATGTCAGAAAATTATCGTTCTCGAGAGGAGCGACGACAAGTTAAAATGAAAAAACAACCAACTTCTAAAAAACAAAAACAACAAGGTAAAACATTGTTTCTTCGCAAATTTTTAATCAGTTGCTTACTACTTGGTATTGTAGGGTTAGTCGCAGGGGTTGCTACTTTTTTCGTTATGATCAAGGATGCACCAAAACTTGAGAAAGCAAAACTTGTTAATCCGTTATCCTCAAAAATTTATGATAAAGATGGAAAATTGATATATGAATATGGGAAAGAAAAACGAACGAATATTATGTATGATCAAATTCCTAAATTAGTAGAAAATGCGTTTTTAGCGACAGAAGATGCACGTTTTTACGAGCACAGTGGCGTAGACTTTAAAGGTACTGCACGTGCAGTTTTAGTCAGCCTAAAAGGTGATTACGGCTCTCAAGGTGGAAGTACGATTACTCAGCAAGTTATTAAAAATTACTTCTTATCGATGGAAAAAACGTCAAAGCGAAAGGCGCAAGAAATATTTTTAGCGTATAAGCTAGAACAACAGTATTCAAAACATGAAATTTTAGAAATGTATTTAAATAAAGTTTACTTAGGCAACCGTTCATACGGAATCGCAACAGCAGTACAAAATTACTATGGTAAGGAATTGAAAGATTTAACACTACCAGAAGTTGCGATGCTTGCTGGTTTAATGAAAGCACCTAATAACTATGATCCAACAAAAGAAAAAAATATCAAAAAAGCAACAGAAAGAAGAAATGTTGTACTTGAATTAATGAATCGACATGGTTATATTACAAAAAAAGAAATGGAAGAAGCATCAAAAGTTCCAGTAACAGAAGGACTTAAGAAAGCAACTGAACAAAAAGAAATGCCATATCCTGCGTTTATGGATGCGGTTGTGAAAGAGGTTGAAAAAGAGTTGCCAGATGCTAATATTGGATCTGACGGCTTAGAAATTTATACTACATTAGACCAAAAGGCACAAGATTTTGCGGACAAGCTTTTAAATGAAAACATTATAAATTATCCAAATGAGAAATTCCAAGGGGCTTTCACATTTATGGATACGAAAACAGGAGAAATTCGTGCAATTGGTAGCGGGCGTGGTGAAAATAAAGCTGTATTTAAAGGACATAATATAGCGATTGAATTAAATCGTTCAGCAGGTTCAACGATGAAACCAATTTTTGATTACGCTCCTGCAATTGAATATTTAAAATGGGCTACTTACCATCAAATTGACGACTCTCCATTTAAGTATTCAACAGGACAAGAAGTTAGAAATGCAGATAGAAAGCATTTAGGACCAATTACAATGCGTGATGCATTGAAAACGTCCCGAAATATCCCGGCAATTAAAACTGCAAAAGAAGTAGGAATGAATAAATCAAAAGCTTTCTCTGAAAAGCTAGGTATTACATTTAATGTAGCACCGACCGAATCAACAGCGATAGGTACAAATGAAGCGTCACCAACTGAAATTGCAGGTGCCTATGCGGCATTTGGTAATGATGGTAAGTATACGAAGCCACATTTTGTTAAGAAAGTCGTTTATTCAGATGGTAAATCAAAAAGCTTTGAGCAAAAGCCCAAACGAGTTATGAAGGATTCTACAGCATATATGATTACTGATATGCTTCGTACTTTTGTTTCTTCTGGGTTGGGTACAGCAGCTAATATAGGTTCTTTAGATGTAGCGGGTAAAACAGGGACAACAAACTATTCTTTAGAACAAATAGCACAATATAATCTACCAGAAAGTGCAACTCGTGATAGTTGGTTTGCTGGTTATACACCACAATATACGATGGCAGTATGGACTGGATATATTAAAGATAGTAAAGACGATTATATTAGTAGTAAAAATACGAAAATTGCTCAGTTAATTTTTAAAGAAATGATGAGTAAGTTTGCTACAGATAAGTCGCAATTTAAAATGCCGAACAGTGTAGTTCAAGAAGGTAGCGAATTACGTATTAAAGGTGAGAAACTTGATTCTTCCCCAAATATGACTGAACAGCCAAGTAATAATAATCAAAATAAGCAACAAGAAAAGCAAAAGAAACCAGAAGAGCAAAAGCAAAGTGAGCTAAACAATAGTAGAGGCGAAGGAAATACAACATCGTCAAACAATGGTAGTGGTCAAGGAAATACAACGCCGCCGGTAGAGGCGAAGGAAATACAACGCCGCCAAACAATGGTAGAGGCGAAGGAAATACAACGCCGCCAAACAACGGTAGAGGCGAAGGAAATACAAACCACCCAAA
>NZ_QNUA01000045.1:35829-37297 GCF_008042285.1 Bacillus sp. AR13-1
AAATACAACATCACCAAACAACGGTAGTGGTCAAGGAAATACAGCGCCGCCAAACAATGGTAGAGGCGAAGGAAATACAACATCGCCAAACAACGGTAGTGGTCAAGGAAATACAGCGCCGCCAAACAATGGGGATGGTCGTGGAACGCCAACGCAACCAAGTTATGATGGGAATACAGGAGAAGATCCAGCAACTAATGGTTAATAAGTAATATAAAGAAATTGTTGATTCTGTTGCAAATTTTATAACCAGCATAAACAGGTTGATAAATGAGAAACAATGTTTAGGAAGTAGCTAGTAATTGTTGAGATTCATTGTACGCTGAAAAGGCGGAGTCTCTTTGTAAAGCGCCCCAAAATTTCTATTCATTATTGACTACTTGATAAATAGATTATGTTTCCATTTTAAAGAGTAGGCAAAGTTTTTTAATGCTTGTTATTAGTTTTGTATGAAGTTAACTTCGGATAATTGATTATTGTATTCTTCTAATTGGATTAGATATTCATAATCCTTTTGCAACAACGAAATTTCGTTTTTTTAGTGTACGATGAATTACATCAATTACTAACGATCGCATAAAATCCATCTGCAATCATACCAACTTTTTATCTGCTAAGAAAATTTGCACCAGTTTCCTTTTGGGCTAGCGTATATATCTTACTAAATTTATGAATTTCTTTACGATATTATTTAATGTAATGCCTACCCCAGAATCTTCTATAAATTACTATGGACTCCCTCTTGGATTATTGGAAGTTGAATCTAATACTTTACTTTATTTTTTAGGTGTTATTAATAAATATTATTACAATGAGAAGCTAATAGTAGACATTTCAAGAGTGACTATATATTTTTAAGACAAACTGCTGTAGAAAGATTAAGAATTCTTAAGAACTTTTGCCCCTTTTTCTTAAGGGTTGGATTCTAGAGTATGAGTATGAATTCTTACCAGTGGGGTGATTAAGTATGAATACAATTCACTTTCTTATTTCTGTATATAATGAGCCAAAAATCAGTTGGTGCAGCCCTTCCAAGTTTAAGGTTTCTTGGAGATAAAATGATTGAAGGAATTGATTTGAAGAAAGTAAATTACATTGTCAAATATGGGCCAAGCACACGTGTATTAAAAGGGAAATTAATTATAAGAAGAAGGAATCTTATGAATTGTAATATGGCTTAGCAGTATATATTGAACAATATATTAGGGGATTGATATCACTATATTCATTATGTTATTTCTTGTTTTCCGTTTGCAAGTTAACAATAAAGAGACGATAGACATGTCTCACCTGCAAATGTCTTTAATTGTTCAATATTAGAAAAAATGTGGAGGAATAATATGGAGTCAAAAATTCTTATTGTTGATGATGATAAAGAGATTAGAAATCTTATCTCTGTTTATTTGGAAAATGAAGGTCTGAAAACTCAAAAGGCTGAAGATGCTATTGAAGCTTTACAACTGTTAGA
>NZ_QNUA01000046.1:0-89110 GCF_008042285.1 Bacillus sp. AR13-1
AGCTTGATAGCGATGTGGTACAAGCCCTATTACAAAAATAAATAAAAGCTGTGCAAGAATGAAAATGCTCACATGTTTATAAAAGTATTGCCGCTCTAATCGTGCGTGCTCCTTTCCATATAGCTTCTCTTTTTGCATAGCTGTCATTTATCTTCCTCCTTTTTCAAATAATACTCTACCATTTCATCTATATACTCCATTGTTTCCGAATCAAGTCCATATACTTTTGCAATCTCCCCCTCTTCAGGTCTAATTAATTCCCAATACTTATTTATTAATTGTTCATCCTCTTGAAATACGTGCATGGAAAAATCCACTACTTTTTCCGCCAATTGTTGAACTTCTGGTGAATCTACTGGTTCATTTATACGCTCACGAATTTCTCTTAATACTTGCAACCACTCTTTCGTTCTTTTATCGTTTTCTTCAAATGTTGGTAAGCCCTGAATAATCTGCTGCTCTTCCTCATTAAAATACCTTTTCCAAAATTTCTCCCTCTGATCAATTCCCTGTACGGATTTTATAAATAACATTAAATCCTCTGTTTTAAGCTCCCCTGTTAATTCAATGGAATGAAATGTTGTATATAATAGTTTTTCTAAGTCCTGTAATCTTTTTACTTCTGCTTGTATTGTTCGAATCTCATTTTGAATTGCACTTTTCCATCTTTCTTCTGAATTTCCCTTTTCCTCTTTTAACACTTTTTTTATTTCCGAAAGCTTAAAACCAAGCTTTTTAAACGTTGTTATTTGTTGCAATGTAATTACATCATCTTTTGAATAGTAACGATATCCTGACTCGGCAACGTACGACGGTTTTAATAATCCAATTTCCTCATAATATCTAAGTGTTCTCGTCGTTACATTCGTTTCTTTTGAAATTTCACCAATGCTATACTTATCCATCGTTTCCTCCTCACGCCTTATTTATCTTCACTATAAACTTTGACGTATACGTTAAAGTCAATACTCCTGTTTTTTAAACAGGAGCTTTCATTAATATATTCACCTACTGCCTTTCATTTCTTAAAAATGCTCATAAGTGAAACTCATTGTTTTTATATAAAATCTGTACCTTTCTCTTTTACAAATAAAAAAACTGCCCTTTCACAGGCAGTTTTTCTTTATCCAAATACTTTTTCAAGTTCATCTTTATCTTGGCTTAGCCAGAAGTTCATTAAGCGTTGTGCTCCTTCTAAGTCGTGAAGCTTCGCTTGGCCACATTGTGTTTCATTTGCAGCTGGAATTTCTGTAATTTGAACCGCATCTTTTAATGTTAGTTCTAATAAATCAATGATTTCTCGAACCGTCGGTGTTCCGCTTACTACAAGATAATATCCTGTTTGGCAACCCATTGGTGAAATATCGATAATATCAAAATGCGGATAACGATCAATATATTTACGTAAATTAAATGCTAATAAATGTTCTAACGTATGAATAACATCTGGTTTCATTGCTTGTTTATTCGGTTGGCAAAAACGAATATCGAATTTATTTACAATACCGTCGCTACCTACGTTGTGAACTCCGCAATGTCTTACATAAGGTGCCTTTACAATCGTATGATCTAATTCAAAGCTTTCTACTGATGGCATACAACATCTCTCCCGCTTTTAATTTAATTCCGTTATATCCAATATGATATAACGGAAATGCACATTAGTAAAGTATTATGTACTGTCGTGCTATAATACTTTAAGACTATGCTGAAAAGGAGACCATTATGAAACAGATTTTTATCGGTATTATACGCTTTTATCAAAAGTTCATTTCTCCGATGACACCGCCAACGTGCCGCTTTCATCCGACTTGCTCTCATTATGGATTAGAAGCGTTTCAAAAACACGGTGCCTTCAAAGGATTTTGGCTTACATGTAAGCGTATATTAAAATGTCACCCTTTCCATCCAGGAGGATTTGATCCTGTCCCAGATAAAAAGGATGACAAAGTAAATTCTTAATTGTCGTAACCATTTACAACTAAATCTAATTTTCCTGTGTCAGGATCTATAACAAGACCGTGAACAGGTACTTCTTCCGGAAGTAACGGATGGTTGCGGAGTATTGACACACTATGTTCTACACTTTCTTCTACACTAGAGAACCCTTGTAAGAATCTTTCTAAATCGATTCCAGAATAACGAAGTGTATCTAATTTCTCTTCTGTTACGCCGCGCTCTTTCATTTTTTCAATTGTGCTGCTTGCTTGAATTTTTGCCATACCACAATCATGATGACCGACAACACATACTTCATCAGCTCCAAGCTCATATACAGCGACTAAAATACTACGCATAATACTTCCGAATGGATGTGAAATAACAGCGCCTGCTACTTTAATAATTTTCACATCACCGTTACGCATATTCATTGCTTTCGGTAATAATTCAACAAGACGAGTATCCATACAAGAGATAATTACCATTTTTTTATTTGGAAATTTTCCTGTTTCATACTCTTCGTATTTTTTCTCTTCAACGAATTTTTCATTGTATTGTAAAATCTCTTCTAATGACTTCATAGTAAAGAACCCTCTTTTCTCTCATTTACATTACATATGTAGTGTACCAAAATTTGAAAAACTCAAAAAGGATATTGCTTTATAGTAAAAATAGGATATTTTCAGATAATCGACATAATTCTTTCAAAATATACACACACCTTTGTAACAAGTCTCACATACTTTAAACATTTTTTCACTATAAACTGATTGTAGATAATGTAAAAAAGGAGTGAATATTTATTATGTCCGACGTTCTGTTACTAAGTCGTTTTCAATTTGCAATTACTATTTTTTATCACTTTTTATTTGTACCTTTGACAATCGGACTTGTTATTTTAGTAGCATGTATGGAAACTCAATACGCCCGCACATTGAATCCAACATACCGCAAAATGGCAAATTTCTGGGGAAAACTTTTTACAATTAACTTCGTAATGGGGATTATAACTGGGATTACGATGGAATTCCAATTTGGAACAAACTGGTCTGAGTACTCCAAATATATGGGGGATATTTTCGGATCACCTCTCGCAATCGAAGCACTCGTTGCCTTCTTCTTAGAATCTACTTTCATGGGAATATGGTTATTCGGTAAAGACAAAATCTCACCAAAATTCCGTGCTTTCTGTATGTGGATGGTTGCACTTGGAACAAATATTTCTGCCCTTTGGATTATTACTGCAAACGGATTCATGCAAAATCCTGTTGGGTACGTAGTACGTAACGGCCGCGCTGAATTAAATGACTTCTGGGCACTTGTTACAAATCCATATGCATGGAATATGTTCTTCCACACTGTAATTGGTTGTTATATTGTCGGTGCTTTCTTCGTTATGGCAATTAGTGCATATCACTTACTACGTAAAAACGAAGTGGAATTCTTCAAAAAATCATTTAAATTTGGTTTAATGTTAGGTTTATTCGCCGCAACAATTACACCATTTATGGGCCATCAATCCGGTGTATCAGCTGCTAAATATCAACCAGCAAAAGGAGCTGCGATGGAAGCTGTTTGGGAAACCGGAAAAGGACAAGGCTTCTCAATCATTCAAATTCCGGATGTGAAAAATGAAAAAAACTTTGAACTACTTACTATTCCAAAGCTCGGAAGTTTCTTCTATACAAACTCATTTGATGGAGAAATTGTTGGTTTAAAAGATATTCCAAAAGAAGATCGTCCAAATGTTAACCTCGTGTACTATAGCTTCCGCTTAATGGTTGCACTTGGCATGTTCTTTATGGCATTAACTTGGTACGGTTTCTATTTAAACCGAAAAGGAAAACTAGAAAACTCAAAACGTTATTTAAAAATTACAATGTGGTCTGTTTTACTTCCATATATTGCAATTAATGCTGGCTGGATTGTCGCTGAAGTAGGTCGTCAACCGTGGACAGTTTATAAACTAATGCGTACAGCAGAATCCGTGTCACCTATATCAGTTCCACAAATTTGGTTCTCATTAATTAGTTTAATATTGTTCTACACTTTACTCTTAATTGCAGACGTATACTTAATGCTGAAGTTCGCGAAAAAAGGACCCGCTGCATTAGAAGAACCTGCTACTGAAGGAGGTGCGGCTCATGTCTCATGATATGCTTGCAATTATCTGGTTCGGTTTATGGGGCGTAATTTGGACAGTGTACTTCATTCTTGATGGCTACGCACTCGGTAACGGAATGATTTTCCCATTCGTTGCGAAAGACCGACAAGAACGAAATCAATTACAAGAAGCTATCGGCCCGTTCTGGGGTGGTAATGAAGTATGGTTAATTACAGCTGGTGGTGCAACATTTGCTGCCTTTCCAGTCACATATGCAAATATGTTTAGCTACCTATATACACCACTATTTTTAGTATTACTTGCACTATTTGCTCGTGCCGCTGGACTTGAATTTATGCATAAAGACGATTCACCAATTTGGCAAAAAACTTGTAAATGGGCATTTACAATTGGTAGTTTCCTAATCGCCTTCTTATTCGGTGTTACATTCGCTAACCTGTATTACGGGCTGCAAATCGGAAAAGATGGTTATGAAGGAACTTTACTTAGCTTACTAAACCATTATGGTATTTTAGGCGGTCTTTTCTTCACTGCTATATTCGTCGTATCTGGTGCCCTTTGGATTATGATTAAAACAACTGGCGAAGTATCTGATCGTGCTTATAAAATCGCAAGACCATTTTCAATGGCAGCTGCTATCATTTTAGCTATCTTCTATGTCGCAACTGCAAATCGTACAAATTTATTCCAAAACTTCACGGAATATCCTGTACTATTCATTCTTCCAGTACTTGCAATGTTAATGAGTGTACTCACACTTATTATGGTGTACAAACATAAAATCGGCCTTGCATTCACATTCGTTTGCTTAACAATCGCAATGTTTATGACAACTGGTTTTGCAGGTATGTTCCCAAGAATGTTACCATCTCGTATTAACGACGCTTATAGTACAACGTTATACAACGCAGCTGGTAGTCAATTAAATTTAAAAATTATGTTCTTCGTTGCAATCGTCATGGTACCAATCGTTATTGGATATCAGCTTTGGAGCTACAGCATATTTAAAAATAAAATTCATAAAGACTCTGCTAAAGGATATCACTAAAATAAAAAAGACACTTCGAGCGAAGTGTCTTTTTTATTTTACGTATGATTTTCGATAAGATGTTACATTTCTAATCTAACAACTATGATAAAGAAGAATCACTAACAGCTCACAACTAAATTGTATCACAGGGCAAGCACATCATTTTATGCAATTTTACATATAAAAATTATAACGTAGATTGAATTACTTGGTCATACACATCGTCATCCGTTACATCTGCCGTACTAATACCACTGAATGTCCTCACATTTAATCCGGTATTTGAAGATCCCGATCCATTATAAGCTTTCGTTTTTTCAATTGGATGTACGTTATATTTATCACCTAAGTTAATTGTCCCATTACAGTTCTCAATAATAACCCCTTCCACAATAGCTGGCATTTTATCACCTACTTTCATTTCGTTACTCCCATTCTATGAGAATCGCCTAAAAAAATAGCATGTGTGAATAAGAAAAAAGCACTCAGGCTGAGTGCTTTTTTCTTATTTACCGCTCTTCTTTCTCTCACAAGCAATTCCATCGCCATCACGATCTAAATGCTTACCGTAATACGGACTATCTCTTGTAATATCGTAAACTCCAGCATCATTTGCTTCTTTACAGTTAGCAAAGCGTTTTGGTTCTGGCTTTTGTTCCGGCTTCACCTCTGGTTGTGGTTGTTCTTGTCTTGCTCCTGGTCTTTCTTCAAGTGGTAATGTCGCGTTATATAAGAACTGAACATATTGCTCACGACTTACATGCATTCTAGGTGCGAATTTACCATCACCAGTTCCAGCTGTAATATAATTTGATTTAACTGCAGTAATCGCAGGATTCGCCCATCCATTTCTATCTACATCCGGGAAATTATGATCCCCTCTAATTTGCAATTGAAACCCTTTTGTTAAAATTTGTGCCATTTCATCGCGAGTTAACGAATCTTTCGGCCTAAAGTTCCCTGTGTCATCTCCAGCGAATACACCGATCTCTGTTAAAGCAAGAATCTCTTTTTTAAACTGAGTCGAACGATCAGTAACATCTTTATACGGATTATTATACTGTTCTTTTACTGCTGGCTTTAATTGACGGAACATAAGGGCTGCAACTTGCTCACGAGTTACATCATCACCAAATCCAAAAATCCCATTTCCATATCCAGCAACAATGTTTTTATTTGCTAAATCCATAATTGCCTTATAAGCCCAATGATTGTTTGGAACATCTTTAAACTGAGTACTTGCCTGCGCTGTCCCGATTGAAGTAAATGCTGTAGTTGCAACAATTGCACCTGTTAAAAGTAATTTTTTAAATCCCATACTTAAGTCTCCTTCTCTTTTCCATAATAACCATTTAACAATATAACAAATTATATAAATCCATTTTGTCATATTCTGTCGAATACAAAAAAAGAACCCCGAAGGATTCTTTTTTTGCTA
The DNA here is from genome assembly GCF_008042285.1 of Bacillus sp. AR13-1. NCBI lineage: Bacteria > Bacillati > Bacillota > Bacilli > Caryophanales > Bacillaceae > Bacillus > Bacillus sp. AR13-1. The sequence goes on from NZ_QNUA01000046.1 coordinate 6,535, forward strand.
AGCACAAATGGCAATTTTGGAGACAGTTGACTCTTTCAAAATTTATTAGGGGTAATATTTTGAAAAAGAAAGCCTTTCATATGTAGCTTAACACCACTGGAATATATAGTAAATTGATAATCTTTATACGGAAGATTGCTAATGTTTAGTATAGATAGTTTGCACTACGTTAATAGTGGAAATTATCTATACTAAGAAACAAAAAGACGCCTTTCAAGAAGACGTCCTTTCCCCTGTTTATATATACCCCATCCCGCTTTTTGTAAACACACACTAGAAAACAGAATCATGAATTGTTACAAGAGTGTTAGGTACAAAAAGAGTAGAGGTAAATATTAATATAAAATTCTGCTTTATAGCGTGTATCCACAACTTATATTTTAATCCTCTTCCCTTGAAAATAAACATAATATGCATAATTACATACCAAAAAGAAAAAGACACTCCACAGAGTGCCTCTTCAACCATTTTACTTTTAATATATCACTTTGAATACATTTTACCATATTTAACTATATCAATTGTTGAGAAAATTCTAAATCGTTATTTTTTTATCAACATCTTCAAAATCATGTAATATTAAGGATGCAATAAAACATTATACAAATTGAGGTGTACTATATTTATGTTTTTCGGAATCATTCCTCTTATATTGTTTATTATTTTTCTTATCTCTTACTTAAAAGATCCACGAAAAATAATAAATGGCTTTTTATTTAATGCCTTTTTCTGTTCATTTCTATTATTTTGTGCAATCGCCTCGTTTGCATCTGGTAGTAACACTTTACATTTCATCGTTATTCTACCCATGTTAGCTCTACTTTTCATGATACCTTTTGGCATCGTTGCTCTAATGTTTGGACTATTTCTTAATGCGAGAATCTTGATGAGGCGTGAAGGAAGACGCTTTACAAACTCTTTAACTTTAATTGCTGCTTTAGGGATTTTATTCTGTATACTAATCCCTATCATAAATCCAGCAAGTTTATTCTCAGAGCATTTTCAATTTATTTTTGCTGCTATTTCTCTTGTAACTATGTATTTCTTTATACATTTATCTAACTTCTTAAGCGCTTATTTTCTATACCAATTCAATAGACCGAGACGTAATCAAGATTTCATCATCGTTCTTGGTAGCGGCTTAATTAATGACAAAGTGCCACCCTTACTTGCAAGTCGCATTAATAAAGCAATCGACTTTTATTGGAAGCAAGCCGCTGTGAATACACCACCAACAATCATTTTCTCTGGTGGGCAAGGGCCTGATGAAGGTCTTCCGGAAGCAGAAGCGATGCAAAATTATGCTGTTGAAAAAGGCATTCCGCTTGAACATACGGTACAAGAAAATCGTTCTGTAAACACATATCAAAACATGTCGTTCTCTAAAGAAATTATGGATTCTTTAAAGCCAGAAGGTAAGTATAAAAGTATTTTTACAACGAATAATTTCCATCTTTTCCGTGCTGGCATATATGCAAGACAAGCTGGCCTTAATAGCCAAGGAATCGGATCAAAAACAGCCTTTTATTACTGGCCTAATGCAATGATTCGCGAATATGTCGCAATTGTCGTTATGGGGCGTAAGCGCCATATGAAAATATGTGGAACTATTTTAGGTTTCGCTTTATTCCTAACAGTCGTTAGTTTTATACTTTCTTAACAACATCCCATCCTTTAAAAGGATGGGATTTCTTATACGAATTTCAAAAATATTTTAATGGTACTATGGTGATAATATTCCCTGCATACATCCATTAAAGGAGAATTTTTTCAAATATAATGTTAAAATGGTTGTTAGGCATGAATCGAACTGATTAGCAAACATGTAAGAAAAAGAAACTAGTTTGAAACGAGGAAATTATATGAAAAAAATGATCAAGAGTAAGCCCAATAAGCTGAAAATTGCTTCAAAAGCTTTGATGATTATTATTGGGGCATTTATCACAGCGTACGGATTAGAAGCTGTCTTAATTCCAAATAACGTATCCGACGGTGGTGTGACTGGTTTAAGTATCGTTAGTTCAAGATTATTTGGATTGCCATTAGGAGCTCTAATCGCAGTTATTAACATTCCTTTCGTTTGGTTAGGATATAAACAAATCGGTAAAAGCTTTGCAATTTATTCCATCATCGGGATTGCTTCATTAGCAATAGGTACCGTTGTCATGCACGGAATACCAACTATTATTGAAGGCGATACACTACTCGTTACAGTTGTTGGTGGTATTATTATCGGTTTCGGTATGGGACTAGCCTTACGTAACGGCGGCGCATTAGATGGAATCGATATGCTAGCTGTATTACTTTCTCGTAAGTTACCTTTTGGAACAAGTGACCTTATTTTATTCTTAAATATGTTTGTCTTTATTTTTGTTTCAACAGTATTTGGTCTTCAAGGGGCTATCCTTTCGGCAATTGCTTACTTTATCGCTTCGAAAGTGATTCATATCGTTGAAGTTGGTTTAAGTGGTTCGAAAACATTTAAAATCATCACGAAAGAGCCTGAATTAATGGTAGAAACAATTCGCGATCGTTTAGGCCGAAGCGCAACGTATAACGAAGTATATGGTGGTTATTCAAGAGAGAAATTCAAAGAAATTTCTTGTGTAATTAACCGTTTAGAAGAAAGTAAAATGAAGGACCTGATTAATGAAATCGATCCTAATGCCTTTATTACAGTTTATGACGTAGCTGAAGTAAAAGGCGGTAACTTTAAGAAACGTGATATTCATTAATCATTATGAAAAAAGAGGGTGTGCCAAAATATTGGTGCAGCCTCTTTTTATTATGAAGTTGGTAAATCGATATTCCTTTTCGAATCGTTGATATATTTTGAGCTACGATAGATATAATCGAAAAACCGTTGATATATTTTACTCCCCCCATCTTCCCCCGCTTTTAATCCAATCGACGGACTTTTGAAAGGCGGGCACTTCATGCTGAAAGCGAAGCGGAACATATAGAAAGAGAGTACATGTACACAGTATCCATAGAATACCTACTATAAAGTGAAATTTCATCGTTGTGCTAATAAACAAACTGAGGAATTAATCCCCATAATAAAAAGACCGAAAAGCAAATTCCACTTTTCGGTCTCTATACTATCTTCTCTTCATAATTTTCCCTGAACCGCCAACCCTTGTTTTCGGGGGCGACGTATTCTTTGGTGGGGTTTTAATGGATGATTTCGGCTTCACATCAGATCCACTCGAGCCACCCGGGTTTTTCGTAATTTTCCCTTTGCTTCCGGTAGAAGGCGGTGGCGTCGTTTTACTTCCTTTTTCCGTAATACTTCCTTTATCACCTACAGATGATTTCGGATCTACATTATCGCCTCGCTTAATAATAGATCCTTTCCCTTCCTTCGTAATTGGAGGCGGGGTTTTCTTTTCCTCTTTCGTAGGTGGTCTTTCCGGGATCACCGGTTTATGATTTTGTCTGTCATTATATCCGCGATAATCACCGTATGATGATTTGCGTGAACCGAATATATCGTTTAATATACTCCCCATGATATATCCTTGTAAGAAGGATGGTTGGTAATTTTGACGGACAAATTCTTCATTGCTTATTTCAATTAACGTATCAGATGGTTTCTCTTTATCCTTTTGTAAATTATACATTTTATCAGAATAAACGAGGAACATTTGATTTTCGTCTTCTTTAGATGCTTGCTTCGGTTTCCTTTCGGCTATAAGTTCCTTTGCAACTTCAGGAACTGACCGATTGGCGGCCCTATACACGTAAGATTCTTGTTTACCATCCTTTGCGACAGACTCTAGTGGGTAACGGTCCTGAATTGACTTCGCCTGACCACTTTGACAGCCCGATAAAGCATAACCGGCAATAACAAGTAATGTAACGATAGCAAGTATAGGGATCACGAACGATTTAATCATGGTAAACAATCGGTTTGACATGATTACGCCCCCCTTATGTTGCTCTTATGATTTGTACATCAGCAGGAATAATTACTTCTCCCTCATACATCATTGTGCGACCATTTTGCCATTCAACACGTAATAATTTGCGGTTATCAGATTGGAATTCCCATACGTACTGTTCTTCTGAAGCAGCGAATGGTGTTTTCCCCATAACAACAACACGTCCATTATATTGTTCTTCCATATGATACTCTATATCATCCATTTCAATCGTCGTCGGAATTTCATCGATTGAATCTAAACGACCATCAATCGGTGTATACAATTTGTAATACGTATTTTCACGGTCTTCAATTTTCAAATAACGAATATCTTTCCCATCCTGCAAAGTTAAAATAATCTCCTTGCGAGAATGCATGCTCATTTTCCCAGTTAATTCGTACATGACTAACGAGACTTCAATCATATCGCCAGGAGCCAACGTTAAAAGACTCTTTTCTGGCTTCGGCGGCTCCGGACTCTTCATTATATTTTTAATACGTTTAAATAAACTCACAATCTACCCCTCCTTTTCTCTTTATAAACAAGCACCTAAAATAAGTGCACCAACGATATGTAATGAACCAGCTAACAACGCATGTGCTAAGCTGCCTTCTTTCGTTCCTTCTTCTAAATCTAAACCAGACATTTTCTTTAACACAAACTCAATGAACATTTCTACAATTAATAAAATAACGAATGAAACTGCTGAGGCAAGAAGCGCTTGCCATAAGTCATTCGCTTTCGTTATAGATTGAGATAAAATGTACCCTTGCGCAAATAATTTCATAACGAAACGCGTTGTCACTGCTGTATTTCCATTTTTCATTTCTTTTAAATCATTGTATTTTGTAAAAATCGAATCAACCCACATAATTGCAAATAAAAGTACCGCACTCGCTCCAGTCCATACAAGCATAGCTAAAACATTCATCCACGTCATTACAAAACCTCCTCTAAAAAAGTAATAGAAAACCGACATGAATTCTCTTCAGACATGTCGGTTTCTTTGTCTATTCTATATTATTTCTCGTACTGCTTCATAATACGAGCTAATTCATCGTCAACAACAGAATTTTTGTTTAAGCTTGCGAATTCATCATCTAACGACTTTTCTTTCTTGTAAATTTCACCGCTTGCTTCTGCTTCAGCCTCTAATTGAAGTGCTTTCTCTTCCATACGGCTTAAACCAGCTTTTGCTGAATTTGAATCAAATCCAGACATCGCCTGATTAATATTCTTTTGTGCTTTCGCTGCATTTACACGTGCAACAAGTGTTTCACGTTTATTTTTCAGCTCTGTTAATTGCTTACGCATTTCTTCTAGCTTAAGACGAAGGTTATCAGCAGCTGCTTTGTTTTGCTCATAGCTCGCTTTATACTCATTCATCTTTTGCTCTGCATTTTGTTTTTCTTCAAGAGCACGACGCGCAAGGTCAAGATTGCTTGCTTGAACAGCCATATGAGCTTGCTCTTCACGTTTTTTCACAAGTGCTTCTTGCTCTTCAAATAATATTTTGAATTTCTTCTCAAGTGCAATTTGAGCTGCTACACTTTTCTCAGCTTCTTGTACATCCGCTTGCATATCGCGTAAATATTGATCCGTCATCTTAACTGGATCTTCCGCTTTTTCAATTAATGAATATACATTCGACATTGTTAAATCTCGTAATCGTTTAAATACAGACATTCTAATTCCTCCTATGACTTACCTCATATTTCAAATTCACTACTTGGAAAACTGAAAAATCTCCCTTAACAGTAAAGAATATTCATTTTTACAGCCTATGTGTTTATTATAACAAAACTAATATGTCCTTACATGTTATTTCCAAAATACAGCCAATATAATATGACATTCTAGATAAAACATTGTATTCCTAATATATTCTCATTAATCCTCTTCAGAATTGACATATTTTTATGCACTTTCACTAAATTACATTATTGTAATGTTACTGTAAGCTAACTCGATAGTTACGTTTCAATATTTCTTATACACTAATACCAGAAGCAACAAACAAGCTTCTCATAATTTCAGGACTAATACAAAAAATGTATTTACTATAAAACATATAAAAGGAGCAATCATCATGAAAAAATTAGTAGGAATCGGATTAGCAGCAGCAATTTCATTCGGAGCATTATCAGGTTGTTCTTTATTAGGAGAAAAAGCGAACGGCTTTGTACTATACGGAACAGATGAGCAAATTCAACAAGTTACAGATAAAAATAAAAAAGAAGTGAAAGAAAAAGACTTCTATAAAATGAAAATGACAACATTAGAGGGTAAAAAAGTTCTTGTAATGGATAAGAAAACTGGTGAAGAACTGGTGAAAAAAGAATTACTTAGCAAAGTTGATAAAAACGATGATACAAAACCACTTGATAAATTACCAGCTGTAACAACAGAAGAAGGCGTGTTATTTGCAAAAGAGAAAGTAGAAAATGCTACACTTGATGGGACAAAATTAAAATACGAAGGCAACACAATTATCGGAAGTGGCCGTGCATATGCAGACATGTTCGCAATTGTTGACGATGCAACTTATGGAAATGTAAAAGGTGATGAAAAATCTGTTGGTGTATTAAAATTCGATAAAGACCCTAGTAAAGAATTCCCTGGTTACAACGGAGTAGAAGCTTCTCAGCTTGTAAAAATTAAAAAGTAAACAAAAAAGCTTTGCGAAATTCGCAAAGCTTTTTTCTATTTATGAGCAATTTGCTCCATATCTGGACTACAAGTTTGCGACTGACATGACTTACTTAAAGAGCATGCTGCGCATTTTCCCTTTTTACTTCTCTTTACAAAATTAACTAACGTATATGCTGCATAACCAAAAATGATAGCTCCAATTATAATATTGACCATCACCGCGATACATCTCCTTCTAGAATCCGAGTAAGGACCCAACTTGGTATATAATGAGCGTTAATACATAAGCAACAACGAGCGGATAAACGACAGAGAAAACTGTCCATTTCATCGATCCTGTTTCACGTTTAATAACAGCTACTGTCGCTAAGCACGGAACATATAATAAAATAAAGAACATAAATGCATAGGCTGATAGCGCAGTATAATGTGCTCCCATTACATTTCCTAGCACATCTTCTTTAACCGCATAAATAATTGCCATCGTAGAAACGACAACTTCTTTCGCTAAAAATCCTGTTAAAAGGGATGCTGCAGCTTGCCACGTTCCAAAGCCGAGCGGTGCAAAAAGTGGTGCAATAAATCCACCAATCATCGCTAAGAAACTGTCTCCCATATCAACACCAAATCCTGATGGACCTGCATAGTTTAATAACCAAATGACAACAGAACCACCGAAGATGAATGTACCCGCTTTACGAACAAATCCTTTACCTTTCTCCCACGTGCTCAGCCATAACGTTTTCGCTTGCGGCACACGGTAAGGTGGTAGTTCAATTACAAAAATAGATTTTTCTGCTTTTAAAATAGTAAGAGACATAATTTTTGTAACGAGTAATGCAAGAACAATACCTGCAATGTATAAAGAGAACACAACAGTCGCTTGACTATTAGGGAAGAATACTCCCGCAAATAATGCATATACAGGTAAACGTGCTGAACAAGACATAAATGGTGTTACAAGAACGGTAAGTAATCTTTCTTTTTCTTGTTCAATCGTTCTCGCTGCCATAATACCTGGAACGTTACATCCAAAGCCGATAATCATCGGAATAAATGCTTTTCCGTTTAAACCGAAAAACTCCATAATTCTATCCATAACAACTGCAATTCGTGCCATATATCCTGAGTCTTCTAATAATGAAATGAAGAAGAATAGTGCAAAGATTTGTGGAACGAATACTAATACCGCACCAACACCAGCAATAATACCTTCTGTAACGAGTGCTTGAATAAAGTCAGAAGCCCCAACACTTGTGAGCCCAGCTGTAACCCAATCAGTAAGTTGTCCGCCAAAAAATCCATCAAGCATATCAGATAAAGGTGTACCAATCCACGTAAACGTAACCTGAAAAATAAAAAACATAACTGCTAAAAAGATTGGAAGTCCTAAAATTTTATGTGTAATTAACCTATCAATTTTTTCTGAAAAAGGAATTTTTCCTTCTTTCTCATGTTGCATAACATTTGTTTTTAACTTTTCAATATACGCTTCACGAGTCTTGTAAATGTGCTCTTCCAACGTACAATCAAGTTTTCCATCTAAACGAGATCGAATGGCTATAAGTTCCTTATAAATTGGTAATGCTTTCATTTCTTTTTCTACTACTTCGTTATTGCTTAAAAATTGAAGGGCTAACCATCTCGGATGCTCATAATTCGCTGTCTCTAAAAGAGCGATTACCTCTCCAATTCCTTCATCCATTTGTACACCATATGAAATAATGAATGGCTTTTTCTCTTTTTGTTTCTCTTCATGAAGAGTAGTAAGTAATTCTTCACAGCCTTTTCCGGTTCTTGCGATGACAGGAACGACTGTTACACCTAATATTTCTGATAGCCGTTTTACATTAATCACAATTCCTCTTTGCTTTGCCACATCAATCATATTTAAACCAATTGAAACGGGCTTACCAAATTCAAGTAATTGCAATGTTAAATGCATATTTCGCTCAAATTGAGAAGAATCCACTATATTTAACATATGATGAAATTCATCTGTTAGTAGAAAATTCGTAACGACACCTTCATCACGTGAAACTGGATTCAAATCATAAACGCCTGGTAAATCAATTAATGTTCCTTGCTTATCTTTTAATTTACCAACCTTCTTTTCTACTGTTACACCGCTCCAGTTTCCTACATATTCATAAGAACCAGTAAGTGCATTAAATAATGATGTTTTCCCTGTATTCGGATTCCCTAGCAAAGCAACCTTATTCACGCTAATTCCACCTTTATCATTTTCGCGTCACAATGACGAATACTAATTAACTGTCCACGACACTCCAATGTACAAGGACCTTTAAACATCGCTTTCTGTTTCAAGCGAAGTTCGCTTCCTTCCGCGAGACCGAAAGCAGCTAGTCTACGCTTTAATAACTGATCTAAAGACTGAATACTTTTTACTAACACTTTCTCGCCAATTTTAATATCTACTAAGCTCATAACCTTCCCCCTCAGAAGAGAATGATAATTATTTTCAGGAAAATTATATCATACTCTATTTCAATTGGACTATACCCTTTTGCTTCATATTTATTAACATTTCGCTACAATTCTATTTCAATAATTGTCATACGGTATTCATTTGCCATTCTCATCCATTTCGCTTACAATGAACAATAGCAAATAAAGAATCTCGTTATCACAGGGGGAGCCTTACCGCTGAGAGGGAACAATTCGTTCCGACCCTTTGAACCTGTTAGTTAATGCTAACGCAGGAATTGTGCAAACGTCCGAAATACACACCTCTTTTTTTATTTACGTATTTCGTATCCTCCTATGATATCTATTCTTTTTTTGCAACTTGGATTTAGGGGGAGACAACATGCGTAACACCAATTTACAAGCGATGATCGAATCTGCTATTCTTGCAGCCTTCGCCTTGGTCATCGATATTTTACCACTTTCAATCAAAATATCAGCAACAGGCGGTTCCATCTCATTCGCTATGATTCCTATCTTTATTATCGCATACCGCTGGGGCTTCAAAATGGCTTTCTTAGGAGGCTTAATTTGGGGATTATTACAAATTGTCGTAGGCGATGCCATTATCGTCACACCAATTCAAGTAATCATTGAATACTTCGTTGCTTTCGCATTCATTGGATTTGCTGGTTTATTCTATCGTCCAATTCAAAAAGCACTTCTAGCATCTAATAAGAATGAAAACGAACAATCAAACTTAAGTAGCCGTAAAGATAAGCCTTCATCAAAACAAAACCAAGGAAAGAAAGTAATTGGATACATTATCATTGCTACTTTTATCGGTAGTCTAGCTCGTTACTTCTGTCACTTTATTGCCGGTATTATTTTCTGGGGACAATATGCACCGAAAGGTCAATCAGCTATTCTATATTCTTTAATATTTAACGGTAGCACAATGATTGGTTCCTATATTCTATGTACCGTTTTACTTATATTTTTATTTATCACTTCACCAAGATTATTCAAAAGCATGAGTGCTTATCAAATAAATTCACAAAAAAAGGGCGCTTAACTTAGCGCTCTTTTTTCACATCGTAATATCAATTAAAAATACAATAAATGCACAAAAGAAAATAAATACCATTATACTTAGCCAATTGCTATGCACGGTTCATCGACTCCTTACATAACCTCATTTTCTATTCAAAGTATACTGTTTAGAAGTAAAGATTAGGTAAAGATAATATGAAAATAAATTAAAAAAGCGTAGATAGTATTGTCTACGCTTTTTTCGGTAAATAGAAGTAAAATAACACACCATCTTTTGTATTCTTGACCCCATATTCAGCATTGTGCAGCTCTAAAATGTTTTTTGAAATCGCAAGGCCAAGCCCGGTTCCACCTTGTGAACGTTTCCGTGCCGCATCTACTCGATAAAAACGATCCCAAATTTTATCTAATTGTTCTTCTTCAATGTGGGCACCCTTATTTTCAATACACACTTTTATATAATTCTTCTCGTCTATTGTGGAAATAATAATATCCTCTTTATCTGGTGTATAACGTATTGCATTCGTAATGAAGTTCACAATTACTTGTTCAATTCTATTTTGATTCCCAACCACTTCAGCTGGACATATATGTTTGTGCACACTCAGTTCTTTTTTCACTATCTCCGATGAAAGCTGTTCACATATTTCTTCAATCACTCCATCGATATAGAAAGAATCCATCTTCATGTTATATGTGCCAGACTCAAATTTAGCTAATTCAAGCATATCCAAAATTAGTATATCCATCTTGTCTACTTCTTTTTCCATCGCCTGAAAATAGTAGTCTTTCTTATGTTCAGCTACCCCATCTTTTAAAATGGAAATACAGCTTTTCATAATACTCAGCGGCGTTTTTAGTTCATGCGATACACCCGCAATAAATTCTTTCCTTGTGTTTTCTAACTTTCTTTCTTTTTCAATATCTTGTTCTAACTGTCCAATATGTGAATGTAGTTTATTAGATAATGTATTAATATTTTGCGATAAATCACCAATTTCATCTTTTGAAGTAATCGGAATTTTTTCTGTGAAATCCAAATGAGCTATTTTCTTCGTTGTATCATTTATTTTTAGTAGCGGTTTTGCAATTTGTTTTGAGTAATAAAACGAAGCTAGAAAAATTAGAACGACTACAAATGCAACAATATAGATGTAATAATCTTGCACCATTTGTACAGCCTCATCTACAGGCTGTAAAGAAGCCATCGCATATATATATGTTACCGATCCGTCTTTTTCTTTTTTGGGTTTAATTAATAATTTATATTTTATATCATTTTTTTCATAGTCCATTATTTGTGTTGAATACTGTATATGATTATTCTCTTTTAATAATAAATCAGTTTGAAATTCCTTTATGCTATCTAAGAATAAACTATTTTTATAAATTGGATTCACAGGACCTTTTACATCGGGGAACTGTACTTTCGTAACACGTCCTACTATGGGAGCATCTAATTCCTGAGCAGCTTGCTCCTGAACGGCCGGCTTCTTTTCCTTAACAACTTGTTCCTCAGCTTCTTTCTTTTTCTCCTGATCTAATTTAATCTTTTTCTCCTGATCTAATTTAATCATTTTCTCATTAAATGCTTTTTCTAACGGTTTATTAGATCCACTTAAATTTTGCTTACCTAACGAGAAAGAGAATGGAATAAAACTTTCTTCTTTTCTCACTCCAGAAAAATAAATTTCTTGTCCTGAAAAATTCTCTGATAATTTATTATCAATCTCCTCTATATTGACGAGATTACCTAAGGGAATCTTGAATATTTGTTGTCCAAAGCTCTTTTGTTGCCTACGGTCTATCGTTACTTCAAAATAAAAATCATCCGCATGTTTTAAATTCCCATACTGGTCTAAAGTCGTAATCCACGTATTATTTTCTCTTAAAAAATCTTGCTCCAGTTTCTGAACTTCTTCTGCACTTCCTGCATAATTTAAATAGTTCTTTGCAAAGGAATTTAAGTTCACTTTAATATCTTCCACTTTTCGATTCGCATAATATTGTTTGAAAAATATTGTTTGCCCAATAAATATCGTCGCTAAAATCAACATACATAGAGCTGTTGTAAGTGTAAATAATTTAAGTACAATCCCAGTTCTCATATGTTCCCCTCGAATTTATAACCGGTTCGCACTACAGTTGTAATGTACTTTGCTTTCTCTCCTAATTTATTTCGCAAATTACGAATATGACTATTAACCGTTCGATCATCGCCAGCAAATTCGTACCCCCAAATTCTTGAAATTAACTGTTCTCTTGTTAGTACAATCCCTTGATTTTTCATGAAATAAGCTAATATTTCAAATTCTGTATGTGTTAAAGTAATGTCTGCCTCATCAACAGTAACAGTACGTGACGGAAAATGGACGTGAATGCCATGAATTGATAACGTATCATCTTCATTTTCCAAAGGTTTTTTTGATGCTTGTCTGCTTTCTAATAATCGTTTCGCTCTCGCTAATAAAATAGGCGGACTATATGGTTTCGCAACATAATCATCTGCCCCAAGCTCAAACCCAAGTAATGTATCATCTTCATCTACACGTGCCGTCAGCATAATAATTGGAACCCCGGACGTCTTACGAATCCTTCGGCAAACAGACCATCCATCAAGTTCCGGCAACATAATATCAAGTATAACTAAATCGACCTCTTCTTCTTCAAATAAGACTAAAGCTTCTTTTCCATCTCTCGCTTCAAGCACTTTATATTGTTCACTCAAAAAGTAATCCTTTAATATTTCGCGTAAAATATCTTCATCTTCAACAATCAAAATGTTTTTTGACATAATCTATGTCTCCCCCTCTCGCTTTAAGAAATTACTATTCAAAGCTCTATAATTTATTTTGAATTACTCGTAATTAACTTTGCTTCGATAATATATCGATCCGGTGCATCCCCTATATAATCAAATGGATAACAAGTCGTCAATGTTAATGTAGGTTCTTCTTTTTTAACAATAACGGTACGATCATCCGCATGTGTAATCCATGTCTTTTGAATTTCGTATGTGTAAGTTTTATTATCATACTCCAAAATAAGGTTATCCTTTTCTTTTAACTCTCCTAAATCTGTAAATACAGTATCTCGATGCCCACTGAGTACAGTATGTCCTCCTCCAGATGGAGTTGTCGTTAAATCACTAACAAACATACCCACTCCTTTTTTCAAAGTTGCATCATTCGCTCCCCAATAAACAGAAAATTTCTTCTTTATTTTCGGTATATTTAACATAGCTATCTTTTCTCCTTCTTTATGTTGTATTTGAGAAGAAGGTACTTGTGCATTTACTGGTACTTCGCTAGAATGCTGCTTGGATGTTTGTTGTTCAAAATTTTTAATTTCTTCTGTCGTTAAATCTTGTGCAGAACTTTTTCCTTTATACCATTCAAAAGCGTAATAGGCTCCCATTAATAAGCCTACTATCATTAACGTAAATCCAATACGATTTAGAACTGTCACTGTGAATCCCTCCATGCAAAAAATGGTAGGAGTAACCTACCATTTTTAATATATGAAATTATCCCATTCTTTATAGAACAATATTTTATTTATGCCTTAATCTTATTACGACGGTTCAAACCAAATAATGTCCCTATCGCTACAAGACATGCGCTTAATGCCATCATTGCTACATTATTTGATGCTGTGTTTGGTAATTTTTCACCTTGTACAGCTTGTTTCGCTACTTCTTGTTTCGCTGCATCATTCTTTTGCCCTGCCTTAATTGCTGCTTCTTTTTTTGCAAGAGCTTCCTTTTCTTGCACTTGTGGTGTTACTTCTTGTTTCGCTGTATCATTCTTTTGCCCTGCTTTTATTGCTTCCTCTTTTTTAGCCATATCACTTTTTTCTTGTACTTGTGCTGCTTCTTTTTTCTCTACTTCGCTCTTTTGCTGTTCCTTAATTGCTTCTTCTTTTTTAGCCATATCACTTTTTTCTTGTACTTGTGCTGCTTCTTTTTTCTCTACTTCGCTCTTTTGCTGTTCCTTAATTGCTTCTTCTTTTTTAGCTTTATCTTGCTGCATTTGCGCTGATTCTTCTTTTGTTAATGTTCCAGTAGAAGCGCTCGCTACTGAAGAATATCCTACTGTTAAGAGTGCCATTGCACAAATTGGTAATAGTTTTTTTTTCATTTTATTTCTCTCCTTTTATACTTTATTCTAGTAACACATCACGTCGCACCGGATGTATTACTAGAATAAACAAGAGATGTAAATATAAGATGCAGATGAAATGGAATTCTGTTAAAGATTTCATTTTAGAAAAATAAAAAAACACCGTAATATATACGATGTTTTTTCGGGTGTGTGTCTCGATATTTATTTGTTACTTTCGCGTGATTGAGAAGTAGAAAGGGCCGGAGTGATAACTAATTGTCTCGGCTCAGTTTTCTTGAAGTGATTTTTGACGTTACACTTACGACATTGAACGACCCATGCTTTAATAGGATTTGTTAAAATAATTTTTTGCCTTTCGTTAGGGGCCTCTTCTTCCAATTTACAACTATCGCTCCACTTACTCCATTTCATTGTAAATTTAGAAGAAGAATGATCGTCTTCTCGATCAAACGTATGCAAAAAATCCATTTCTCCAGCTAGCATTACGGTGTTACTAGTTGCTAAAAAAGAAAAGGTCGTCCAATGTTTCTCCATGCCCTCCTACTCCTTTTTCACATATAGAGTGCCTAAAACTTAATTTACCTAAAATATGCTTGCCTTTTACCTTACACTTATAGTTTATCCAAAACACTACTATGCAACTATCGATTTGTCTTACAAATCACCTTACATTTTTGTAAGAAACGAAAAAACCTTCACTCTATATACGTGAAGGTTTCTCATTTCTTATCTATATGATCTTTCATATCATCAAGTCCAACTTCTTGCAGCTGTGACATCATACCGTGGGAAATTGCGCCTAATACTAAAGTCATTCCAATTAATGAAATCCGAATTGCAGGTACATCAATTATGTAAGCCAACATACCAAGAACGATTGTTAAAAGCAATGCTTTTATAAATGTTACACTTGTATACTGTTTCTTTTTCATCATAATCACCCTTCACGGAAGCGTTTTCTTAATATGATCAGTATATCATATCATCTGACTATTTTGTGGGCATTTCTGTAAAAACCTTATATCTTCTTTGACTTTTTTCTTTCTATCCTTTACAGTCGAAATGTTCACAAGTTTTACACTGTAGGAGGATTCAAATGAAAATTGAAATAAAAGACACTTTAATTTCTGAAGAACAATTACAAGAAAAAGTAAAAGAACTAGCACTTCAAATCGAACGTGATTTTGAAGGAGAAGAAATCGTTGTAATCGCTGTATTAAAAGGATCTTTCGTATTCGCTGCTGATTTAATTCGTCATATTAAAAACGAAGTAACTATCGATTTTATCTCTGCATCTAGCTACGGAAATCAAACAGAAACAACTGGAAAAGTAAAACTATTAAAAGATATCGATGTAAACATTACTGGAAAAAACGTAATTGTCGTAGAAGACATTATCGATTCTGGTTTAACACTTCACTTCTTAAAAGATCACTTCTTCATGCATAAACCAAAAGCATTGAAATTCTGTACGTTACTTGATAAACCTGAACGCCGTAAAGTGGACTTAAAAGCTGAATATGTTGGCTTCCAAATTCCAGACGAATTTATCGTTGGCTACGGTATCGACTGCGCAGAAAAATATCGTAACTTACCATTTATCGCTTCAGTTGTAACGGAATAATATAATAAAGTGAAACCTTAATCAGTGGGATTTTTGTCCATTCCCAATGATTATTGGCCCGCAAATAGCGGGATCAAATAAGCTTCCATGCATTATTGGTGGAAGTTTTATTTCTACCGTAATTTATAAAAACAAAGGGAGAGATGAAGAATGACAAAAACAAAATTTGAAAAAGTACTCCTCATCTTAAATCCGAAAGCAGGACAAGGCGATTTACATACGAACTTAACAAAAATCGTACCACCACTTGCCACAGCTTTTCCTGACCTACATATCCTTCATACGAAAAAACAAGGTGATGCAACAAAATATTGCCAAGAGTTTGCTAGTAAAGTAGATTTAATTATAGTCTTTGGTGGTGACGGAACTGTATTTGAATGCACTAATGGCTTAGCCCCTCTTGAAACTAGACCTACACTTGCAATCATTCCAGGCGGAACTTGCAACGACTTCTCTCGCACACTTGGTGTTCCGCAAAATATTGCAGAAGCAGCGAAACTCATTACAAAAGGACATGTAAAACCAATTGATGTCGCAAAAGCAAACGGACAACACTTCTTAAACTTCTGGGGCATTGGACTCGTATCTGAAGTATCAAACAATATTGATGCAGAAGAGAAAGCAAAGCTTGGTAAAATTGGTTACTATTTAAGCACCATTCGAACTGTAAAAAATGCTGAACCATTCCCAGTAAAAATTACTTACGACGGACAAGTGTATGAAGATGAAGCTGTCCTTGTTATGGTTGGAAACGGTGAATATCTCGGGGGTATCCCATCCTTTATTCCGAACGTAAAATGTGATGACGGAACACTTGATATTTTCGTAGTCAAATCAACAGGCATTCAAGCGTTTAAAGATTATATCGGAAAGAAACTATTTGAAGACTCAAATGAAAATGACATCTTCCATGTAAAAGCAAAATCAATTCATATTGAAACAGAAGAAGAAAAAGAAGTAGATACAGACGGAGAATGCTCGCTTCATACACCGTGTCATATTGAACTATTACAAGGACACTTTACGATGATTTATAATCCTAAGCTTTTATAATCACTATTTCAATATAACTTTAATAATTACTAAACTTCGCATTTTTCAAAAAATACAGTATAATGAATAAATAAAAGGTTGTTAACAAAAAACGTTAACAACCTTTTTTGTTTTTTCCGAAAAACTTTTCAAATTAAAGAAGCGATCACATGTATTGGAGAAAAAATGATAAACCTGTAGAAGAACCAGAAGCAATTGCTGTGTGGGAATGCGAAGCAGACGACTGCCTTGGATGGATGCGTAAAAACTTTTCTTTAGAAGATAAGCCACAATGCCCGTTGTGTAAAGGCGACATGAAAAGCGGCGAACGATTACTACAGAAGTTATAATACCTTTCCCTCTTTATCTTTTATATACTAAAAAAATAGAGGATTTTGTTTCTCCTTATCTACAGTACAAGTTGCTTCTTTCATTATTTAACTTCTTCATCGCTATAAATTCCATATAATATTCCCCTAAATTTAGCTCGATTCATCATCCCCCTTATTCACTACATACTACACTTCTTTCGGAAGAACAATTTTTTTATACAATTGAACTGTAATGAAATAATAAAACACATAAATGACTAAGAAAATAATAATCGGCAGCCAAATCCGGAAATATGGATTATCTATTAAGAACGAGAACATGTTCATTCCGACTAATACGTGCGTTATACCTACGATCGCTGGGAACAAGAAAATGAAAAATAACTCTTTATAAATTGATTTCGTTAATAGCTCATAACGTACACCAATTTTACGAAGCATTTGATAGCGAATAATATCTTTTGAAGCACCAGAAAGAATTTTAAACATTAAACAACTTGCCAACATTGCTAAGAAAGCTATGCCTAAGAAAAATCCCATAAATACTGTTCCACTGTAAGTACTGTAATATCCTTCATACAGCATATATTTACTCAAAAGATGTACTTCTTTCATATCTTTATATTTAGCTAGCTCTAATTCATCAATTTTTTTCCATTCTTCTTTATACGTTATAAAATTGTCCGTTTTCCCCAGTATTATAATTTCTTCTTTACCTTGTATCCCATCATACATCTTTTGATCTACAATTTTTATCTTTTGACTAGGATTCATATATGTCTTTTGAAGAGACCGTAAAATATTTCCCCATTCTTCTGGAATTACATTGGTATTATTCTCATTTTTTTCTTGGCTATGACTTAAAACGGATCCCGCAATTAGTTCCCTCGAAACAGGAACGAATCGGCTACTATTCTCGTCCTTTCCAGTACGTGTTAGCGGACGATTTCTTTCCAAATCTTCTTTCAACTGATAAATAAACTGCTCATCTACTTTGTATCGATATTCATTCTTTTCTTTAAATGTAATACTATCTAGTATTTTCTTTTCTTCTGCTGTGGGATTTTTAATTTCGACATCATAGTATTCTGCACTCTCCACTATATTTGTAACATTATTTTTTAACGCCATACCACTGGAGATTGCACCCGCACCAAGAGCCACTAACATAGCAACTGTCGCTAATACTTTCGTTAAGCTATTAATAGAGAAACTTAACTGTGCAAACGTAAACGCATTGATTCCTTTTTCACTATGATTTTTATTCGCTTTTAGTTTATTAATAATAATGGGAAGGAATGATGCAAATAGCATGTAAGTTCCTAATGTTACTGTAATTGTAGCAATGATAAATCCTGATTCCTTTAGCTCCTTCATATATATCATCGAAACATAACCAACTACTAATAAAATAATTGATAAAAGTGCTACTATATTCGTTAGTTTCCCTTTAGTAAACGTACGCTCTGTTTGACTATTGGAGTGAACGAGTTGTAATGGCGAATTACGCACTAGTTTCATACCATTCATAATTGCGGACAACATAAATAATGCAATGAAAAAGATGAAAGTAACAACGATTGATGGTACATAAAATGCATGATAACCAACACCAGTAAATTCCAGCTCCTTCATCAGTAAATGTCCAACACCTTGTGCCAAGATTATACCGACTATCACACCTACTATAAGAGATACTATTCCTAATACAATTGTTTCAATAAACATGAGCAATGTAATTTTATGCTTTTTTGCCCCTAATACCATATACATACCAAATTCTTTTTGCCGAAGTGATAATAAAAATGAATTGGCGTATAAAATATAAAATAATGTAATAAATCCTAATAAAAATGAGCCCGTTTGAAAGACGGAAAAAATCCCATCCATAGAATTCCCTTCAATAAACGTTTTATTTAACGCTAACGTTTGAAACATATAAAAAATTGAAATAGACATAATAAGCCCAACTAATAAGACCATATAGTCTTTTCGTTTACTTTTTAGTCCCGACATGGAAAGTTTGAATAACATGTTGAACCTTCTTTCTTATGCTTTTTGTGTGCCTAAACCCGCAAGCACATCTAAAATTTCTTTATAAAACTCATCACGCGTACCTCTGCGATGAATTTCTTTATACAGTTCTCCGTCTTGGATGAATAAAATACGTCGGCAGTAACTCGCACTAAATGGATCATGTGTAACCATCATAATCGAAACATCCTGTTCTTCATTTAAGTTGGTCATCGACTCTAATAAACTTTTCGCATTTTTAGAATCAAGCGCTCCTGTTGGCTCATCTCCTAAAATAATGGCTGGCTCATGTACAAGTGCACGGGCCGCTGCCGAACGTTGTTTTTGTCCACCAGATACTTCGGACGGATATTTTTGAAGAATCTCTGAAATTCCTAACATTTCTGCTACCTTTTTCACCTTTGATTCAATTCTTTTCGAATGAACACCTTGCAGAGAAAGCGGTAATGCAATGTTTTCATAGATTGATAAATTTTCAAGTAAGTTAAAATCTTGAAAGATAAACCCTAGTTTCTCTGAGCGAAAATCAGATAATTCCCCCTGCTTCATTTTCGTAATATCTATTCCAGCAATTTCAACAATTCCACCTGTTGCCTTATCTAATGTAGAAATTACATTCAATAATGTTGTTTTTCCTGAACCAGATGGTCCCATAATTCCAACGAATTCACCCTCTTGAATTGAGAACGATACATTCTTTAGCGCATGTGATTGACTCTCATCTTTTTTACCGTATACCTTTTGTACATTCTTTACCTCTACAACTGATGCTTTCATATATATCCTCCTACACTTCTTTTTCCTATCTTTTATTTTCCCTACATATTTTCCGAGCACTTCTTAACCCATTTCTAAGTATAGATAGCATTTCTTAATAAATAGCAGCGGATATTCTTAACATTTCTTTAAGAATATGAAAAAGCCCCAAGGCTAGTAGCTTGGGACTTTTGATTTCTCTATTCTATTTTGGAGTAAGAAATAAAGTATTTATTTCTCCTCTTTCATCTTAATTTTCGCTTGTTTATAAAAATCTAATTTCTCTTTGTTATATTCTTGTGTATATCTATTAAATTTCTCTTTTTCTCGTTGAATGTCCTCATTCATTTGATTTACACCTTTAATCTTTTCACTAACCTTTTTTAAGTTCGTTTCTTTTTCACCTAAGCTTTTATATAATTCTCTTTCAGATTTCATTAACTTTTGATACGAATCATTTATCTTACTAAAAGATGCATAACGCTTTTTATAAATATCCTGTATGTTTTTCGCTTGTTTCTGAAGAGCTGCATCTTCCATTTTATCTATAGTTTTATGAACTAATTTTACTTCTTCTTGTGCTTTTCCAAAAGCTTCTTTTTCTTTGTTCCATACTTTTTCACGTTCATCAATACTTTTTGTAGCTTGCTCTAACTTCGGCATAATTGCTTGGTTACTATCTTTACCCTCATTTATAATTTGATTGTATAACTCTTGACCTTCTTTTTCTAAGACCTCTAGTTTTTTCGCATCTTCAGAAACCATCTTTTCTTGCTTCATCGCGTTTTCAAATGCGACGTACAATTCTGCTTCTGGCTTTGCGCCAAAACACCCTGTCAATAAGCTTATAGATATAATTCCCGTAATCGCTAACGCTTTATAAGTCAATGTCAATTCCCCCTATGTTACATACGTTTATCATGCATAAAGTTCAATGGGAAATGATCATCTTCATGATATGCTTCAAATTCATACCCTTTTTCTTTTAAACCTTTAATAATAGCAGGTACTGCTGCAACGGACTGCGGATGAATGTCATGCATCAAAATCACTTCTTTTTGATCTGTCGCACCAGCCAGTACATTTTGAACAATTTTTACTGTTGCCGTATTTATCGGCATCCCACTGTATTCCCAATCTAATGAATCAATTGTCCAATCCCATACTTTAAGACCATTTTCTACAACTTTATTACGAAGCTCTTCGTGTAACCCAGGCTTCGAACCATATGGCGGACGTGTGAGTTTTGGTGCATGTCCAAGAATACTAGCAATTAAACTTTGATCCTCTTTCATTTCATCAACATAGCCACCCTGGGCATATAATTTCTTGTTATTATGCGTCATACTATGCATTCCCACATAGTGTCCTTCTACTTCTTCTCGTTTTACTAAATCAGGATATGATTTTACATTTTGACCGATTAGAAAAAATGTTGCTTTCGCATTATTTTCCTTTAATATATCTAGTAACTGTGCCGTATACTTTCCTGGACCATCATCAAAAGTAAGATAGGCAATTTTCCTAGTTTGACCATTAAATTGCGTTGGTGCTACCTTATTCATTTCCACTTTTATTTGTTCATTTGCATACTGAACTGAATTTTCTTGATTTGCTATCGCTTTTGCAGGTGAGGTTATCGATTGAAATACGAAAAAAGCTCCTCCCACTACAACTGTAGCTACTGTCATTACAACTATGTTTTTTACCTTTAACAATTTCCCCATTTTATTAATTCCTTTCTACATCCCTTACTTATTAATGAAATATTAATCTAGCTTTTCAAGTCTTCCTCGTTATATATTTATCTTTCCTTCGGAAGAACAATCCTCTTATATAATTGTACAGTGATTAAATAGTAGACTATATAAATTCCTAGGAATATACAAATCGGCATCCATATGTTCACATATGGATTCACAAAAAATTTAACAAATGTAAATATGTTCATTCCTACAAAAACATGAATGAGACCCAATATTGCTGGAAATAGAAATACGATACCTAATTCTTTATACATAGATTTTATAAGTAATTCTTTACGCACCCCAATTTTTCGAAGCATCTCATACCGCCCTATATCTTTCGTAGCCCCAGAAAGGATTTTAAACATTAAACAACTTGCCATCATAGCTAAAAAAGCAAGACCTAAAAAGAATCCCATAAAGGAAGTTCCTTTTGAAAAGGCGAGCATAGATTCATAATCACCATAGTTCGTTGGTAAATATACATCTGCTTTAGGCCTATTAGTGGCAGCAGCTATTTTTTCAATTTGACGATTATCCATCTCTTTTAACTCTGTTTTATACTGTAAAATATTATCTACTTTAGCAATAAAAAACGTATGCTCATTCCCTTGAATTGTTTCATAACGGTTTTTATCGACAATATAGACAGGCTTACGATCATATACAGTAATATTCGACCTAAAATCACTATCCACAATCTTGTCCCAGTTCATCGGTAACGTAGAACTAGATGGATCAACTTCCTCTCCCTTAAACATCCTATAGCTCGAAGATGGAAGTTGTTCAGAAATATGTGTTGTCTCTTTCTTTCTGAATAGAAGTGGAGGATTCTCTAATAATTCCTCTTTTAAATAGTAAACAGCCTCATTATCAACTTTATATTTATACTGTTTTTTATCTATAATTTTCATTTTTTCCATAGCTTTATAATCCGTTGCTTCTGGATCATGAATTGTAATATCATACCCTGGCATTTTTTCTGCTGTAAGGATTACATTTTTCTGTAAAGACATGCCACCGGCCATTGCCCCCACGCCTAGTCCAATTAGCATCGTTACCGTTCCTAATATTTTCGCCAAACTACTTACACGGAACTGCAATTGTGCAAATGTAAATGCACTTAATTTCTTTTCGTTTAAATAGCGCGTTTTTTTTAATCTATTAACAAACGTGGGTAAAAGAGAAATAAATATAAGATATGTTCCCAATGTAATTGTGAATAATGGGAGTAAAATGGCACCAGCACCTTTTATTCCTACAAAGATTACGAAATAATATCCTACACTTAGTCCTAATAAACTACATAAAGTTAACGCCATTGTGACAGGACCCTTTTTTCGTATCTGCTCCGCCTTTTGCTCTGTACGAATTAAATCTAATTCTGTTTTAAGTGTTATTCGAATTGCATTCACAACAGATGTAAGCAGAAACAATACACTGAAGAATATAAATGTTATTTTGAATGCAGGACCATAAAAAGCTTGATAACCTTCAGCTGATATTTCCAATTGTTTTGTTAAAAACCCACTTATGAAATTAGAAAGAATAGCTCCGAATACACTACCTAATACTAGTGAAATCATTCCCATGGCTAACGTCTCAAAAAATAAGAGTTGGCTGATTTTACTCTTTTTTGCTCCTAATACAAGATACATGCCAAGTTCTTTCCGCCGGAGTGAGAGGAGAAATGAGTTTGCATAAAAAATATAAAAGAAGGTAATAAACGCCACCAAAATAGATCCTATTTGAAATACAAATACAATTGAACCAATAATGCTGTTATTCATTGTAAATTCTTTATTTAACGCAAGCGTTTGAAACATATAAAATATAGAAATTGAGATTACAAGACCTATTAGTAAAACGATGTAATCCTTTATCATTTTTTTCATACTGGAAATAGAAAGTTTTAATAACATACTCTATGCCCACGCTTCTCTACAGTATGGTGTACTACATTCACCTTTTTACTATGCACTTTTTGCACAACGTTCTCATCAAATATTAAAGTTTTCATATTGCCTCCTGTCATATGGCCAGTGTTGCGATTATGCTATTTTTATAGACACTAACTATCATTTTATCTTTTCTTTACAAACAGCAATATTGATTCCCCTTACATTATCCTTACATTTTTGTAATGTATATTTCTAATAAAATTATAATATACGAATTAAATGTTTTATAACCCAATTCATATACCATTACTTTGTTCTCACGAAGATGGCGTCAATAACGTTTTCGAAGAGCCATTATTCTCGCGCTCAAATAATGCATTTACAAATATAAATTCGAAGGATATTGTATAGGTTTTCTAGCCTACTGGAGAGGTTATATAAATAATTAATATTAAAAATGGACAAAAAAAGACCCACTGTAATACTTAATAACTTTGCACTTATCATCAGTTTACCTCTTCATTATAATTGTCCGAGATAAAGATAAGATAAAGATAAAATAAAAACGATATAAAGATATAACTACATATTATTAAATTTAGTACCATTTTATTTTCCCTTATCCCTCTTACTCTTTACTTTACATTAATTCTCTTCGTTTCTAATTCACCTCTCATAGACACTATATAAAACTATTATTTAGGTTCTATTAAAATTACATCTTCTAAATCATATAGATTTGCCTTTGGTTTTGCATAAATAATATAAGCAAGACCATATTGATCTGGTTCTTGCTCTATCACCTCTGCTACTTCAAGACCGGGTGGTATTTTCTGACTTAATTCAGAGGTAATAACGCTATCACCTATTTTTATTTCTTTCGCTTTATCTGATGGAATATTATCAATTCGAAGGGCTTGTTTTTTCTTATCGTACCCTGTAACAAATCCTAAAATAGATGAATCATTTTGGAAGGTGATTGCTAAACGATTTGTTCGTTCATCTTTCGTAATTAATTTCACAACAGATGTATATTGATCTACACTCTCTACCTTTCCGATAAAACCGTTCACTGTAATAACAGCCATATCAGCCTTTACACCATGTTGTGAACCTCTATCGAGAGTAATTTCTCTATACCACTCTTCTGCTACACGGGTTACTACTGTAGCTTGAATGAAATTATATTTTCCCTGTTCCTTTAATTCTTTCGTTTTGTTGATAATTTTAGTAAGGCTTTCTTTCTCCTCACTTAACATTTGCACTTTACTCTTTAACGATTCTTGATGTTCAATTTTCCCTTTCAATACCTGATTCTCTTTATATACTTTATAGATGTCTTCTATATTATGAACAATATTTTGGACATGCTTATTATTTGTACATACATACACCATCAATAAAGCCAAAAGAATAATTGAAAGAAATAATAATATTTTCTTCTTAGAAACCTGCATAATTATCCTGCTACTCCTTACTATTTTTTATCTACATACTATAGAATACTAGTCATTGTACACAGAAGAAATGCAGTTTGGATAAAGTTCAGATAAACTTTATCTTCTTTATAAAAAATTTAGAAATTATCATATACTGCCACTATATTCGAAGCTTGATCGTTACTTTATCCATGGAATGCAACTTATAATTTCTATAACTAATTATGTTTTATTTGTACTTTCTCTTTTACTTTATTAGGTATTTCATCTACTTGTACTTCCTCCCATTTCATACCATAACTTCCTTTAGATCTAATCTTTAAATATGACCCTATTCTTAAATGTTTTGAAGCAGTCATCGCGATCTTTTGCTCTTGACCGGATTCATTATATCCTTTGAATTTATATTGCCATCTACCAAAACCATCTTTCTTAGCCTCAAATTTACCATCATTGTCTACAACAGCATAATAAACATCTTCTTTAATAAATGGATTGAGTTGATCTACAATCGGTCCACCTTTCCCGATAAGTAATGTAACTCCAACTATAATCAATACGATAAACACACTTATTTTTTTCATGAAACTTTCTATTCTCCTCTTCTCAGATACTTCCCCTTAAAGGACTTCCTCTAAATCAATCGCAGCGCTATTACTTATTAAAATGTAACCAAATTTCCTAATGCTCTTCTAATTAAATTGGCAATAAGATAATAAATTGAATAACCCCATTTTCATATTCTGCTCGAATTTCTCCTTTGTGCAATTCAACAATGCTTTTTGCAATTGCAAGCCCCAAACCTGAACCTTCTACAGCTCTACTTCTTGATTGATCTTTTTTATAAAAACGCTCAAACAAATTCTCTAATTCTTTTTTTGTAAATTCTTCACTATGATTCGCTATAGAAATTTTGATATGCTGTTCTTCTCTTTGAAGTAAAACTCGAATTTCTGCTTTATCTATACTGTATTTAATTGCATTTATTAAAAGATTTTCAAACACACGTACCATTTTTTCTGAGTCCACAACAGCATATATACGATCTTCCTGAAATTCTTTCACAAAAGAAAGATTATGCTCCTCCGCTTGTGGTACTAGCTCTTCTATTAACTGATCAAGTAGTTCATTCATACACACTTCTTGCGAATCTAACGCCATATTTTCATCTGTTAGTTTTGTATACTCAAACAAATCCTCTATTAACATCTTCAACTGCTCTGATTTTGAGAAAGCAATTTTTATATACTCATCATGCTGGTCTTTATTTTCATATTTCGCATCACCTAGTAAACGTAAATACCCCATAATAGAAGTAAGTGGTGTTCTTAAATCATGTGATACATTTGTAATCAATTCACTTTTTTGCTTCTCTATTTGTTTTTCCTTTTCTATATTAGCCAAAAGCTTTTCTGCCATTTGATTAATATTAGAAGTTAATAAACCTATTTCATCTTGACCTGCCTGTTTGATTTTATATTGTAAATTACCTTTCGAAAATTCCCTTACTCCTTCTGCCATCGCTTCAATCTGATTCATCTTCCTTTTCGTTATATAAAAGAAAGACAGTATAAAAGTGATAAAACCTAGTAAAGATGGAAATGGGCTACTCTCATTCACTATATACTTCACATTTCCTTGTGGTATACCACTTGCAATGATATACATATTTTTCGTATTAACAGTAACCGGATAAAAGGTTGTAAACTCCTTACGCTTTTGTTCAGTTCCATCTTGAATTAAATTTTGCGCCTCTACATATCGTACTTGATCCATTTTAAAATCCATCACATTACGCATCGTCTCATGAAGATTGATTTGTTCTTCCGGCGCTCCCTTTGTTTTATAAACGACTTTCCCATTCTCATCTATTATTAAAATTTTCAGTTGATTTTGATGATTCGATTGATCAAGCAGTTCTTGTATATTAATTTCCTTACCTTCCTCTGTTATACTTCCAACAAGCCATTGTGTCTGTCCATCAATGGCTTCCATACCTGATGCATAATCAATGATAGAAATTTTATTCGCATCCTCGAAAAAGGAAGATGAAGACCATCCTACTAATACACCGAGTAACGTACAGAAAGTAAATGTAGCAATTAGCTGTATCCGTATACTTTTTTCCAAATAACTCACTGTTTTACCTATCATTTTTTTAAAAATTTGATTCATCCATATTATCGGTTCAAATATCTTTCTCAATCTTGTAGCCAACTCCCCATACTGTTTTAATATAACGAGGCTTTCTTGGAATCGCCTCTATCTTTTCGCGTATTTTCCGAATATGTACCATCACGGTATTATCGGATTGGAAAGCTTGTTCTTTCCATACTCTTTCATAAATTTGCGCTGCATTTAATACCATTCCTTGATTTCGTGCGAGCAATTCTAATACCTCAAACTCTCTCGGTGTCAATTTCACTTCTTCATTTGCAATAATGACCTGACGCGTTACTATATTTATCTTTATATCTCCAACTTCAAATACACTTTCATCTTTTACGCTTGTCCCGCTCATTTTCATATATCTCCGAAGTTGTGATTTAATCCGAGCAATGAGTTCCAGCGGATTAAATGGTTTTGCTACGTAATCATCTGCCCCAGTTGTTAACCCTAAAATCTTGTCCATATCTTGCGTTTTTGCCGACAGCATAATAATAGGCATTTCCGCTATTTCTCTCACTTTCATACACATATGAATGCCATCTATTTTCGGCATCATAATATCAAGTACAATTAGATGCACGTCTCTTTTCTTTACTATTTCTAACCCCTCTTCACCATCTACAGCTTGTAATACTTCGTATCCTTCATTCTTTAAATAGATAGCGATAAGTTTTCTAATTTCCTTCTCATCGTCCACGATTAGTATCGTTCCTTTACTCACAAAATCTCCTCCAGCATCATTTACCAAACTAAGAATGTTGCTTTATTTCACTCACTACTGCATTCTTCTTATGCATATACACATAAGAAATACTACAAACTACAATAACGATGCCACCAAAATATATACCGTACTCGGTCGCAAGGGTTACTATCACTTCTATATGCTTTCCAAATATAGAACCTAGTACAAAATAAACTAACGTCCAGACAAATCCTGTTACATATGAATAAATCGCATATGTCTTAAAAGACATGTTATTCATTCCTACTAAATACGGTACGATATGCCTCACAACAGGTATAAAATAACTTATAACTAATGCATAATGACCATATTTCCCTATCATCTCTTGCGATTTTAGAAGATACTTCATCTTTTTCTTTTTCATCAATTTATTAAGCACTTTTATGCCAAAGATTTTCCCGAGTATATACCCTAAAGAAAGGCCGGATACAACGCCTAAATACGTTAATAAAAAGGCGGGAATCAAATTCAATATACCCATCGATGATACAAATCCACCACTCATTACAATCATTTCATCTGGAATCGGCATACCGATAATACCAAGCCATAAACAAAAAAATAGTGCCCAATAACCATACTGCTCAATGTATGACATTAATTCATGTAGCTCCATTATGCATATGCTCCCCTTAGCTCTTTTTTACAGCTAAAGACGTAAGCTGGTGGGAAATTGAACCACACTTTTTCTAGTGTAATTTCAGGGAAGAAATGCTGTATAAATCCTTTTTTCACAAGTGAATATTGGAATGTAATAAATTCTCCATTCTCATGTATCGTTTCCATTACACTGTTTAAAATGCGCTTTGAAACCTCTTCTGGTAAAGAAGTGAAAGGCAATCCCGATAAGACGTAATCAATACATTCTATATTCAATTGTTCCATATACTTCTTTATATTTTCCGCTGAGCCGTGTATAACAATCACGTTCTGCTCATCTTTAAATTTTCTCTTTAACTCTTTGAAAAATACTTCATTAATTTCAATAAGAAGAAATATTGTCTCCTTCTTCTTTCTCTTTATAATTTCTTTCGTAAAGGCTCCTGTACCAGGCCCTAGCTCTACAATGCATTTCGCTCTATTAAAATCAATTACATCTACCATTTTCTTTGCTAATATCTTTGAACTTGGCGCAATCGCACCAGTATGTTTCGGATGTTTAATAAATTCATTTAAGAATGTTATGAGCTGCATATACTCTCTCTCCATTCGTTCAATAGTTTTTAACTTGTGTTTAAGTATAACTATCGTTTCTTAACAAATATTGAGGAGATTTCTTAAGATTTTATGAAGATGAAGGAAATCTTCATCTTTACTATAAACAAACATAAAAAATTGAATTCCAAAGATAAGCGAATCAAACATATACAAATAAGTCAGCTTGTTTATTTACCATGAATGATCATGTTCCTACTCCGATTTTGTATAGCGAAGTTACTATTTTTATGTTAGAATCCTCTAAGATATTTGAAATTAGTATAGAAATCATTTTTGGAGGCTTTATGAATAATCAAAACGATAATAAATCAAATGCATTATTTGCAGCTATACAAATAGTGCTACCACTTTTATTACCTATTCTTGTCCCTACATTTTTAATAGTGGGAATGAAAAAGTGGATGCCCGATGAAGTTAAGTATCCAAGCATAATATCATTGTTCGCATTATGTATGGGATTTTTCATAGTAGGAATTCTCTTCTCTATTGTTTTACGTTTATGTAAATTATCTGAGGAAAAATTAAAGGAATTAGGATTTTTAGGATTTACACTTTCGGCTGTTAGCACATTTCTAAGTTTTTATGTAGGTTACTTTTGGTTGGCAGACCTTAACTTCACATCAGTTGAATTATCACCTCATGCCGTATTAATTTTCGCTATTCTATGTACCTTGCTATTGGAAGGTATTTTTAAAGTAATGGACATGTTTGATAGTTCGGACGAAAATAAAGCTCACGTATAGACAAAAAAGCATTCGACTAACATGTTAGTCGGATGCTTTTTTACTAAGATAAAACAACTCTTTCATTACTTCGCGCTCACAATCTTATAATAAGAGCGAACTGTTAAGAAGTAATATCCGATATAAATAACGCTGTATACTCCGATACTAATTAGAAGCGGAATCATAATTTCAAATGGTAGTATGTTCCCTAAACCTTTTAATGCAAACAAACTGTGTAGAATTCCGATTACTAGTGGAATTGCAAAGATAAAGCTCACTTGTTTTGCAATAGCTTTTTTCATTTCTTGTTTCGTTACACCGACTTTATGAAGGACAACGTAACGCTCACGATCTGCACTTGCTTCTGTTAGCTGTTTGAAGTAAATAATAGAACCTGTTGCTAGTAAGAATACAAGTCCTAAGAACATTCCGATGAACATCATTAGTCCAGTTGCTTCAAGTCCCATATGGAAACCAGTATAGAAGTCTCTAAATGGTGGTGCCATTTCTGATTCACTAGCTGGCATCACTTTTGTTAATTTTTCTGTTAATACTTTACTGTTTCTTTCATCTTTTACATCAATATTTTTTACAACACGTGTTCCAAATGCTTGCTTCGCCTGTTCATACATTTCATCTGAAACGACAACAACTAATTCACCTAAGTTCGTAATTGCATTATTATTTGCACCTTGGATCGTCAATGTCTTCGTTTCATTTCCAATTTGGAATACCGCTTTATTTCCTTTATATTCAGGGCTAAACTCATACCCTTCAATATAAGAACTATCATATATAAATGCTTCGCCAGTAGCTATATTCACTGTTTCCGCATCGATTTTTTTCGCAAGTTTGTTGAATTCAGATTGAGATATAAATTGATATTTCTCTGAGATACTGTAGTTCATATTAAAGATGAAATCGACTTTAGCTCCTTCAAACTTTCCTTTTACAGGAACCATCTCAACTTCAAATTGATCTTTTACAGGGTGATTCTCTTTCTCTTCAGCAAAAATCGCATTTACTTTCTTATCTAGTTCTGCATCTTTCTTCTCATAAGAGTAGCTGTATGGTGCAACTGCTTTTGATTGTGTAAATGTGTTGTAATACATCGTAACTGACGTACCAACCGCCGTTAATGTTACTGCACTTAAAATAGAAATTGTCGCAAGTGACTTTGCATTTCCTTTAATACGATATAGTAACTGTGACGTCGTTATCATATTCATACCGTTATAAAACGATGATTTATTATTTCTTGCACGTTTCAATACGAATACTGTAAAGAACATAAATAGTAAATACGTACCTAATACTGTCGCAAGTAATATATAAAGTGCGACTGCCATAAAGTTTGCATACATAACTGCCTTCATAAACATTAACGCTAAGAAATAACCTGAGCCGATTAAGAAAACTGAAATTAACGCCATAATTACGGATCCTTTTGGCATTGCTTCTCCTTCACGCTCTGCGCGGAAAAGTTCAATTAACTTAAAGCGATAAATTAAACGATACCCTTGAAGTGATGTATATAAAATAATCACAAAGAAAATAATTGCTGTATCAATAATCGCAGCCATCGGTACTTCAAAATGAACATTTAAGTTTAATCCCATCATACTTACTAGTAGTTCAAGGAATAGTTTCGAAAGGACGCTACCGATCGCAATCCCGATAATTAAAGACATTAATCCCATTAACATATTTTCATAAAAGAGCATTTTACCGATCTGTCTTTTTCGGATACCAAGTAACGAATATAGCCCAACTTCTTTTTTACGTTTTCTTGTAAAGAAACCGTTCGAATATATAATAAACACTGCTACGAAAATGATTAGCATTACACTGGAAACTTGGAATGCACCGCTAATCTTTTTTGATGCTTCCGCTGCTTTTTCCATTTGTGAATTATATTGCAGTGCTTTAAATGTAAAGTAAATTACGATACTAAATATCATAGATGCAAAATATACAAAGTAGTCTTTAAAGTTCCGCTGTATGTTGCGGAGGGCAATGCTAGATAAGGTCATCAGCCATACCTCCAGAAATGGAAGACATTACGTCAACGACTTTTTGGAAGAACTGTTTACGTGTTAATTCACCACGGTGTAATTCTTTATATAACTCACCATCTTTAATGAAAATAACTCGTTTACAATAACTAGCCGCAAACGCATCATGCGTTACCATTAAAATTGTAGAATTATCATATTCATTTAACGACTTCATACTTTCTAATAAATCTGTCGCTGATTTAGAATCAAGTGCTCCAGTCGGCTCGTCCCCAAATATCATACTAGGACTTGTAACGATCGCACGCGATGCTGCGCAGCGCTGCTTCTGTCCACCGGATACTTGATATGGGAACTGACTTAAAATATGATCAATACCGAATTTCTTTGAGATTTCAAGAACGCGGCGATCAATCTCACTCGCTTTCACCTTTGATAACGCAAGAGGTAACGCAATATTCTCTTTCACCGTTAACGTATCTAATAAGTTATAATCTTGGAAAATGAACCCTAAATGATCACGGCGGAATAACGCTAGCTTATCATCGTTCATCTTCACGATGTCTTTTCCATCAATTAAAATCTCACCGTTCGTCGCATTATCAATTGTAGAAAGAACATTTAATAGAGTCGTCTTACCCGAACCAGAAGGTCCCATAATTCCAACGAACTCACCTTCTTTTACTTGTAAGTTAA
Source organism: Bacillus sp. AR13-1 (assembly GCF_008042285.1). Classification (NCBI taxonomy): domain Bacteria; kingdom Bacillati; phylum Bacillota; class Bacilli; order Caryophanales; family Bacillaceae; genus Bacillus; species Bacillus sp. AR13-1. Next base: position 39,151 of record NZ_QNUA01000046.1, read on the forward strand.
TACCTTTTAAAGCTGCAAATTTATTCCCACCTGTGTCATATACTTTTTCAATATTTTTTGCTTCTAACACTGTTTTCATCTCGACATCCCTCATTTCTTCTATTCTCTATTTTCAACTATATACACTCTCTACTCTTGCCACTATCGATGTTTCTTACACAAACATGACAGTTATGTAAGGCACATAAGTAAAGACATCAGAATTTAACCTAATGTACTAAAGTACTTTGTTACTATAACATTGGGATATCATGCCATCCATTCATTCTCCTTACAGGAAGATTACAATTTTGTAAGGTTAAAAATGCCCCCACAAAGTTGTGCATGAAATGTCGGATGGAGCTATTTCGTTCCTGATATTCTATATACAAAGGAGGTCATATAATGGATTCACTTAAAAATATGAATGCGGCAATGCAGTATATTGAAGACAACCTTACACACGAAATTGATTTTAAAGAAGTCGCAAAAATAGCTTTCTGCTCCGAATATCATTTCAAAAGAATGTTTTCTTTTCTAGCTGGCATATCACTATCAGAATATATTCGCTGTAGACGTCTTACCCTTGCTGCCTTTGAACTAACAGATAGCAATGCAAAAGTCATTGATGTCGCTATAAAATATGGCTACAACTCACCAGATTCATTTACACGTGCATTTCAAAATTTGCACGGAATAACGCCTTCAGAAGCTCGAAGTACTAGTCGTTCTTTGAAAGCTTATTCACCAATGACCTTCCAACTATCCATTCAAGGAGGAAATGAAATGAACTATCGAATTGAAGAAAAAGGGCCATTTCAAATCATTGGTATACAAAAACGAGTACCGATTGTTTTTAACGGTGTAAACGAAGAAATTGCTTCTATGTGGAAAAGTTTAGACAGCCAATCAATCGAAACATTAAAGTCCCTTTCAAATATTGAACCTACCGGAATTATTAGTGCTTCTACGAATTTTTCTGAAGGAAGAATGGAGGAAAAAGGCGAACTCGATCACTATATTGGAGTAGCCACAACGAAAGATTGTCCAAAGCAATTCAAACAACTTGAAGTCGCAGCTTCAACATGGGCTATATTTGAAGCTGTCGGGCCATTTCCTGATGCATTACAAAATGTGTGGGGACGTATTTATTCCGAATGGTTCCCTTCTTCGAACTATGAACTAGCGGAAGGACCGGAAATATTGTGGAATGAAAGTAAAGACGTATCATCGCCGAATTTCAGAAGCGAGATATGGGTACCTGTTTTAAAAAAGTAATATAAAGGTCTAAAATTTTTCAAAATAAAGAAGCTGCTCTTCCTCTTTAAAGGAAAAGCAGCTTTTTATTTTATACTTCTTCTCGACTCGTTCTTATACAAGAAAATAGTAATAATCGCAAGCACTATAATAACTACCAAAGTAAATACTCTATAGTTCGAGATCGTAGCAGTACCGATTAACAAGGCAGGTATAACAGCCGTAATTAAGCCACCAAACATACCGACAAACGATCCTACACTTTGTTTTACTATTTGAGTTTCTGATACCCAATCATAATAACCAAATCGATTATTAATAAAAATCCCCCATACTGCCGAAAAGAATGAATATGTTATCGGTGTTATTACGATGAAAAGAGAACTCCAAACATCTAGTTTTAACCCTATTATCAGTAATACAGCACTACTAAGTGATGCAGGTATACTTAATGAAAGATTCATAAGAATTTTACTGTCATAAATCATCTTTGGCGCTATAGGCAACGACTTAATAATCCATACATTTTTTCCTTCTAATGACAATGATACACATGTTGTACACGTCATCGAAATCGCTGCTGCAATAGCAAATGGCGCAACCTTTTGCAACAGGGTCTCAATTCCAGGGTACGCTATTAATTGACTTGGTCCTACTACAACTATAGCTAGTGCGAAAGCTAGCGCCATCACGACTCCCATTCCGCTATTTATGACATACACTGTAGAAGAGAAGAAACGCTTCAGTTCTTTTTTATACAATGCGGCCAATACACTTTCTTTTCTCATGCCATGAATCTCATAATTTGAAAGCATATGATAAGTGGTAATCTCTGTATTTATTTGCTTATATTTTAACGAAAGTATTTTTACAAAAAGATAATACCAAATAACTGATATCCCAACGAATAGGATGAAAGCTACAATATCAGCATGAACAATTGCTTGTTGAAACATGTTAGCTAGTGGATACACTTTAGTTAGTTGCTCTGAAATAATTGCACCTATTCCGTTCATATCATTAAGACTATATTGAGCATTTCCGCTTTTTAGCATAAAGAAACCGAATGTAATAATTACTATAAAACTTAAAGTCGTAGTTATTTTATTCGTATTTTTAAATTTAGAAGCGATTGCCGTAATCGCAGCTCCAAAAATCGCTGCTATTGTTGTTGGAATTAAAGATGCTATAAACATACTGATGAACCACATAAAGTAAAAAGAAACTGATGGCCTCTCATGTATGCCATAAACAACTCCCATTGGTAGCATGATTATGATTGAAAAGATCGTATTCAGCAAATATAAATACAAAAACCTACTTGTAATAACCGTACTTACACGAATCGGTAATGACATTAAAAGATCGTAATCCTTAAAAGCAAAAATCTCTCCATTTGCCTTAAATATAGTGAAAAACAACGTCAATACACTGCTAATAACTAGTGCATAAACTGGGATAATTTCACTTATTCCTAGTCTCACCAATCCATATGCCGAGGCCCCACAATATAGCATTAACATGACACCAACTAAGGCAATAGATGCTGACAGTAAAATCTTATTCTGCTTCTTCTTTTTATCTTTTTCGTATTTAAAAGTATTTAAACCAAGCTGCGTTATCAAGCGGATTTTTAAAAGACCTAGACTACTAATATTCATTAGCAAGCTCCTTCATAAAGAGCTCTTCCAATGATCCTTCCTTTATTAAAGAATTCACTTCCCCTGAAAGTGCTAATTTCCCTCTATTAATCATCGCTATTTTATTACATAACTTCTCCGCCACATCTAAAACATGCGTAGAAAAGAAAATCGCACTTCCCTTTTCACAAAGCTCCTTCATAATACCTTTCAATACTACAGCAGCCTTTGGATCAAGACCGACGAAGGGTTCATCTAAAACTAATAATTTCGGTTTATGCAAAACCGCTGATATAATCGCCACTTTTTGTTTCATACCATGTGAATAAGAAGATATTAAATCACCTAGGTACGGTGTAATCTCAAAAGCATCTCCATACTTTTGTATCTCCTTTTCCCGATCTTTTGCAGACACTTTAAACACATCCGCAACAAAGTTTAAATATTGAATTCCTGTTAATTGCTCATATAAATCTGGATTATCGGGAATATACGCCACTACTCTCTTACATGCAATCGGATCCTTTTTTACTGAATATCCATCAACAAAAATTTCACCCTCTTCAAAATCTATAACTCCAACTAACGACTTAATTGTTGTACTTTTCCCCGCACCGTTATGCCCAATAAATCCAAAGATATCTCCTGCTTGAACAGTAATATTTAACTGATCTACTGCTTTTTTGCCACCTTTGTATGTCTTACTAAAATTTATAATTTCTAACATGTGATTTCCCCCAAACTATCTTTTTAACTGAATTTTCAGACCCAAAAGCAAAAAATTTACTCAGCGAGCTTTTTCGTTATCCCCACTGAGTATTAAAATTTCTTAACACATAGAAACTATAAATATAAAATTTGACTAGTACAGTTCAATCCCTTATTGCTCACAATTGCATTTCTTTTTTATATAAAACGTAAGAATATAAATTTGTTATGAGGACAGCAACTACTATAATCCCTAGCATCATATAAGATCTCCAATCAGCTGGAGCGAAAACACTTATAATCATAATGAGTCCTAAAGCTACAAATACTTTTCCACTAAATCGATGTGTTTTCCGCCATACTTCTTCATTACTTAACGTCCAAGGATTACGCATCCCAACGAAAAAGTTAGGCTTACACTGCGGTAAATAATTACCCATCACTAAAAATAAAACACCAACTAATAATTCTGGAACTCGATTAATGAATAAATTATATCCTAGTCCACTTGTAATAATATCTATATTTCCTACAAATAGTAGCAATAGTATCCCGTTATTCATCATCATAAAAGCTTTAGAAAATTTCTCGTAATTTGCTTTCCTTGGATCAATCTTTGGTATCACATTTAGAAATACATATAACGCAATCATAATTCCAACCATAGAAATCATTCCATATAATTTAGAAGAATAACCATCTACCTTACCACCACTCCAATGTGTCGCGATTGTATCCGGCAAATGTGGCCAAGCAAACGCCCAAGCTATACAAGTTATAAGAATTAATATAATTGCAAAAAGATGCTTTTTCATTTCCCCTCTTCCCCCTTATTTGTAAATGTAAACACCCAAGTCAATAAATCTTGAAAGACAGTTGTGTTCAAAGAGTACACAACGAATTGCCCTCTTTTTTCATCTTGAATAAGTTCAGCATTTTTAAGTGCATTTAAGTGGTGTGAAATACTTGGCTTTGTCATGTTGAACTGTTCAGCAATTTCCCCAGCTGTTAAATCGCCTTCTTTTAATAAATCTAAAATTTTTCGCCTTGTTGGGTCTGCTAATGCTTTGAATGCTTGATTCAATGTCTTTCTTCCTTTCACTAATTAGACGTTTAGATATTTATCTAAATGTTAAAATGATTTCAGTCAATTGTCAATTATATATAAGGCCCTTTTTACTTTTTCCACTTTTGACCCATACTGTTTACTATATAAATCCTGTTTAATCTTTCATCATATAAATACGCCACAACTATGCTATGTATAACAAAAAAGGAAAGCCTATTCATTTGATTTCTTTGTTTTTACTTCGTACGGGGCAAAAAAGGCTCTGACCGCTTCTATGCATGGCTGGATCCTCTCTCTCCCCTAAAAAGACAAGTTCTATGTCGTCTTTTAAACTTTTATATTTATATAGCTCTCATTTCAACATAATGAAAAGACTTGAAACACATGATACACTATAGCTACAATTGTTTTTTTAGGAGGAATATACATATGTATAAAATTTTAATCGTTGAAGACGATCCAAATATTTCATCATTATTACAATCTCACATTCAAAAATATGGCTATGATGCTGTTGTTGCGGAGAACTTCGATGATATTATGGAATCGTTTAACGCCGTGAAACCACATCTTGTTTTACTTGATGTAAACTTACCGAAATTCGATGGTTTCTACTGGTGCCGTCAAATTCGTCATGAATCTACTTGTCCAATTATTTTCATTTCAGCTCGTGCTGGTGAAATGGAACAAATTATGGCGATTGAAAGCGGTGCGGATGATTATATTACGAAGCCGTTCCACTACGACGTTGTAATGGCGAAAATCAAAGGTCAATTACGCCGTATTTACGGTGATTATGCACCAAATATTTCTGAACGTATCGTTGAGGTTGAAGGACTAAAACTATTCCCTGAGCGTCCAGAAATTCATTTTGGAGCTGAGCAAGTTCTTTTAACGAAGAAAGAAGCAATTTTAGCAGAAATGCTATTATCTAAATTCCCGCGTACAGCGAGTCGTGAAGATTTACTAGCCGCTCTTTGGGACGACGAAAGCTTCGTTGAGGAAAATACATTAAACGTAAACATCACGCGTCTTCGTAAAAAGTTCAATGAGCTTGGTATTGAAAATGCTATTGAAACAGTACGTGGACTTGGGTATCGTTTTAACGCAACTTGGAGTGAATAAACATGAAGCTATTTTTACGTGATCATTTTGCATTTTTCCTACTATATGTATTAAACTTCGGAATCATTTTCGTTCTTTATGATGCAGTAGACGGATTTCAAAATAATAAGTTTTACTTCATCGTTTTAAGCTTATACTTATTCATCTGTTTCCTCGCTTATCGTTACGTTCGTAACCGTAGAATGTACCACAGATTAAGTGAACCACCAGAGAAAATGGAAGATGCGTTTATTGAAAGAGCGACTGCTCCTATGCCCCACAGTGTAAACGAGCTCGTTCGTACGCAATATCGCCTATTCCAAAAAGACCTACAAACATTCGAAGTAAAACAGCAAGAACACCAATTATTTATTAACCATTGGGTACATCAAATGAAAACGCCTGTTTCTGTTATGCAGCTTATGGTGCTTGAAATGGAAGATGAGCATTTAATCCCTAAATTCAAAAAAGAGCTAGAGCGATTAAATCAAGGGCTCGATATGGCTTTATACATGGCAAGATTAAATAACTTCCATGAGGACTTCCATGTTGAGACGATTTCATTAAAAGATGCTGTAACAAAAAATATTAACGGATTAAAAGAACTATTCATTCGAAACGGAGTCTTCCCCGTTTTAGAAGTTCATTCAGATTTAAAAGTTGCTTCTGATGCGAAATGGCTAAAGTTCATTATTTATCAGTTAATGACAAATGCAGTTCGCTACTCTGGTGAGCGCGGAAAGAAAGTTTTCTTATCAGCTTATCGCAATGGTAAAGATATTATTTTGGAAGTTCGTGACGAAGGCGTTGGTATTCCGCAAGAAGATATTCGAAGAGTATTTGAACCTTTTTACACTGGAAAAAACGGTCGTGCATTTGGAGAATCTACTGGTATGGGGCTTTATATTGTAAGTAAAATTTGTGATTATTTAGGTCACTCTGTGAAACTAGACTCTGAAGTTGGTAAAGGAACGACGATTAAAATCATCTTCCACAACGCTGCAAATAATCAAGCAGAAAATACGGAGAAGGTGACCGAAGCATGATCGTAACATATGCTAGCAAAATGTATGAGAATTTACTCTCATACATTTTTTGCAATAAAACTACATATCAGCCTTCTATCGGGAGGTACTTATTATGACATTTTGGCAATTCGCATTCAAAAATGTAACGCGCAACTCAAGAGCTTATTTTGCTTACTTTATAAGCAGTTCCTTTTCCATTGCTGTTTTCTTTTCATTCGCTGTTTATTTGTTTCATCCAAAATTACAAAATTCCACTATGATCTCTGAAATTTCAGGATTAATGATTTTTTCAGAAGTTGTTATTGTTTTGTTCTCGTTCTTTTTTTTACTCTATTCAATCGGATCGTTTTTAAAGGTTCGTAAAAAGCAATTTGGGATTTTAACTGTTTTAGGTATATCAAAAAAGCAATTACATCGACTCGTTTTCACTGAAAATATGCTAATTGGTATTTTATCTATCTTTTTCGGTATGCAGTTTGGATTTGTATTTTCACAATTTTTCTTATTAGTGACAGCGAAAATTACACACCTACCAGGGATATATTTATATATACCTACGAATGCTTTCATTTTAACAACGATTGTGTTTCTTGGTCTCTTTATCGCTGTATCTGCATTCACACCAATGCTTATTCGAACAAAAAAAGCAGTGCACCTTTTAAAAACAAACAATGTAAAACAAAAAGAAAGAAAACCATCCATATCCATTTCTCTATTTGGTGCTATCTGTTTATTAGGTGGTTATATTTTAGCTGTAAACCCTAAATATTTTTTCTCAATAAACCCGCAAGTAGGCGTTATATATATGGTTTCAAGTATTTTTGTGATTCCAGCACTTGTTACAATTGGGACATATTTTTTCTTTTCTCAAATTAGTTTCTTACTTATTTATATTTTAAAGAAAAGAAGAAATTTTTATATGAAACGTATTAATATGCTTTGGATTTCGGATTTAGCAAGTCGTATTCGCACGAATATCAATATGCTTTTTATTGTAGCGATGCTATCTACAATAGCCTTCACAATGATTACATTTCTATATGGATTTGGAAAGTTTACAAAGCTAGATGTTACGAGAAGTTCACCTTTTCCATTTTCTTATTTTTCATATGACGCAAATCCTTTTGCTAACAAGCATTTAACTTGGCTTGAACAGCAGTTACAAAAAGAAAATTTCTCTTATAAAAAGATAGAAGCTGATTTATATGAAACACCACTGAAAGAAGATGAAGGTATAACGGCTTACAATGACGTCTATGCAATGAAACAAAGTGACTATAATAAACTTGCAGCTTCCCTACGAATGAAACAACTATTCATGAGCGATAACGAAGCATATGTCTTAAGCGATAGCGCTTATTTCACCTTATTTAGCCAATTTGAGCCAAGCTTCAATAGAAAATCCATTACACTTTCTAGCACAAATACGATATTACAAGTAAAGGGCTATGAACAAGTAGGGGCCATTCCATCTAACTTTTCATATCAAACTTTAATTTTACCTGATGTTGTTGTAAACAACTTACCAAGTACAACAAAGCATATATCAGCGTACAATTATAACGTACAAAATTGGGAAAAGACGTATAAAATTGCTAATGATTTTATGAAAAAAATACAAAAAGATCGACAGGAATTCCAATACGAAGGCCCCCTTATCCGCCCCTATGAATCAGCAGACTCATTATATAGAATCACATCAGGAAGTGCTGCATACTTCCTAATCGGGACATTCTTAGGTGTCATTTTCTTTATTGGAGCAGGTAGCGTTCTTTACTTCAGAATGTATACAGATTTAACAAACGAACAAGAAAAATATGTAGCAATTTCAAAAATTGGTGTAACAAATGCAGAGATGAAACGATCTGCAACCATTCAACTTAGCATTTTATTTTTCGTTCCATATGTTATGGCATCCATTCATACAATGTTCGCAACAAAAATGCTTCAAGATGTAATTGATTTATCACTATTCAAAGAAATTTCAGCCGTTCTTATTATTTTTGGCATAGTTGAAATCGTCTTTTTCTTATTCATTCGTTCCTTTTACATGCAAAAGTTATCAGAGTATACGAATGGTTAAGTTTTATGAATATATTAGTACAGGAAAAGGGTATCTCTTATATCCTTTTCTTCTTCACTCTATTAGGAGGTTTAGGTGAATGACATTTTGGCAGTTTGCCTTTAAAAACGTAACAAGGAACGCCAGAGCTTATTTCGCCTATTTTGTAAGCAGTGCGTTTTCCATTGCAATTTTCTTCTCGTTTGCAGTTTATTTATTTCATCCTAAATTGCATATGACAGGCGTGAATGCTGCTCTGAACATATTAATGACAATCTCAGAAGTTGTCATTGTATTCTTTTCATTTTTCTTTTTACTATATTCAATCGGTACTTTCTTAAAAGTACGAAAAAAACAGTTCGGGATTTTAACAGTACTTGGCATATCTCCAAAGCAGTTAAAGAGGCTTGTATTTCTAGAAAACATGTTAATTGGTGGCCTATCCATATTTTTCGGCATTCAATTTGGCCTTGTCTTTTCACAGTTCTTTTTATTAGTTACCGCCAAAATTACGCATGTGCCTGGTTTATATTTATATTGGTGGCCTACAGGTGCTATCATTTTAACTATAATTATCTTTCTTGGACTCTTCATTCTCGTATCATCTTTTACACCGATGCTAATCCGTACGAGAAAAGCTGTACGTCTTTTAAAAGAAGGAACAAAACAAAAAGAAAGAAAAGCATCCGTACTCATCTCTCTATTTGGTGCGATATGTTTAATATCTGGATATGTTTTAGCAGCAAACCCGCTATATTTTATTTCACTAGGAGATATCGCTGGGCTTTTGTACGCTGCCTCCTGTATATTTGTCATCCCATCACTTGCTGCAGCTGGGACATATTTTTTCTTCTCACAAATTAGCTTCTTACTCATTCGCATATTAAAGACGAGAAGAAAATTTTATATGAAACGTATTAATATGCTTTGGATTTCTGATTTAGCAACCCGTATTCGGACGAATATTAACATGCTCTTTATTGTGACGATGTTATCGACACTCGCTTTCACAATGATTACATTCTTATATGGGTTTGGGAAATTCACAAAGTTTGATGAAATAAGGCAAAACCCTTTCCCGTTTACTTATTTATCACATACTGAAAATACGTTAGCTGATGAACATTTAAATTGGTTAGAACAAAAATTTAACGAAGAGCAGTTTACTTATAAGAAATTTAAAACCGATATATATGAAGTATCTTCGGCGGAAGAAAGCCCGCAGCTCTATTATGCAATTAAACAAAGTGACTATAATATACTGGCTAAGGCGTTAAATTGGGAAACTCTCACAGTGAATAAAGACGAGTCTTATATATTAATTAAAGATTTAGATGCTCAAGTCATTGGAACGCTTCATAATAAGGAAAAGAAAAACACTCTTACACTTACTCAAAACTCTTTACCATTGCAGGTTAAAGACTATACAAGTTATAGCCCGTTCCCAATTGGTTTAGTACCTCAATTAATCGTACTATCTGATGAAAATGTAGAAGCATTATCATCTATTTCGAAACAAATGAGTGTATATAGCTTCAAAGTTATGGATTGGGAAAAAGCATATAATATTGGTTCAGCATTTATAACAAAAATCGCTAACGACAATGCGGCGATTCAAGCAGAACATCCACCGTTCCACGCAAGTGAAGCAAGTGACTCTTTATACAACAAGAAACTAAATGTTGCTTCCTTTTTCTTAATCGGAACTTTCCTTGGCGTTATTTTCTTTATTGGTGCTGGCAGTGTTCTTTACTTCCGAATGTATACAGATTTAACAAATGAGCAAGAAAAGTATATAACGATTACAAAAATTGGTTTAACAGAAACTGAGATGAAGCAATCTGCTACAATCCAACTTGCTATTTTATTCTTCGTCCCTTACATTATGGCATCCATCCATACGATGTTTGCGACAAAGATGCTACAAGATGTATTAAATCTCTCGTTCTTCGCTGAAATTACAGTCGTGCTTATGATTTTTGGAACGGTTGAAATTCTCTTTTTCCTTTTAATTCGTTCCTTTTATATGCAAAAGTTATCACAACATATTAAGTTTTAAAAATAGAAAGGTGATTATTATGGAAGAGGTATTACACATAAAAAACGTCTCAAAAGTGTATGAAGGAAAAGTCCCTCATACTGCTTTAAAAAATATAAATTTACACGTAGATAAAGGTGAATTCGTTGCGATTATGGGACCATCCGGAAGTGGGAAATCCACATTTTTAAACGTTATTTCGACTATCGATTCACCTACTTCTGGAGAAGTCGTTATTAACGGAAAACAACCGCATACATTCCGTAGAGAAAAGTTAGCTATTTTCCGCCGCCAAGAGTTAGGTTTTGTTTTCCAGAACTTTAACTTATTAGATACACTAACAATTGGTGAAAATATCGTATTACCTTTAACGCTAGACAATGTTCCTTTAAAAGAAATGGACGAAAAACTCGATAACATTTCAAAAAAGCTTGGAATTGATCATATTTTGGACAAACGTATTTTTGAAGTTTCTGGAGGACAAGCACAGCGTACTGCAGTAGCACGTGCCGTTATTCATAACCCTTCTCTTTTACTAGCTGATGAACCGACAGGAAACTTGGACTCAAAAGCAGCTATCGATGTAATGGAACTATTTACGAAGTTAAATAAAGAAGAAGATGCAACAATTTTAATGGTTACGCACGATCCTTTTGCAGCTAGTTATTGTAACCGTGTTATTTTCATTAAAGATGGTGGGCTTTACAATGAACTACACCGCGGATTATATCGCGAGAAATTTTATCAAGAAATATTAGATGTCCTAGCATTACTAGGAGGAAGACGTGGATGACATTTTGGCAATTCGCATTTAAAAATGTCTCTCGTAATTCTAAAGCATATTTCGCCTACTTTGTAAGTAGCGCTTTTTCTATCATGGTTTTCTTTTCATTTGCTGTTTATACGTATCATCCGCGCCTACAAAATGTTCAGAGCTATCAAGAACGAGATACCCTGATGAACTTAGCTGGTTCAGCACAGTTTGTCATTGTCTTGTTCTCATTCTTCTTCCTGCTTTATTCACTTGGAACATTTTTAAATGTAAGGAAGCAACAATTCGGGGTATTAACCGTTCTTGGTATATCAAAAAAACAATTAAAGCGACTTTTATTTACTGAAAATATGATAATTGGAATACTGGCTATTTTTGTTGGTATACAAGGCGGGCTTGTGTTTTCTAACTTTTTCTTACTAGTTACTTCTAAATTAACAGGTGCGAAAGGCCTCTACTTATATTGGCCTACAAAGGCAATTATCGTTACAACATTAACTTTTATTATTTTATTTTTCATCGTTTCTACATTTACACCGATGTTCATTCGTACTCGTAAAACAATTCGACTAATTAAAGTTACTAAAAAAGAAACGGAAGAAAAAAGACCATCAATAATAATCTCGTTGTTTGCCTTAACTTGTTTAGGACTATGCTATTATATTGCTGGTTATCCGCAAGGCTATGTAACGGAAAAAAATGTACAAAATGGATCTGTATTCTTTATCATATTATCTATTTTGCCACTCGTAGTAATCGGGACATATTTTTTCTTTTCACAAACATTTCTTCTCTTCATCTTCATTTTAAAAAAAAGAAGAAAGTTTTATATGAAACAAATAAATATGTTATGGATTTCAGATTTAGTTGCTCGTACTCGTAGTAATATTAATGTACTTTTTATCGTTTCTATGTTGTCTGCACTTGCATTTACAATTATTATTGGGCTGTTTGCTGCTAATAACAATACAAAGGCATCGGTATTAGAGCGATATCCTGTCCCCTTTACGTATACATCAGAAGGTGAAAATTCCCTAGAACAAAAGCACATTACTACAATTGAAACTGAGCTTACAAATGCTAATTTTCAATACAATAAGTATAAGTTTACAGTTTTAAAAGATACAGCTTTAAAAGATACAGCTTTAAAAGAAGAGATTGCGCTTATGAAAATGAGTGATTATAACTCGATTGCTAAGCAATTACAGAGACCAGAAATAGCTCTTGATTCTACACAAGTTTATATTATTTCTCGTCATTCACCAGCGCTCTTAAATCTTGTATCAAATCCATTTGCAAAACAAGATACAATTGCAATCGGATCTAATAAAAAAGAATTTCATATTAAAGGATTTATTAATAAAGGGATAGAACCATCCTTTGCATTCCCCCATTTAATTGTTGTACAAGATTATGTTTTTGACAATATGATTCCTCATATTGAAACGACCGTAATCTATAACTACTTCGTAGAAAACTGGGAAAATGCAATGGTTCCAACAAAAAATATGTTACGTGCTATTGGTGATGATGCACGTGAGTTCTACGAAAAACATAAAGAAAAGAAAGCGCAAGTTCCTTTCTACATATATACGGCTACTGATGAACTAGTTCACGGTAAAGAAGATGCAATTGCTAATTTCTTTATTTGGGCATTTCTCGGCTTTATTTTCTTTATCGGAGCAGCTAGCGTTTTATACTTCCGTATGTATAACGACTTAACGACTGAAAAACAAAAGTACATTACGATTACAAAACTCGGCTTAACAGAATCGGAAATGTTTCGTTCTGCAACGATTCAGTTAGGAATTTTATTTTTCATTCCTTATATAGTTGCTGGTATTCATACAATATTTGCGATTAAGTTTTTACAAAGCATGTTTTCTTTCTCTTTATTAAAAGAATTAATCATTATACTTACGTTGTTCGGGATTATCGAGATCATTTTCTTCTTCTTAATCCGTTCTCTGTACATTAGTAAATTATCACAGCATATAAAAATATGAATAAAATGGCCTTGTGCATATTGCACAAGGCCATTTTCAATAGTTTTTAAATAATTAGCAGCAATATCCACCATAGCCGCCGCCATAACCGCCGTAACCACCATAACCGCCACCATAACCGCCTCCGCCTCCGCCGAAGCAGCTAGCACCGATAATGATTAATAAAATAAACAATACGATTAGAAGCGCAAAACCGCCTCCGCAGCCACGTCTGCGATCGAAATCATCACATCTGCGGTCGCAATCATCATGTCTGTGTTCACACTTTTCGCCCATTATTCTATTCCTCCTTTAGTATCATTCATAACAAGTTCTTCTTGTTCTAAATGAGGGGATTCCATTTATATTATGTTTTCAGGGCGAATCGGAAGCTTGGCTTTCCTAAAAACGGGCTTGTTTCGTGAAAAGAGCTGCAAAAAAAAAGATACCTGTTAAGGTATCTTCTAAAGAAACATATTTAATAAAAGAGCAAAGCCAAATGCAATAAATGATAATAATGTCTCAAGTACAGTCCACGTTTTAAACGTTTCCTTCACTGTTAATCCTAAATACTCTTTTACAAGCCAAAATCCTGCATCATTTACATGAGAAAACATTAATGATCCTGCCCCTGTTGCAATAACGAGTAATTCTAAATTTACACCAGACATGTGCTGAATAACCGGTGAAACAATTCCAGCTGCTGTCGTTAATGCTACAGTAGCTGAACCTGTTGCAATTCGGATTAATCCCGCTACCATGAACGCTAAGACGATTGGTGATAATGAAATATGTTCTGCCATTTGAGCGATGGCTGTTCCAACGCCGCTTTCAATTAATATTTGTTTAAATCCACCGCCTGCACCAATTATTAAAATAATGGAACCGACAGGTAGTAAACTTTCATCTGTTAATTTTTTAATCATCTTTTTATTAATTCCTTGTTTTATACCAAGCAAATAAAACGCTGCGAAACATGAAATAAGTAAAGCGATTACCGGACTTCCTACAAATACTAAAAATTCAGTTATTTTTTTCGGTAATGAAATATATGGTGCGACTACTGATAAAATCATTAAAACTACTGGTAATAAAATGATAAAGAATGAAGCTTTACGACTTGGCAAATCAGTAGATACTGTCGTAACTCGAACAAGCTCCGGTTCATTTTCAGGTATAACCCTCTTATGTACCCACTTTGCAAATACCGGTCCTGCGATAATTGCTGTTGGTAACGCGATAATTAATGAATACAATAGTACCTTTCCTAAATTCGCATTATAAATACCGATTGCTGTCATCGCACCTGGATGCGGCGGCACTAGCCCATGTACAATCGATAATCCGGCAATAACAGGTAACGCAATTAACAATATATTTTGTTTCGTTGTTTTTCGAATTGAAATAACAAGTGGTAATAAAATGACGATTCCCACTTCAAAAAACACTGGAATACCTATAACAAATCCGGCGAATAACATTGCCCAAGGTAATTTTTTCACCCCGAAGAATCGAATGAAGAAATCTGCTACTTGCATGCCAGCCCCTGAATCGGACATCATTTTCCCTAAAATTGTTCCGAGAGCCAAAATACCAACTAAATGCCCTAGTACACTACCAACACCAGTTTCATAGGCAGTAACAATTTTGGTCAAGTTCAACCCAGACATAATAGCTAAAAATAGACTAGCAACTGTTAGACTAATAAACGCATGCCATTTCCACCATGATACCCCTAAAATAACAATTGCGATCGCAATTAACGTGACGATTAATAAGTATATATCCATATCCCATTCCCCTTCGATATGAAATTTTTTTACAAAAAAAGAGGGAATTGGTCCCTCTTCACTTTTTACACATCATAATTTACAACGTAATGCTGCATTTCCGTATTGTAGTAGCCTTCACTATATTCAATTACTTCTCCAACTTCATCGTAAGAATAGCGCATACGTTTTAATAACGCTGTTCCCTCTTTTTCTCCTAACGCTTCTGCAACGAAATTAGGCGCAAATCCAACAGCGAATTCATCTCTGAAGTTTTCTAAATGTATACCACGGTCCTCGACTAGATCATAAAGCGATTGTAAGTCAAAGTCCGCTAAGTCTGTACTTGCCATTTGTGCTGAGAAATAGTGCGTATAATGAATGTACGGAGTATCATTTAAAGCATATAGGCGCTCAATACGAAAACTCTCTTTACCAAATAAACGAAATGGTACTGTTCCTTCTTCATTATGAACCACTTCTGCCTTTAGCAATTTCTTTTGTACTTTATAGCCTTCTTCCACTAACACTTCTGTAAATTTCTTTCCCTTTGAAAGCTTTGTCGCAGAAGTATTTCGAATGACTTTCGTTCCTTTACCACTTTTCTTTTCTAAATACCCTTCTTGAACGAGTTCTTTAATTGCGTTTCGCACTGTAATTTTACTCACTTTGAACTCTTCTTCTAATTGTGGTTCAGAAGGAATATTTGTATGAATGGCATAAACACCATGTAATATTCGATCACGAATAATATTTTTAATTTGTAAATATAATGGACCTCTTTTTCTCGTTACGTTCACCGTTACACCCACTACCTTTCTACATCACCTACTGATGCCGTCATTGCCCGAAGTATATCTTTCTCTGATGACATTGGCGTATCACCGACGATTGTATGTGCAAGCATTCCAGCTGCTGACGCAAATGAAACAGCTTTCTCTGGTGCAAACTCTTCTATCTCGCCATGAATAATTCCGCTCGTATAAGCATCTCCAGCACCTATTCTATCATATACAGAAAACGTAAGTGTTTTGGCAAAAGTGAACGTCCCATCTTTACATATGAATCCGCGAAGTGAGTGTGTATTATCGCTATTAATAGAACGATGTGTCCCAGCAATTGTAGCGATATTATATATTTCAGCGACTTTTGGAATAAGATCAACAAGCTGTGCTTCTCGCTCCGTCTCTTCCGTTTTCATTCCGAGAACAAACATCGCATCTTTTTCATTCATCATTACAATATCGGCAAGGCCTAGCATTTCTTCATAATGAGGTTTCGCCTGTTCATACCCATCTTCTCCCCAAAGCGATGGACGATAGTTGCAATCGAAAACGACAGTGCCTCCATTTTCTTTAACTGCCTTCGCCAAAGATTTCATATGATGGCGCACAGTATCATTCATAGCAAGGGTAATCCCGCAAAAATGAACGATATCAATTTCTTTTGCGATTTCTTCAAATTGGTACATCTCTTCACATGCCGTATTGAAACTACTTTCTAATCGGTTAGAATACGTAACGCGGCTTGCGCGTGCGCCAAATCCATTTTCCAAAAAGTACATGCCCACATATTTACCGCCTCTTGAAACAAGCGGTGCCTGAATGCCTAACTTTTGAATATGTGATACCGCAGCATCCCCAACAGAGTTTTCCGGTAAAGTTGAAATAAGAAAACCTTCATGCCCTAGATGAGAAAGTGCTGCTGCAACGTTCACACCTGTACCTGAAAATGAGTAATTTAATGTGTTTGCTTGCGATAGCAATTCATACCCTGGCACTTGCAGGCGCATCATAACTTCACCGAATGCTGCAATTTTCTTACGCATATTGATCAACTAACTTCTTCACGACCGCTAGTAATTCACGAACATCTTCTGTTTTCGTATTGCCAGTTTCTTTATCAATAATAGAAGAGTACACGTGCGGGATAACTTGCTCTACGTTTGCTTCTAATGCAATACGTACAATTGTTTCAAAGTTTTCTTTATCAATTCCGCCTGTTGGCTCTAATGCAAATCCTTCTTCCGCACATGCTTTCGCAACAGCGCGATATTCTTCTTCATGCGCTAAACCTTTCATTGGGAAGTATTTCAATGAATTCCCGCCCATATCACGTACAAGTGCGATTGCTGTTTTAATTGGAACGATTGCTTTTTCTTCCCCAGCCGCACTAACTGGGCCAGTAGAAATATTTACGTAACCTACTTTTCCTGTTGGTGATACTAAACTATTAATCCAGCTATCTTTGCCGCCAAGATTTGCGCGCGTCGCTCCTACTGAAGGGAACACTTGGTTAATATGACTACCAGGATAATGCTTCGCAATTTCAGCTACAACTGCCGCTTGGCGATTATCCCCTGCTCCTAGTCCGATTGATACAGCGTCATCAATTTCTTTTCCGTATGCTTTCATCGCTGTAACTGCTTCTTCTACTGTTGGATAATCTTTTGATAACACTCCGACTACTACATAACCTTCTGCGGCTTCAAAAATATCTTTCGCATTTCGGGTATTGTTCGCTAATACATTTAATGCTACGCGGCCTTTATAAAAACGTTTTTGAATGTTTGTCATTTTAGTTTCCCCCTACAATTTCTCTCATTTTTTCTTCAATTACATGTATGTCATCACCTTGAAGTGGACGTGGATCGATATCAAAGAATCCTTGTCTTACTCCGTAATCACGTGTGTAAATTGCGATTTCCCCTTCGCGTAACGCGGTCACAACATCTTTTGCAGTTTTATTTAATTCGTTCTCGTTAATATGAATACGCGCTCTAAAAATTGCTCTTCCAGCTTCATCTTGAACGATCGTTACATTTACACCGTTTAACTCTTTCAGCGGCATAAGTACTTGTAACAACTCTTTTTCTTGTTCGCTCTTATCTTCTTTTACTCCGTACTCATCAAGCGCTTGAAGTAAACCGAAAGTCGTCTCTTTCCCAACTTTCATACTTCTTCCGATGCAATGTAATTGCACTTTTAGCCATTCAATATATTTTCGTTTACCGCCGACAATACCAGAAGTAGGTCCTTCAATCGCCTTTGAACCGCTATAAATGGCTAGGTCTGAATACTTCACGTATTTTTGAATGTCTTCTTCAGCTGCCGCATCAACGATAAGTGGTACATTATTTCGCTGTGCTACTTCCCACGCTTCTTCAACAGAAATCATATTTTTTTGCACTGCATGATGCGATTTCACATAAAGAATAGCTGCTGTATTTTCGCCAATTGCATCTTCAATATGCTCTGCTTTCCCTTCATTTGCGTAACCCACTTCAACGAGCTTACCGCCGCCTAAATAAATCATCGTTTCAACAGGAGCACCGTATTGAACGTTATGACCTTTTAACATAATCACTTCGTTTTTCAGGATTACCTCCTGATGAAGTCGTTCACTCTTACGACGATTTCCTTCTGTAACGATACCAGCGATAGAAAGCGCAATTCCGCTTGATGCTGAATTTACAACAACTGCTGCCTCTGAATCTAGAATTCTCGCAATATGGTCTCCCGCTTTATCTACTAAATCAGCAATTTCTACATAATTTTGTCCACCATGTTTCATCGCATCCATAACTGTATCTGTAGGAGCGGATACACCTAAAATACTCATTCTACCGCTCGCATTAATAACTCTTTTTAATCCGTACTTAGCATTCAATGAATGACCCATTGATTACAACCCCTTTCGTATCAATTCTTATTTCAGCAATGCGCTGATCCCCTTCTGAATCAATTAACGTAATCGGTTCATCTTTCACCGTAAATAAAGTTAAGTTTGCAATATCGCCTTCTTGAATACGACCAAGCTCTGGTTTTTTCAGCCACTCTGCCGCATTTTTCGTAACTGCATCAATTACTTCTTCTAGCGGATAACCTAGGTAAAGGAATTTCGAAAGAACGTTAGCCATACTGTAAACTGGACCGTGTATACGATTCTTCCGGTAAATATCTGTACTAATTGTATTAAGGGCAATGCCGTAACGCTTCGCTGCCTCTGCTACTTTAAAAGAAAAACTAGCATTACCATGCCCAACATCTAAATGAACACCGCGTTTCACTGCATCTAATAACACAGATATCGGTTTTCCTTCTTCATCAAATAAATTATTTTCTTTCCCGTTTAAGTAATGTGTAATGACATCATCTTTTTCTAAAAGAGGTACAACTTCCTCTATACGCGGAGGAGCTGAACCGATATGTACCATAATCGGTAATGATGTTTCACGAGATAAAGAACGCGCTACGTGCAGCGGTTCAATTCCGCTATCACAAACGACACTTTTACTCATTCTCGCTTTTAATCCAACGATTACATCTTTATACTTTTCTACTGCATCTATTACTTTCTCTTTATCTATCCATTCCATATTGGATAATTCATCAATTCGTTTCAAACCGATGCGAGAAATATTTAAAAAGGCAAATAAATTCGTTTTTGCCTGTTCTCTACTTTGTACTAAATCTGCGATACGATCAGCTCCGCAGCTTCCCGCATCAACAATTGTCGTTACCCCTTGCTTAACGCCAATTTCATCTACCTCATCGCCATACGGATCAAACTCTGGAAAAGCATGAACGTGCAAATCAATCCATCCACTCGATACGTAAGTACCTGAGTAATCAAGAACCTTTCCACCCTCGCCAGCACCAGCTTTCGTCACCTGTGCGATTTTATTATTTTCAACTACAATGTCAATCTCTTCCCCGTTCACACGCTTCACATTACGTAGCACGAATCGTTCTGTCATTGTATTTCCACCCTTTTCTATAAGAAGCCATAAGAATACGCTTACATTAAAATTTCATTTTATATCTCTTTCACATATTTAGAGTATCACGAAAAAAAAGAAAAGTAAATATAACGTTATAATGTTTAATGGTAAATAAAAAACAATCCACAAAATGTTGATAGTACAGGAAATTATATCAATGATTCGACAAGGAATATCGATTTACCGACAAAAAACGGCAATCTATTTCTTATATGCCAAAAGACTGACCCAAAACGGACCAGCCTTTTTCTCTATTCTTGAACCGTCACAATAACCCCGTCCATATTGTTCCCCGAAATTTCATATTGCTTATTTACTGGAACATTCACGTTCATACGATCTGAAACTTTATAATAAGAAACCGTATATTTCTTACCTTCAACCTCAGTTGAAACTTCTTTTTCCTCTTTTAAAAAGTCCAAATATTCCTCTAACGTAATCTTCTTTTTTTGCATAATTGCGCTATGTGGTAAGCCGACATAACGTATGTGCCACGGCTCATATTGAATGCCCGTAATATCACTTTTATTTTTCGGATAACGTAAAACAAATCCGTGCTTCCATACGTTCTCTTCAATCCATTTTCCTTCAGGAGCTTTCTCCATTTTCTTTTGAGTAGACCCAACGTCGAGTGATAACCCTAAATTATGTTCACTATATCCTGCTGGAAGTGCATAATCAGATCCCATTTCTTTATATAATTTACTTTGTTCTTGAAAATCTCGGTAACCGCTACTCATTAAGAAATGCTGTATTCCATCTTTCCCAGCTGCATCGACAACGTTCAAAAACTTTTTTACAACACCCTTTGATAAGCGAAGATTTCTATCAAATATTACATAGCCCCTTACTAATTCACTATTGTGATTTACATTTATAATATCGGACCTAACACTATCTTTTTTAACCGGGTAATCTTTATTAACTAATAGTAGATCCCCTTTATAAATTTGTTCCTTTGTGACCTCTATCTTTTCAGTGTTCGCGGCTTTTACTTTATTATCTTTTTCTGCAATTTTAACATCGATCTCCTTTTGAAATACTGGTAATATATAAAAGCCTACACATGCTGTACATACTATAAAAAGAGAAATAAATACCCACTTTTTCATTTCTAGTTCCTCCTTAACGTAACTTACGTATAGAATAGAAAAAACTATTAAAATAAAAAGTGGGGTAAAGTTTAAATTTTTATTAAATTGCTTTGCTCTCTTCTTTTGGTAATCTCACTTCAAATATCGTTCTAATTACGTTACTTTCAGCAGAGATTGTCCCATCATGCTGTTCGATAATATTTTTTGCGATAAATAGCCCAAGGCCTGTTCCGCCCTGTTGCTCTGACCTCGCCTTATCACCTGTATAAAACATATCAAATAAATATGGTAAATCCTCTTCTGGAATGCTATCTCCGTAATTAATAATTTGTACAACTACCTCTTCATGATCAATATATCCGTTCACATCAACAAACTTTCCATCGTATCCATAGCGAATCGCATTCGTTAAAAGATTTTCAAATACTCGAGCTAACAATTTCCCGTCACCGTTAATAGGTAAATGCGAATCCATATTCAATCTCGCTTCTAAACCTTTTTTTTCTAATAACGGATATAATTCTTCATCTAACTGTATAAGTAATTCACTTATATCAATTGGTCTTTTTTCAATTTGCAGCATGCCATAATTCATTCTCGTTATTTCAAATAATTCATCAATTAAGATTTCAAGCCTTTCGGATTTCGTAAAAGCAATTGTGGAAAAATGTTTAATTTGTTCCTTCGTCAAATTCTCATCTTTAAGAATTAAATCTAAATACCCTAAAACAGATGTTAGCGGCGTTCTTAAATCATGAGCTAAGTTGACAATGAGCTGATCTTTACTACTTTCCGCAAAGTCTCCTCGTTCAACCGCTTCTTTTAATTTTTCACTCGCTACATTAATTTCGCGTGCGATATATCCAAACTCATCATTTGATGAAACACGAACTTGATTTGAAAAATCTCCGTTCGCAAGATGATGAATCCCGTTCGAAATCTCATCAAAATATTTTAAATACGGTCTAGTAAGAAAGAAGAAAAACATAATGGACAGAGGAATAAATACAATTAAAAAGAAATTAATGTCCCCAATTTGTCTTACCATTGAACGAAATTGGGCTAAAGGATCCTCATAACGAACTGCTAATTTATAATAGAGACGTAGCCCCTCATAAATCAAATACGTTACGCCACCAGCTAATATCATACTTAACGCAAATAGCATAATCATCTTCGAGCGAAAGCTTCTCATCGTTTTAGCCATTGAAAGTATAACCTACCCCCCACACTGTTTTTATTAACTTATCCTTTCTTTTATCTTCCCCAAGCTTTTTTCGTAAAGTACGGATATGTACCATAACTGTATTTCCACTTTCGTAATACCCTTCAGCCCATACTTGCTGAAAAATATTTTCCACACTGTACACTTTCTTCGGATGACTTGCTAATACATATAAAATATCAAATTCTTTTGGTGTTAATTCAATTGGCTCTCCGTACACATTTACTGTTCTTCGCTCAGGATCAATAGCGACTCCGCCTATTTCTAAAGCAGATTTATTCTCCGCTACTTTCGGCTGATTTAACGTAAGAAATCTACGCAGTTGTGCATTTACACGTGCAACTAATTCAATCGGTGTAAAAGGTTTCGTCATATAATCATCTGCGCCTAATACAAGACCTGTCACTTTATCAAAATCAGATGTTTTCGCACTTAAGAAAATGATTGGCATGTGGTGCTTGCCGCGAATCTGCCTCGTCACTTCATATCCATCCATTTTCGGCATCATAATATCTAAAACCACTAAGTCAATTGGCTGCGTTTGAATAATATGCATGGCTTCTTCTCCATCAGCTGCTTTAACGACGTGGTAACCCTCTTTTTCTAAATGTATCTCAATTAAATCAGCAATTTCCGCTTCATCATCAGCTATTAAAATTGAAATGCGCTTCATTTTAGTCCCCCTACTTTATTCTGTTTTCATACGCTCGATTTTAAACTAGTCTATCCAATTTGTACAATAAGAAAAGGCTACCCGTAAGAGTAACCTTGATAAATGAAATTATATCGGCGATTTTCAAAATATATCAACTGTAATTTAAATTATATCAGCGATTTTTTAAATATATCGACTTACCGACAATTCACGACAAAATCATCCAGCTATTTGCAGGTAGTCAGTACTAATAAAAGCTCCCATTCATCGCTCAAAAATAATCCGCTGCTTTGTTATTTCTTCCAACCTGCCTCGATCTACTTCATACTCACGTTCAATACTTTGCGGTACCCTTACTTTTCCGCCTTCAAGCATCACTTCTGGTGAAATGATATCCTTCTCCCAATGTCTACTAGAAGCAGATATATCTCCAGGAATCGTAAAGTTTGGCAAAGAGGCAAGTGCAACATTTTGAGCTCGTGAAATCCCCATTTCTACCATGCCACCGCACCAAACTGGTATGTTATGCTCCATACAATAATTATGGATTTGAACGGACTCTGTTAATCCGCCCACTCGCCCTGGTTTAATATTAACGACGCGGCAACTGCCAAGCGTAATCGCAACACGTGAGTCTTCTAAACTATGGATGCTTTCATCTAAACAAATCGGTGTTTCAATTTTCTTTTGCAACTGTGCATGATCAAGAAAATCATAATCCGCTAACGGTTGTTCAATCATCATAAGTTGGAATTCATCTAGTCGTTTCAACTTCTCCGTATCCGCTAATGTATAAGCTGAATTTGCATCAGCCATTAACGGGATATTCGGAAACTCTTTACGAATTTCTTTCAGTAATTCGTAATCATGTTCTGGCTTTATTTTCACTTTAAAGCGCTCGTATCCTTCTTCCGCGTACTTCTCGATTTGTTTTAGCATAACTGGAATTGTATTGATCCCAATCACAACGCCGACTTCAATTTCAGACCTATTTCCGCCAAGCAATATCGCTAACGACTGCTTTTGACGCTTCGCATATAAATCCCAGACAGCACCTTCAATTCCGGCCTTTGCCATTCGGTTTCTCTTTATATGTTTGAACAAAGACGGTACTTCATTCGGATGAGAAATTTCAGCTTTCAATAAATCTGGTAATAAAAAATCCTGAAGTACATGCAGCGCTGTCTTCACCGTTTCTTCCGTATACCACGGTTCAGAAAATGCAACGACTTCACCAAAACCAATGTATCCATCTGTATCTTCTAATTCAATGACGATACTTTCACGCTTTTCATAAGTCCCGTAACTTGCCGCAAACGGGATAATGAGCGGCATTTCCGTTATATAAAGTGTCGCTTTTTTTATTTCCACCTACATCTCCTCCACTAATTGTCTTAACTCTCGTCTTAACAATTTCTTCGAAGCATTTCGTGGTAATTCCTCTAAGAAACATGCTTTCTTCGGCACTTTATATTTCGCTAATTTCTCTTCGCAAAAACGAAGAATTTCTTCTTCTGTTACCTCTCCACTTTTTACAACAAAAGCAGCTGGTACTTGTCCCCAACTTTCGTCAGCCATACCGACAACACCCGCTTCTGCTACCGCCGGATGAGAGAGCAATACTTCTTCAATTTGAGCTGGATATATATTTTCTCCGCCAGAAATAATTAAATCACTGCGTCGATCTAATACGTATAAAAATCCTTCCTCATCTAAATAACCGAGGTCACCAGTATGAAGCCATCCATTTCTGATCGCCTCATGCGTCGCATCTTCACGGTTAAAGTAGCCACCTGTTACGTTCGGTCCTTTTACTACAATTTCTCCTTCAGCACGGGGCGGCACAACTACGCCGTCTTTTTCAATACGAAGCTGACACTGAAATAGTGGTTTTCCGGCTGATCCTACTTTCGTTAACATGTAATCTGCTGTTAACGTACAAATTTGCGATGATGTTTCTGTCATACCGTACGTTTGATACACAGGAATTCCTTTTTCCACACATGTTTCTAATAACGGCTTCGGTGCTGGTCCTCCCCCAAGTAACATGCATCGTAAAGAAGATGGATATGTACCTTCGCCAAGTCGTTCTAATAAATCTGTTAGCATTTTAGAAACGACAGAAATAATCGTAACGCCTCTCGTTTGAAGTGCTTTATGAATAAAATTAGCATCATATTTTGGAACGAGTAAAATGCGCATACCGTACATAATATTTTTCATTAAAAGAGATAACCCGCCAACGTGGAACATTGGCATACAAGCTAACCAACAATCATCATCACGAAGCCCTAAATTAAGCGAAGAACCGACTGCACTTGCCCAGTGGTTACCGTACGTTAAAACAACGCCTTTCGGTTTCCCTGTCGTCCCTGACGTATAAATAATTGTCATCGCTTCTTCTAAAGAGAATTCTTCTTGTATAAATGCTTCCGCCTTCGGTCCTTGCATCACTTCAGCAAATGAACATACTGGAACATTTTCCGTCTCAAACTCTTGATCCGTTACTAAACAAACAACTTCCGCATCATCCATTTGCCAAAGTAGCTCTTCTCTTGAAAGACGCGTATTTAAAAGCACAGCTACTGCACCTATGTAAGATAGGGCGTGAATAACTGTAATCATCTCCATACCATTTTTCATCAGAACAGCCACCTTTTGCGCCCGCTTCACTCCTACATGCGTGAGGTGTTCACAAACAGATACTACTTTTTCATGCAGCTGCACGAAAGTAACCTTCTCCTCTTCAATTTCAATTGCAGTGCGATCAGGTGTTAAAAATGCACGTTGCATTAACCAATTCGGCATCGTCTCCATCACTCATTCTCCTTTCATGAAAGAAAGAGACCTGATATGACATCAAGTCTCTTAGTTGTTTTGTTTCCGGTGTGATCTTTTGGTTGCGTCTCACATTGTGTGCGAGCTGCTTCCGCTTTTCATCACATCCAGCTGCGCCTCCTAGCCCCTTCCGTCTAAGAACCTTCCGCACGAGAAAGTAAAAAACACTTTCTGTGCGAAAGAACCTTAGCCTACGGGGCTAAACAGTCGGCTCCGCTTTTAAAACATCCAGCTACAACAGCTAGAACAGTCGGTCGTTTCACGCCTTCCTGCGAGGCAAAAAGCGCCTTTTTTTCAGGAGTTCCAACGCCCTCTTGTTCTGAACGAGCTGCTTCCGCTTTTGGTTTCATCCAGCTACAGCGGCTAGAATGTTCGGTGGCTTCACTTCTTCCTACGAGGCAAAAAGCGCCTCTCTGTCAGAAGCTCCATCCACCTCACATTCTAAGCGAGCCGCTTCCGCTTTTGGTTTGATCACGGGAAACGAGGGAATTGACCGAAGTCCGGAGTGCGTTTTTCTTTGAACGCGTCGCGGCCTTCTTTTGCTTCGTCAGTTGTGTAGTACAATAACGTTGCGTCTCCAGCTAGTTGTTGAATACCAGCTAAACCGTCTGTGTCTGCGTTGAATGCAGCTTTTAGGAAACGAAGTGCCATTGGGCTGTTTGCTAAAATTTCTTGTGACCATTGTACTGTTTCTGCTTCAAGTTCTTCTAATGGTACTACTGTGTTTACTAAGCCCATATCAAGTGCTTCTTGTGCACTATATTGACGGCATAGGTACCAAATTTCACGAGCTTTCTTATGGCCTACCATACGAGCTAAATAACCAGCTCCGTATCCACCGTCAAAGCTTCCTACTTTAGGACCTGTTTGTCCGAATACAGCGTTGTCTGCAGCGATTGTTAAGTCACATACGATATGAAGTACGTGTCCACCACCGATTGCATAACCTGCTACCATTGCGATAACCGGTTTAGGGATTGCGCGAATTAGACGTTGTAAGTCTAATACGTTTAAACGTGGGATTTGGTCGTCACCTACATAGCCACCATGACCGCGAACTTTTTGGTCGCCGCCAGAACAGAATGCACGTCCACCTTCACCTGTTAAAATGATAACGCCAACATTTGCATCATCACGAGCGTGTGCAAAAGCATTGATTAACTCCATTACCGTTTTAGGACGGAATGCATTATGTACTTCAGGGCGGTTAATCGAAATCTTTGCGATGCCATTGTATGTTGAATAAATAATATCTTCGTAATTGCCTTCTTTTACCCATTCAATAGTCATTACTATTACCTCCTTTTATATTTCTGATCTCCGCTATAAGTGCAACTTCCTTCTTGCTGAAAAAAGTATCACTGCATAGTTTTTAGAAATCCCTTTACTATTGTATCAAACTTTTCCGGTTGTTCCACATGAATTGCATGGCCAGCCCCATCAATTTTGACAAATTTCGCATGAGGGATGCATTTTTCGATGTTTTTTAATAGGCGAAAGAACTTTTCATCGCTTTCTCCATTCAGTAAAAGGACAGGCATTTTTAGGTTTTGCAATTCGTTCCACCATGAAGGTTGAGCCCCTGTTCCCATGCCACGAAGACTATTTGCAAGTCCTTTTGGATTATTAGCAAGTCGTTCTTTTCGCACCGCTTCTTTTACGTTTTGCACTAAACGTTTTTGCGTTTCAAATAGCGGAATATTTTCCCACATCGATACAAAACTTCGGATGCCTTCTTGCTCAATTTTATCGGCAAGTCGTTCATCTTTTTCCTTGCGTTCTTTTCGCTCCTTTGCACTCTCAAGTCCAGCTGTACAGTTTTCTAAAAGAAGCGAACGCACATATTCTGGATATAAGCATGCCATCGTAATCGCAAGTCTACCACCCATTGAATAGCCAAGTATGTGCGCATTTTCAATATGAAGATGATCCAGTAGTTCTTTCATTTGCAGCGCCACATTTTGAATATCATAATGCATCACATCTTCAGGACTTTCCGTTTTCCCGTGTCCAACAATGTCTACTAGAATGACTTGAAACTGCTCGCTCCAAGAAGGAATAAAGGAACCCCACGTTTCCATGCTTCCCGTAAAACCATGAAGAAGTAGAAGTGGTTCCCCGCTTCCGGCTACTTCATATTCATACGATACACCTTGCAATGTTACTTTCATTTTGATTCACCTTGCAAAGATGTAGTAATAACGTCCATTGTTTTTGCCCATAGTTCACGATGTAATTTCAAGTTTTCTTCGCGATTCGTACAAATTTCCACGACGTGTAATCCATTCGTTTTCGTTCCAGTTTGTACTTCTTCTCGGAAGTTTTCCCAACCATTTACACGGCTAAATGAACCACCATACATTTTGACAACATGTTCATAATCAAGCCCAATTGGTGTTCCAAATAATGATTCGAAATGTTCCTTTTTCTCGTATTGTGGTAAGAATGAGAAAATACCTCCACCATCATTATTTACAACAACAATCGTTATATTTAACTCATGTAGTTTCGCGGCTAATAGTCCGTTTAAATCGTGATAAAATGATAAATCACCGATTACTAATACGAGCGGATCACAAATAATACTCGCTCCTAAAGCTGTTGAAATGATTCCATCAATACCATTTACACCGCGGTTCGCCATTACTTGAATGTTTTTATCCGATGTGAAGAAAAATGAATCGGTATCACGAATTGGCATACTATTACTCGCAAATAACGTTGCCCCTTCTGGTAATACACTTACAATATCCGTAATTACTTTTCCTTCAAATGCCGTTTCATATGTTTCCATCTCACGAAGCGTTTCTCTCGTTTTCTCGTTTATTTGTTTCCACATTCCGAACCAATCATTCTTTTTCATAACTGGCATTTTCTCTAGTAATGCTCTGCAAAATTCACTGTCACTAGCTTGTACAACTTCTGTCGCAACTAGAGCTGGATCTCTCCATTGTCCAGATTCATCGACAACGATATGAACAGCTTTCGTTTGTTTTTTGATGAACTGCGTTAATGCTTTAGAGACAGGCATTCCTCCGAAACGAATTAAAACATTCGGCTTCCACGTTTCTTTTAACAATTCATTTCGTAAAAATGTATCGTAACAATCTATAACCATCGTTTTATCATGATTACCACTACGGAGGTTAGAAAGTGGATCTGCTAAAATTGGATACCCTGTTTTCTCAGCTACTTTCATAACAACTTCTGTTATTTCTGGATGACTGCCGTCTCCACAAATAATAAGCCCCTTTTCCATATGTGAAAGGCGCCCTACAAGAGAATCTACATATTCACTCGGCATCGTCACGTTCCCTTGCTGAACTACTCCTGTATATTCACCACGCCCTTTATCCCATAAACTTTCTAATGAGAAATCCGGTATAAGCGGCTCGCGAACTGGAAAATTAAGATGAACAGGTCCTTGCGGGGCTAGAAGTGCACTTGCTATCGTACGCTGCGTTGTCATTCGAGCGTAATGATACATTGCTTCACTCGCTTCAGGAAGTGCCATCTCTGTAAATTGCTTCACAAAAGTACCGTATAAATTAAATTGATTCATCGCCTGTGGTGCACCCACATCTCTTAATTCATGCGGTCTATCCGCTGTTAATACGATAAGCGGCACTCGTGAATGAAACGCTTCACATACAGCTGGATAATAGTTCGCTGCTGCCGTCCCTGACGTACATAATAGCGCAACAGGACGTTTTTTTGCTTTCGCAATACCGAGCGCAAAAAATCCTGCTGATCTTTCGTCTACATGTAAATATGTTTTCATTCCTTCATGTTGTTCCATTAGTAAGGCAATCGGCGTTGACCGTGAGCCAGGACTAATGACAACATCACATACATTTAGACGCGTCAGTTCGTCCACGAACGCGCCTAAATAATATGATAATGCTTCTATATGATTGTTCATTTCATTAATTCCTCCAAAGCACCAAGCATCGGTCTAAACTTCAAACTTGTTTCTTCATATTCAAGCTGCGCTACTGAATCAATTACGATACCACAGCCGGCAAACAAGGATGCCTTCTCGCCATTTAATAATCCGCAGCGAAGTGCAACCGCAAATTCACCATTTCCTTCATCATCTATAAAGCCAATTGGTGCACCATATAATCCTCTATCTAAAAGCTCTACATCACGAATTAATTTCAACGCCTCATGACGAGGTGTACCACCAAGAGCTGGTGTTGGATGTAATTCTTCTACCATCGTTAAAAGACTTGCATCACCTTTTGCTTCTACTGGCGT
Source organism: Bacillus sp. AR13-1 (assembly GCF_008042285.1). Taxonomy (NCBI): domain Bacteria; kingdom Bacillati; phylum Bacillota; class Bacilli; order Caryophanales; family Bacillaceae; genus Bacillus; species Bacillus sp. AR13-1. Next base: position 69,417 of record NZ_QNUA01000046.1, read on the forward strand.
ATATAAATGGATTAAATTTTTCGTCGTTAATAAGCCTGGGCTCTCCGGAATATTAACAGATTCGCAATGCTCACTTAGCACACCTCGAATCATGTTAACTACATAACCGTGTTCAGCCAAATTCTTTTCATCATGAAGAAGCGTCTCACCATTTTGTTTACTTTCTTCTATAGAATTGCCATGACCAATTGAACCAGCAAGGCACATCGATGTGAACTTCTCGCCTTCTTTTCGAATCAATCGCTCAGGTGTCGCCCCTAAGAAGCATGCTCCTTTATAATCAAAAGAAAATACGTAACAATCCGGTTGCCCAATGCGAAGCGCTTCTAAAACAAGAACGGAATCAATATGCTGATCCATCGTTAATTTTAGCTCCCTTGCTAATACAACCTTCTGCACGTTCCCTTGCTTCATTTCATCTTGCACTTTTCCAATCGCGTTCATCCAGCCACTCGGATCAACTTCTACTTTAGAAGTAACTGTTAATTTTGATCCTACTAGTGCACATTTACTCTCTTGTAAAATTCTCTCTTCTACAGAAATAATTTCGTTATAAAGAGTTTCTGCACAATCTTCAGCTGAAACGAACTGATTAATCGTTAACCACGCCTTTTCATTTTTTACAGTTAATAAAAATGCTGGTAGTGAAAATGTGGTATCATCAAATTCTTTCCAAAGATTCGTTTTTTCTTTTTCTTGGTCAAATGAAAATCCACCAAATAAAAGAGGACCTGTTCCAAATTCGTATCCTTCTCTTTGTACGAATGCTTTCTCTTTTACTTTATCCCACTCGTCACGAGCAGTTTGAAAGCGTTTGTGAGAAGAATTTGCTATAGTGAAAACAGAGCCAATTCCAGCAAATATTACATGCTGAGCTGGGTCTGCAAAATAACATCTATTTTCGAATGCGATCCTTTTTCCTGCTGCATAAAACAGAAGTGGATCCACCCAATCTATTTGTTTTACAAAACTAACTAATGTTTTTTCATCAGTCGCACGCTTAATAGCTGTAACAAGAACTTCTTGTAAGCCTTTTCGTTTCGTTTGAATCACAATTGTCTCCCCCCTATGGGCGAAAAATAGTCATAATTACGCTTGATTTTAAGATACACCTCAAAGGAAAGGCCTGTCAACGTTTAGCATTTCTGAGAAATTCACCTTCTCTTCCTAGAAAATAAACGTTGACACTAAATGATGCTTTTTCTACACTTAATTGTGTACAATATGTGACCAAGGAGGATTCAACATGGAAATGAACGTCGAAACGAATTCCTCTCCTACGGCGCCAAAGCCAAGTAAACAAACAGGCTGGCGAATTTGGTGGAGTTTATTACGTCCCCATACATTAACAGCAGCTTTCGTTCCTGTTTTCATCGGAACAGCTTTTGCAATGCAGGTCGGAGGTATAAATCAAATACATCTTCCTCTTTTCTTTATGATGCTTCTTGCTTGCCTTCTCATTCAAGCAGCAACGAACATGTTTAATGAATACTTTGATTATAAAAGAGGACTCGATCATGAAGGTTCAGTTGGAATAGGCGGTGCTATCGTCCGCGATGGCATTAAACCAAAAACCGTTCTTAACTTAGCATTCGGATTTTTAGGCATCGCAACGCTATTAGGTGTTTATATTTGTATGAACTCTAGCTGGTGGCTTGCTGCAATCGGTCTTGTTTGTATGGCCGTTGCTTACCTTTACACTGGTGGCCCTATTCCAATTGCGTACACACCATTTGGAGAGCTAACAGCAGGATTATTTATGGGTGTCATTATTATTGGTATTTCATTCTTTATCCAAACAGGCGCAGTAACATCAGAAGTGATTTTATTATCTATTCCAAGCTCCATTTTAATTGGTGCAATTTTACTATCTAACAATATTCGTGATTTAGATGGTGATAAAGAAAATGGTCGTAAAACGTTAGCAATTCTCGTTGGACGCGAAAGAGCCGTTGGTGTACTTGCTTCTATGTTTATCGTTGCCTACATTTGGACAATCGCTTTAATCATCGTTAACATCGTATCACCATGGATGCTTATCGTATTCTTAAGTGTACCGAAAGCATTTAAAGCGACGAAAGGCTTTATCGGCAAAAGCATTCCAATGGAAATGGTACCTGCGATGATTTCAACAGCAAAAACAAATACAATTTTCGGTCTCCTAATGGGAATCGGATTATTGCTTGGATATTTCCTATAGAAAGGAGCTGCTTATGCGGCTCCTTTTTTCATATACCGACTTCCCGGCTGAAATTCATCTCATAATTCCTACTCTCAACGCTCATACTATGTAAAGAAACTGAATTGTAGGAAGGTGGACGACTATGTTAACTCCACAACAAATAAATCAATTTAAATCTATTCTAGAAAAACAACAGCAAGAAGTTGAACAAACGATACAAACTCATGAAGATAAAAACCGTGCATCTGAACGTGATTCAGTAGGAGAATTGTCTAGCTATGACAACCATCCAGGTGATATGGCTACAGAATTGTACGAACGTGAGAAAGATTTCGGACTCATCGAATTTTGGCATAAACAGTTAGAAGATACGAAACATGCTCTGCAAAAAATTGAAGCTGGTACGTACGGAATTTGCGAAGTGTCTGGTGAGGAAATTCCATTTGAAAGATTAGAAGCAATGCCAACTGCTACAACGTGTATTCAGCACACTACAAATAAATTAGATATGCAGACGCGCCCAGTTGAAGAAGAGGTGCTAGATCCTTCGTTTCATAAGCACGACGAAGATCATTCTGTAGAGTACGATGCTGAAGATGCTTGGCAAGACGTCGCAAATTACGGAACATCAGAAACACCATCCGATTTAGAAAGACAGGATTCAAAAAACTATAATGGCATGTACGTAAATAGTGAAGAAAATGTTGGGTATGTAGAGGATTTCGAAAACTTTATTGGAACAGATATGTATGGAAAAAACCCACAAGTTTTCGCAACAGAAGAACATGAAGAATATGAACAATTGCTTGATGACTTTGAAGAACGCACCTTTAAAGGTGAATTATCTTCAGATGAGTCTGGTTCTAAAGCATAAAAAAAGCATTCCGAAATTCGGAATGCTTCTTTTCGCTAGCTAATTAGTTTTTTGTAACGTTAGCTGCTTGTGGTCCGCGGTTTCCATCAACGATTTCGAAAGAAACTTCTTGACCTTCTTCTAAAGTTTTGAAGCCGTCGCCTTGAATAGCTGAGAAATGTACGAATACGTCTTCTCCGCCTTCAACTTCGATGAAGCCAAAACCTTTTTCGCCGTTAAACCATTTAACTTTACCTGTTTGCATGTCATGTACCTCCTAAATAAAAATGAAACTATGAATCCACATGAAAAGGTGGATATAAAGGACATGAATGTATAACAAGCTTACAGCCTTTAATACAACGTGCTTTATTTCCGTACCACATTATGTAGCTCAATAGTGTTTTCACTATATCATGCTATATCAAAAACGTCAAATGAGAACACTTTCGTCCCATCGTTTTTTATAATTCTAGTATAACCTTAAATTTTCATTCTATTTTTATTCAAAAATTAATAAAACTACAGTATTCTAATTCCTTTGATTTCTGTACAATATAATTACTACATATGATGAGGTGAAAAAATGCAAGCACATGAAATCGAGTATAAATTATATGGCGATGATATGCAGTTTGTTGAAATTGAATTGGATCCAGAAGAAAGCGTTGTCGCAGAGGCTGGCGCAATGATGATGATGGAAGATCATATCGAAATGGAAACGATTTTCGGTGATGGTTCTGGACCATCTAATGGTCTATTCGGTAAATTAATGGGCGCAGGTAAACGTCTCGTTACAGGTGAAAGTATGTTTATGACTGTATTTACAAATACAGGTCATGGCAAACGACACGTATCATTCGCCGCTCCTTATCCTGGAAAAATTATTCCTGTTGATTTAACAGAATATCAAGGAAAAGTAGTCTGCCAAAAAGATGCATTTCTTTGTGCCGCAAAAGGTGTTTCTATCGGAATTGAGTTTACTAAAAAAATAGGAACTGGCTTCTTCGGTGGTGAAGGTTTCATCATGCAGAAACTTGAAGGTGATGGTCTAGCTTTCATGCATGCAGGCGGAACTGTATATAAGCGTGAATTAAAACCTGGTGAGAAACTTCGCATTGATACAGGTTGTCTCGTTGCAATGACAAAAGACGTTAACTACGATGTTCAATTCGTTGGAAAAGTAAAAACAGCTCTATTTGGCGGTGAAGGTTTATTCTTCGCAACGCTAGAAGGTCCTGGAACGGTTTGGATTCAGTCCTTAACACTTAGCCGCTTAGCAGCACGCCTTACAAGCCCAGCAGCTCAAAACAGCGGTGAAGGTAGCGTTTTAGGCGGACTTGGTCGTTTATTAGATGGAAAAGAGTAAGAAGTGCCCTTATAGGGCACTTTTTATTTAGGTGGACTATACAAACCATTTTGGATCATAAAGTATTTCATCGCTTCATTAAGCCACGCCCCTTCATCTTCCGTATAAGGAAAAGGCATCATATTATTATATTGTTCTTCTACATTCTCTAATTTACCTAGAGAATACATTGTCTCTTCACCGACATACTTAAGAGTCACTTTCATATGTTCATCAACCAATTTTTGCACTTCTGAATCCTCAATTTGTCTTCCAAATAACCTTTTCACTTCTTTTGCTAAACGCATAAACTCTTTATCAAGTGCTATGTCCTCTTCTTCCGGCTTATTATATAATCCATCAGCCACTTCTTTTGATACATATTCTTCAAGCCATAAACGTTGTTCGTTTTCTTTTTGGATACTATTAATTAAGCTCATTAATATGTTACTATCTACCTCTTCATCTTCCTCAAGGTATACCATTGTTCGTTCAATCGCCTTTATCGAAACTTCAAGTTGTTTTTTCTTTTCTTCAAAGGCTACTCTTTGATTTTGTAATGTTTCTTTTAAGCTTATATTCAAACTTTTCACATTGAGCATGACACGAATTTCTTCTAAACTATATCCTAATACTTTAAGACTCACTATTTTTTGGAGCGCTAATATATCTCTATCTTTATATACACGGTGTCCTGAATTTATATTTTTTTCAGGTTTAAGCAGGCCAAGTTCATCGTAATACTGTAGTGTTCGTATTGATATACCTGTTCTCTTTGAAAACTCACCAATTGAATAGCCTTCCTTTTTGCTCATCCTACACTCCTCCTAACAATATGTTTACAAAAATCATACTCCCTCACGTAACTGTAGGTTCAAGCCTTTTTTCAAAAAGAATGAATCAAGTCCCTCACTGCATATATTGAACTATACCTTTTCTTAAGGAGGGCTTTCTTGATGCGTACTCCTTTATCCTTTGATAAAGACACTGCCATATTGTTAGCATCTTGCTGCGATCTAACGTATGAACAATATAAACAAAATGGCATTTTCGAAATACCCGATGGGTTCCAATATGTACAAGGGTTTCAAGGAAAGGCCATTCAAAAGACAGAATGGTTCGGATTCATATTAGAATCTGAGGATACAATTATTGTAGCTTTTAGGGGCACACAAACAGATACAGATTGGATTATCGATTCACTCGTTAACCAAAAGCCATACCCATATGCTTTAAATAGTGGAAATGTCCATAATGGCTTTCTTTCAATTTATGAATCTTGCCGGGATTCCATTATGGATATGCTCGTGTCATTACCAGCCCATAAGAAACTTCTTGCAACAGGCCATAGCTTAGGCGGTGCACTCGCTACACTACACATACTAGATGCACGTATAAATACTGCCTTCGCACAGTACGGTCTTTATACCTTTGCCTCTCCAAAAGTTGGAGATATCGCCTTTCGAAATTATTATAAACTGCAAGTAGCTAGTAGCTTTCGTTTTGTCAATTTATTCGATGTCGTTCCTCTTCTCCCTCCAAGAAATGTCCATTTTAATGATAAAGACTGGGAATATGCACACGTCCATCACAACATGACATTTACGAAAAATACAAAATCCATTACGAATAACCATTCCATTACAACATACAAAACATGTCTGACCTCTCATTTTTAACCAGTAAACAATTGGAAATTTAATATTTGTATACTATAATAATCTATGAAATTACTTTCGGATGAGGGGACCTTACATGCTAAAATTTTTCTTTGCACTTTTTCTTATAATAATTTTTTCGTTTACAGGTTTCTTTACATTTTCATACTTTGCGACAGGCGAATATGGCGGAACAGGTATAATATATACGTTCATGCCTTACCTTTCTTAAGCAAAATAAATAAAAGCCCCTTCAAAAGGGGCCTTCATCTAAAAAAGTTTAACAGTATTACCAATACCCCAAATTTCATTACTGTACTGCAAAATTGTTCGATCACTCGCAAAATGCCCCGATTGTGCAATGTTCAAAATCGACATTTCCAGCCATTTCTCCCTATTTTCGTAGGCCCTTCCGACAGCTTCTTGTCTTTCAGCATATGGGCTAAAATCTCGAAGAACGAAGTATTCATCATTTTGAATAACGAGAGAATCATAAATCGCTTCAAATTCAGCTCCCGACTGTGCAAAGAAACCATTCGTTAACTGATCTACTACTTTTTTAATGTGCATATTGTGGTGATAATAGTCACTTGCACGATATCCACCGTTTTGGTAGTAATGAAGAACCTCATCCGCTGTTAAGCCGAAAATGAAGCAGGCATCATCACCGACCCGGTCTTTTATTTCAATATTAGCTCCATCTAACGTTCCGAGTGTAATTGCACCATTCATCATGAATTTCATGTTACCTGTTCCCGATGCTTCTTTACTCGCAGTTGAAATTTGTTCACTTACATCTGCCGCCGGGAATATATCTTCAGCTAAAGAAACTCGGTAGTTTTCTAGAAAGATAACTTTCATAAATTGACTTACGTACGGATCGGTATTCACTTTTCTTGCAAGCTCATTTATTAATTTAATAATTTTCTTCGCATAATAATAGCCAGGTGATGCTTTCGCTCCAAAAATAAAAGTACGCGGGTAAAATGAAAAACTAGTATCCTCTTTTAAACGGTTATACAAGTACAAAATATGAAGAACATTTAATAACTGTCGTTTATAGGCATGTAACCTTTTCACTTGCACATCAAAAATAGAATTTGGATCAATAGTGATCCCCATTTTATTATGAATGCTCTCCGCTAAAATAATCTTACGCTCTTGTTTTACCCCTGCAAGCTTTTCTTGAAAACTAGTATCATGTATGAAGTTTTGCAGTGCTTGCAGCTTAATTGGCTCTTTCTTCCATTCTTCTCCAATCGCTTCCGAAATAAGATTCGTCAGCTGTGGATTCGCCTTCATTAACCAGCGCCTATGAGCAATTCCATTCGTTTTATTATTAAACTTATCTGGATAAAATTCATAGAACAATCGCATTTCACGCTGCTTTAAAATTTCTGTATGAATTTTAGCCACACCGTTAACGCTATGGCTACCAACAATCGCTAAATGAGCCATTTTCACAAGGTCATGCGCAATAATGGCCATGTCCTCAATACGCTTCCAATCGTACGAATAACGGTCCCAAAGCTCATGACAGAAACGTTCATTAATTTCTTCAATAATCATATAAATTCTCGGTAATAACGGTTTAAAAATGCGAATTGGCCATTTCTCAAGCGCTTCTGATAACGTCGTATGATTCGTATAGGAAATCGTCTGCGTTGTTATGTGCCAAGCTTCTTCCCATGTCAATTTTTCTTCGTCTAATAAAATACGCATAAGTTCTGGAATTGCTAGAACCGGATGTGTATCGTTTATATGAATCGCGATTTTTTCATGTAACTGACGAAGACTACCGTGTCTCTCCCTATGCATACGAACGATATTTTGCAAACTTGCTGATACGAGGAAATACTGTTGTTTTAAACGAAGTATTTTCCCCTCATCATGCGTATCATCTGGATATAAAAACTCCGATACGGCCTCTGTTTCACGCTTATATTTCAAAATATCTTTACAATTTTGCGGGAAAGGAACTGGCTCCGCATTCCAAAGCCGAAGCGTATTTACAGTACTCGTTTCATACCCTACAACTGGAACGTCATATGGTACTGCCATAATAACTTCTGCATTTGTATGCCTGAACTCTAAACGTCCATCAATTTCTAGTGGTTCAACGTTTCCAAAATAACTTACTTCTACAGCTTGGTCATACCTTCTTACTTCCCAAACGTTTTCATGAAGAAGCCACTGTTCTGGAAATTCTACTTGATAGCCATCAACAATTTTTTGATCAAACAGACCATGCTTATAACGAATACCACAGCCATGTCCTGGTAAGTTTAAAGAAGCGAGTGAATCGAGGAAACAGGCTGCTAAACGTCCAAGTCCGCCGTTACCAAGGCCAGCATCTGCTTCAATCTCTTCTAACTCGTGCAAAGAAATTCCAAGTTCAAAAAGTCCTTTTTCACATACATCTCGAATGCCTAAATTCAATATGTTACTGCCTAGTAAACGCCCAAGTAAAAATTCAATGGATAAATAATACATTTGTTTTTGATCTCCAGAACGATAACTTTCATTCGTTGCAATCCATTGACTATTCATATACTCACGTACCATATGACCGAGCGTATTATACTGATCACGAGTTGTAGAATCTTTGAAACTTTTCCCATACATCGTTTCTAATTTTTCTAGAAAAGCGGATTTGAAGCTTTCAACATGAGTAAACATTTTTTCACCACCTCAATGTTATTCCATGAGACTTTTATACAATTTCTTGTATGCAAGAGCAGATTTCCCCCAGCTATAATCTTCAGTCATCGCTTGCTTTACAAGCTTATCCCATACCGGTTTATCTTGATAAAACTCAATTGCACGAAGAATCGTATGTAACATGTCATGCGCATTAAAATTCGTAAAGCTAAAGCCATTCCCAATTCCAGTGTCCTCATCGTAAGAATGTACAGTATCATTTAATCCGCCTGTTTCTCTTACAATTGGAATCGTGCCATATGCTAACGCAATAAGTTGTCCAAGTCCACACGGTTCAAACAGCGATGGCATTAAAAACAAATCGCTTCCCGCGTACACTTGGTGCGCTAACGCTTCATTAAACCCAATATATACTTTTACCTTTTCTGGATACTCGTATGCCATCCATTCAAAGAACTGCTCGTATTCAGAATCGCCTGACCCCAAAATAATACATTGTACATCTTCTTCCATTATTTCACGGAATACAGTACGTACTAGATCAAGCCCCTTTTGTTTCGTTAATCGTGTTACCATCGAAATAACTGGTGTATCTTCTTTTTCTGGTAAACCAAAATAACGCTGCAATGCGCGTTTATTTTCATTCTTTTCATCTAGCGATTCTGCACTATACTGAGCCGTAATATATGGATCTGTTTCTGGATTATATACGCTCGTATCAATTCCATTTACAATGCCACTAAGCTTATCATTATATTTTCGTAGCAATCCATCTAACTTCTCACCGAAAAACTCATATTGAATCTCTTCTTTATATGTCGGGCTAACCGCTGTAATTTGGTCAGATGCGATAATACCGCCTTTCATAAAGTTCACGTTTCCATAAAACTCAAGCTGTTCACTATGAAAATATTCATGACCAAGCTCCAGTAAGTCGTACATCACTTCAGGAGGAAATACACCTTGGAACTGCAAGTTATGAATCGTATATACCGTTTTAATATGCTCATATAACGGGTTATCTTGATACTTTTCACGAAGTAAGAAATTAACCATAGCTGTATGCCAATCATGGCTATGAAGAACATCTACTTCGAAATCAAGATGCGGAATACACTCTAAAACTGCTTTTGAAAAATAAGAAAAACGCTCCCCATCATCATAATGGCCATATAGAGAATCTCTCTTAAAATAATATTCATTATCTATTAAGTAATACGTAATCCCGTCCTGCTCACCTTTTAAAATCCCGCAATATTGATTTCTCCATCCAAGGGGAACGCTAATTACTTTATGAAGCGTACATCCTTCTCTTAACTCTTTCGGGATAAGACTGTAGTTTGGAAGTATAATGCGAACATTCACTCCTAATTTTTTTAATTCTTTTGGAAGCGCTCCTGCTACATCAGCTAGACCTCCGGATTTAATAAACGGTACACATTCTGATACTGCAAATAAAATATTCACCTGTTGTTCCACTGCACGAAAAGCGTATACATCATAAATCGCTCTTCTTACAGCTTCCTCCCTTCAAGTTTTCATATAGAGTAAAACCTTAATTAGTGGGGGTTTTCTAAATCCCCCACTAATTATGCACCTGCTATTTACGAATAACTGTTGATTGTACTATTTTGTACACTACCTTTTTCTACAACATATGGCTCATCGGCATTTCCTTTTAACACTACGCCGTCGCCAATTTTCACATCTTTATCGATAATAACACCGTCTATTATGCAATTATCTCCAATTTGGCTCTTTTGCATAATAATACTATTACGAACAATTGAACCTTTTCCAATTTTAACAGAACGGGAGACAACACTATTTTCTACTTCACCCTCAATAATACTGCCGTTTGCAATCATCGTATTTTTCACGACTGCACCCTTCATATAACGAGTTGGTGGCTCATCTTTTACTTTCGTAAAGATTGGTGCTTCTTTCTTAAATAATTGCTTCCAAATAGAAGGTTGCAAAATTTCTAAGCTATGTTTATAGTAATTTTCAATCGAATCAATAATAGCTACATATCCTGTATGCTCGTACGTAGCAATATGTAGTGATTTTCCGCGCTTTTCTCTCACTACATCAAATAAACTGTATTGCTCCACATCTTTATATGTCTCAAATAAATCTAACAACAATTGTTTCTTTAACACGTATGTTTGAAGCGAAATGCCTTCATGACAAACCTCGGTAATATCAGCTGACGTATGTATATGTCGCTCTAACACTGCTTGAAAATCTAATGCCGTTACGAGATGGCTATTCGTAATAACAACGTATTCTTCTCTGCTTCTTAGAAAATAATCAATATGCCTTCTAAAATGTGCAAAAGACCCAAACTCATCTTGGTCACATTGGCAATTTGGTGGGAATAAAAACAGTCCGTCTCGTTTTCTATCTAAATCCCACTGTTTCCCTGAACCTACATGATCCATTAAAGAACGATTTTTATGACTTGTAAAAACCGCTACGCTATGAATATTAGAATTCACCATATTTGAAAGCATGAAATCAATGAGTCGGTAACGGCCCCCAAACGGTAACGCCGCTAATGAACGATGCCCTGTTACTTTCTTTAAGGAAGGAAAACTTCCCGTTGCATTAATAATTCCTAACATTTTTTCTCCCATTCATTTCATCCCCCTTTTCTATTTCCCTTCAGCAATTAATACTACATCGTCAACATTTTTTTCTGGACGAATGATTGTTCCATCTTCAATAACCATTTCCGATCCAACGATCGCTCTTTCAATCACAACATTTTTTCCAATCTTTGCCCCTGGCATAACAACGGAATCAATAACCATACTACCTTCTTCCACCGTTACCCCTTGGAATAACACAGAATGCTTCACGTCCCCTTCAATGATGCATCCTTCATTAATAAGCGATTCTTCTACTTTCGCCTGTTCCGCAATATATTGAGGTGGCTCATTTGGATTGACAGAATAAATACGCCAGTTACGGTCGTTTAAATTCAACGATGTTTCATCGCGAAGTAAATCCATATTCGCCTCCCATAAGCTTTTCACTGTTCCAACATCTTTCCAATACCCTTCAAACGGATACGCCATTAGCTTCTTCCCTTCATCTAATAAAAGCGGAAGTACATCTTTTCCGAAATCATTACTAGATTCAGGATTTCTTGCATCCATTTCTAAATACTCTTTCAAAATTGCCCAGTTAAAAATATAAATTCCCATTGATGCAAGATTACTTCTTGGAAATTGCGGTTTCTCTTCAAACTCAACAATCTCCATCTCTTCATTTGTATTCATAATGCCAAAGCGACTCGCTTCATCCCAAGGCACTTCAATAACAGAAATCGAAACGTCCGCTTCTTTCTCAACATGGTAATCTAGCATTTTACTGTAATCCATTTTATAAATATGATCTCCTGATAAAATAAGGACATACTCTGGTTCATACTGACTTAAATAGTTTAAGTTTTGATAAATGGCACTTGCCGTACCTGTATACCACTTCACACCTGAAGACTCCGCATAAGGAGGTAATACTGTGACTCCACCGTTTACTCGGTCTAAATCCCAAGCATTGCCGATTCCGATATAATTATGAAGTTCGAGTGGTTGATATTGCGTCAAAATCCCAACCGTTTCAATACCGGAGTTTGCACAATTACTTAACGTAAAATCAATAATGCGATATTTACCACCAAATGGAACAGCTGGCTTGGCTAAATTTTTTGTTAATGCACTTAAACGACTACCTTTTCCCCCTGCTAGTAACATTGCTACGCACTTTTGTTTTTGAGCCATCTTGTTTTTTGCTCCCCTTTCTCGTCTTCACTGGTCGTAATATGGATACGCCAAATGGTGGAATTGTAATTTCTACATGTGCCGCTTGATTATGATATGGCTCTAGAATCGTCTTGAGACGTTTCTTATTAACTTGCCCCGATCCGCCATATTGCGCCGAGTCACTGTTTAAAATTTCGTTATAGTACTCGAAATCTGTTACACCTACTTTATAGTTTTCATATGTAGCTTTCGTAAAATTACATACGACAACTAACGCATCTTCCTGCTTATCCCCTTGGCGGATAAACGAGAAAATACTTTGCTCATTATTATTAGCATCAATCCACTGAAATCCTTCAGGCGAGTGATCTAACTGCCAAAGTGGTTTTGAGCGCTTATACAATGCTATGAGCTCTTTAAAGTAATCATGCATATTACGATGCATTTCAAAATCATGTAAATTCCAATCTAAATCTTCAAGGTCTTTCCACTCATCAAATTGCCCGAATTCTCCACCCATAAAGAGTAATTTCTTACCTGGATGAGTAAAGAAATATCCATATAATAAACGAAGCTGAGCAAACTTATCCCAGTAATCTCCCGGCATTTTATTTAATAACGACTTTTTCCCATGAACGACTTCATCATGAGAAAGCGGCAATATGAAGTTTTCAGAGTGAGCATATATTAAAGAGAATGTCATTTTCTCATGAATGTATTTCCGGTACTCTGGCGCACATTCCATATATTTCAGCACATCATTCATCCAACCCATATTCCATTTATAATTGAATCCAAGTCCACCCTCGTATGTTGGAGCTGTTACAAGTGGCCAAGCTGTTGAATCTTCCGCTGTCATAAGAAACTCTTCATCTTCTGCAAACACGGCTTCATTTAACTCTCGTAAGAAAGAAACGGCGTGTTCATTGCTTTGCTCTTTTCCTTCTTTATTCCAGTACAGCATATTCGCAACTGCATCTACCCTGAAACCATCAATATGGAAATACTTCATCCAAAATAACGCATTTGAAATTAAGAAATTACGTACTTCTCTCTTCCCTAAATCAAAATTAACAGTTCCCCATACAAGGTTTTCTTGTACGTCTCTATCTTTATATTCATAAGTCGGTGTCCCATCAAACAAATATAAACCGTGAGCATCTTTACAAAAATGCCCCGGTACCCAATCTAAAATGACACCGATTCCATATTTATGACATTCATCGACAAAATACATCAAATCATGTGGCGTGCCGAATCTACTTGTCGCTGCATAATATCCTGTTCCTTGATATCCCCAAGAACGATCATATGGATGCTCAACAAGCGGCATAATTTCAATATGTGTAAATTGATGTTCCACCACATACGGAATGAGCTCCTCGGCCATTTCTCTGTAAGAATACAGAGCGCCATCTTCTTTCTTTTTCCAAGAACCGAAATGTAATTCATAAACTGTCATCGCTTCTTTATAAATCGATTTTTTCTTTCTCTTACGAATCCAGTTTTTATCATTCCATTCATATCCCTCTATATCAAAAACTACAGATGCCGTATTTGGTCTTACTTCTGCATATACTGCATAAGGATCCGCTTTTAAAATAACGTCACCATCCATCGTTTCAATCGCATACTTATATATATCATTCTCTTCAATATGCGGTACAAACAAGGACCAAATCCCCTCTTCTGTCACTTGTAGCATCTTATGTTGCTCATAATCCCATTCATTAAAATCCCCAACAACACTCATTGCTTTCGCATGAGGAGCCCATACTGTGAATCGTACACCTCGCATCCCATCTTCCGTCACAATATGTGCGCCAAAGATGTTATAACTGTCATAGTACTTTTCTGTATGAAACTCATCTCGTTTCACTTCTTCACAATTTATTACATCCAATATGTTCACCTCACTAAGATGACAGAAATTTTTTACTCTTTATCATTTCTGCGAAAAACTGAAATATCCTTGTTATTTTTTAAAAAATATTCGTTTTTTTCTTAAATTTCACTTAAAATTTTCACATTTTCCGTGTAAATTATCGAATTTTGACGAATATTCATTGCAAACGCTTCATTTCCTACTATCCTTTCATCCTATTATTTATTTCTCAACCTTTATTTCATAAGATTTATCCTATTTTACTCGCTATTTATCACTTAAAATCGTAACAAAATAATCTGTCATAAAAAAATGTTTCTCAATATTTTTTGTCACAATTTTATTGAAATGGAAAATTCATAAGCATATACTCATTCTCAATAAAGAACATTGAACCTTCGCAAATATAATTCATACTGAAACACTATGTTTACTCTATCGATGCTCCAGGCGAAAGTCTGATAAAAATTAAATTAGGGGGCTTTCTTATGTCATTAAAACAAAAGGTTGGAATGGGAGTTGTCACAGCTTCACTTGGCTTATCCCTTACATTCGGCGGTGTATTCGCCTATTTCAGTGATTCTGAAACATCGAGTAATTCATTTCAAACCGTCTAACAACGAAATTAGGTACTGAAAAAGATGGTAAGCTACTCGGTCAATATTAATATGCTCGTCCAGATGAAAACCTTGCAAGCGACGTAAATGGCGATAAAATAATTGATATTAAAGATGCTGAAATTATCGCTAATAACTATGGTAAAAAAGGAGTATCTGTAAAAGATGGCGATCTTAATAATGACGGCATCGTCGACGAAAAAGACATTCGCTTCGTAGAAAAGAAATTCTTGAAAAAAGGACCAGATGCAGCAAAATCACAAACACCTGTAGAAAAATCAAAAAGCGGTACACTGGCAGATATTTTAAAGAAATTAGGATTAACACCTAAAAAATAATAATAAAGAGCACTCTATATAAAGTAGAGTGCTCTTTTCTATAAACGACCCTTATCCAGCAAAAGGGGTATATTGGGGATATACAAGGGAAACCGGAAAAGGAATTTATATTAAATTATATAAAAACTCAGAGGTAGGAAGCAGTTTCCCGCCTCTGAATTATTTAGCAATTATTATAGTACTGGTGCCATTGTTTCTTTTAATACTTTTACAGAATGAGCGAATTTCGCTTTTTCTTCTTCATTTAGCTCAAGTTCTACGATTTCACGTACACCTTCGCGGTTAATAACAGCTGGAACACCTACGAAAGCATCTTTCTCACCATATTGACCTTCAAGGTATGCCGATACAGTTAATACGCTGTTCTCGTTGCTTAAGATTGCTTTAGTTACACGAAGTAGTGACATACCGATTCCGTAGTAAGTTGCGCCTTTACGCTCAATAATGTGGTAAGCTGCATCGCGTACATTTTCAAAGATTTTATCTAAATCTTCTTGGTTATACTGTTCGTTGTTCGCTAAGATTGTTTCTAGTTTTTGTACACCTACAGTAGCGTGGCTCCATACTGGAAGTTCAGTGTCACCGTGCTCACCAACGATGTAAGCATGAACGTTACGTGGATCTACATCTAAGTAGTCACCTAACATGTAACGGAAACGAGCAGAGTCTAAAGTAGTACCAGAACCGATTACGCGCTCTTTCGGTAAACCGGATTCTTTCCAAGTTACGTAAGTTAAAATATCAACTGGGTTAGTTGCGATTAAGAAGATTCCATCGAATCCGCTATCCATAATACCACGAACAATTTGTTTAAAGATCTTTGTATTTTTCTCAACTAAGTCTAAACGAGTTTCGCCTGGCTTTTGTGGTAATCCAGCAGTGATAACTACTAAATCTGCATCTTTACAATCTGCATAGCTACCGCTCCAAACTTTTGTTGGTGCTGGAGAGAATGGTACCGCATGGCTTAAGTCCATTGCTTCTCCTTCTGCTTTTGCTTCATTAACATCTACTAGTACGAATTCTTCAGCTACACCTTGGTTGATCATTGAGTAAGCGTAACTACAACCTACAGCTCCTGTTCCTACTAATACTACGCGATTGATACCTTTTTTCATGTTAATTTCCCCTTTCAATTGTTTATATCTATTTTTTATTATTGTTTAAGTAATTAATTAAAATACTAATTTAATGTTGTTTAACTTCTTTACATACATATTGTAGCACGGATTATTGTGAAAAAGTTCACAAATTATGACCTATTTGTGAACTTTTTCACATAGAGTGTAAAGTTGTTAGAATGCGGGTGAAATCCATCTCAATGGAGGCGTTTTCTTTAGATTGTGAAAGGTTTTTTCTTAAAGTTTTCTTGGTAAGTGAAATTATATCGAACACAACTTTGGTTATATCGACGTTTCGACAAGAATAGCTTCTTCTATCTATATTATTTATCCCGCTATTTGTGGGTAGTAAGACTCCCACCTCAAAATTTGGCTGGAGCGAAGAAGTTAGCCTTCAAATAATTCTCATCATTTAACTTTTGTAAATCCGCAGCAATACTTTTAGAGGTTTTTATAAGGGGTCACCATACATTGCCATCAACTTAAGAAATTGGTATTTCCCCATATCGAAAAAAATGAGCTGAATTATTATAAATAACTCTGGAAAGATAAAATTTTCATTTTGGGGATACTTCAAAATATTAGCCTGATGGACATAGGTATCACCACATGTCCATGGATTAAAGAAAGAGCCTATTATTAAACTGTACCCTACTCTTTGGGTCGGAAGAGGTGCTATAGATGAATGTAAAGACATATAGGGCTCAAGTGTTTTCTTGGTCTAAGGAGGCCAAGGTAGAAATAGTAGAACTCATTTCCGCCGGCATAGGTATAGCCGGACCCGTTCTGTTCGCCACAGTTCTAGGCTATCCCGCTCTTGGTTTTGCTGCATCGGTCGGCAGTTTGGCAGTCAGTAGCGTGAAAGTCGGTTCGAGTTTTATAAATCACGGGAAAAGGTTGGCATCAGCGCTGATATCAGTAGTGCTCGCTGCGATTGCTGCTGTTCTCTCTTTCGGACATGGCTATCTGACATTTGGAGTCTTGATCCTGCTGGTAAGCCTTGCTGCGTTAATTGGCGGATATAGTCGTGCCTTGGCGGTGGCAACAACACGCTTTGTCGTATTCCTGATTATCATCCTCAATATGGTCGACCAGACGGAGTACCGGATGGAACTAATTTTTTCAATCTTAGCAGGGGCGATTTGGACCGTCAGTATCAGCTTGGTGCTAGGCATCTGGGTACACCGTTGTTTTAAATCATCGCTGGATGGAGCTGTGAAAGGGCCAACATCGAAAAAAATCATTCTATGGTGGAACTCTCTTGCACACCTATCCAGTTGGCAATTCCCAATCAGGCTCGCATTATGTCTAGGTATAGCTGAGGGATTGCGAATACTTTGGCCCGAGCACCACTTCTATTGGATTGCAATTACCGTAGCAATCCTTACTCAGCGGAAAATAGAACTCTTTCCAATCAAAACAACACAACGAGTGCTTGGTACAGTAATCGGCGTGATTGTTGCGAGCTTGCTTCTCGCAACTAGTCTACCAATTTGGGGGTTAGTTATAAGTATCGGGCTATTCGCAGGTGTTCGACCTCTTCTAAAGGTTCGAAATTATCTTGTATACTCTGCAACCATGATCCCGCTCATTATTTTGATCATGGAAGCCGGCAAGCCGTTCCAGTTTATCATTCTGTTCGACCGTGTATTTGCAACCCTTATCGGTGCAGTCATCGTGATTGCAGTGAACTTGATATTCAGTAGAGCGATGGCGAAATCAGTGTAAAGGTGGTTATCTAGCGAAAGATGCTTTAACATTTTAGGTATCTTTTCCAGTAGACCCCCCCCCCTATAATGACCTTTTCATACTCCATCTTTTATAAAAAAAGCAGACTACTAAAAGTTCGCTTTAGATAACATATATACAACAAAAAAGAGATAGCAGATTATGCTATCTCTTTTAGTATGACCCGTACGGGATTCGAACCCGTGTTACCGCCGTGAAAGGGCGGTGTCTTAACCACTTGACCAACGGGCCAAAATCTGGCAGAGAAGAAGGGATTCGAACCCTCGCACCGCGTTCGCGATCTACTCCCTTAGCAGGGGAGCCCCTTGAGCCACTTGGGTACTTCTCTATAATATGGCTCCGCAGGTAGGACTCGAACCTACGACCGATCGGTTAACAGCCGATAGCTCTACCACTGAGCTACTGCGGAATAATTATGGTGGGCCTAAATGGACTCGAACCATCGACCTCACGCTTATCAGGCGTGCGCTCTAACCAGCTGAGCTATAGGCCCATAAAAAGCGGGTGAAGAGAATCGAACTCTCGACCAGAGCTTGGAAGGCTCTTGTTTTACCACTAAACTACACCCGCATTAAATTAAAAATGGTGAGCCATGAAGGATTCGAACCTTCGACCCTCTGATTAAAAGTCAGATGCTCTACCAACTGAGCTAATGGCTCATTTTGAAAGTGGTGCCGGCTAGAGGACTTGAACCCCCAACCTACTGATTACAAGTCAGTTGCTCTACCAATTGAGCTAAGCCGGCTTGCGATTTCAAAATGGTGGCTCGGGACGGAATCGAACCGCCGACACGAGGATTTTCAGTCCTCTGCTCTACCGACTGAGCTACCGAGCCTTTATGTAAAAAAATGGCGGTCCCGACCGGGGTCGAACCGGCGATCTCCTGCGTGACAGGCAGGCATGTTAACCACTACACCACGGGACCATTTGGTTGCGGGGACAGGATTTGAACCTGCGACCTTCGGGTTATGAGCCCGACGAGCTACCGTACTGCTCCACCCCGCGATGATATAATATTTAATTTAGAAAAAATGGAGGAGGTAGAGGGATTCGAACCCCCGCGCGACTCTCGCCGCCTGTCGGTTTTCAAGACCGATCCCTTCAGCCGAACTTGGGTATACCTCCGAGAAATGAACTTTGAGTGGTGGACCTTGTAGGACTCGAACCTACGACCGGACGGTTATGAGCCGTCTGCTCTAACCAGCTGAGCTAAAGGTCCTTTATGGTAGCGGCGGAGGGGATCGAACCCCCGACCTCACGGGTATGAACCGTACGCTCTAGCCAGCTGAGCTACACCGCCATAAATTATATTCAAATAAGTGGAGCCTAGCGGGATCGAACCGCTGACCTCCTGCGTGCAAGGCAGGCGCTCTCCCAGCTGAGCTAAGGCCCCATATTTTGAAAATATCGGGAAGACAGGATTTGAACCTGCGACCCCCTGGTCCCAAACCAGGTGCTCTACCAAGCTGAGCCACTTCCCGTTAATAAAAAACGCGCCCGAGAGGAGTCGAA
>NZ_QNUA01000047.1:0-40552 GCF_008042285.1 Bacillus sp. AR13-1
GTGTCTTTTCTCTATTTTAATTCCATATACTTTTACGCCTTTGTTATTTTTCGAACGATTTGTAGGAATTAATATAACTCGAACATCTAGCTCGTTAGATGTTCGAATGTATATTAAAAATTATATAAATTAAGAATGTATTTCAGATAATTTTATAAATAAATACAAAGGTACCTCCTCCCCTACTGTTACAATAGCAATAATCTCTTGTCTATTTCCGTTATTAAATTGTAATATAATTACAGTATGTGAAATTATACTACATTAACTTTAAAAGCGAAGTGAAAACAACCTTCACTTCGCTTTTTTCATTTGTAATCCCTATTCAATTTGCTCAATTCAGTATATACTTTCACATTATTTGCTTTTATTTATTCGGTTTCTCTGTTTTTAAAACTAGTGAACTTAATGCAGGAACTTTAATTTTATTGTCATGGACAACGTAAAGTGTTTTACTTCCCGCCTGATTCTCGTTTACTAGCACTTTCCATGGACCTTTCGATGGAAGTGTTATGTCAACGGCTTCCCTATTTGCATTGTGAGCCACCATAAAGTATTCGCTTTTATTCCCACTTCCCTTTCCATCTATTGTATAAGCTACAACATTTTTGGGAACATCGATAAAAGCTACATACTTTTTAATTTGCTCTGCAGAAGTCATACGAAAAGCTGGGTATTTTTTTCGTAAATCTATTAAGCCCTTCATATACTCTACTTCATTATTAAATGCTGCACGGCGTAACCAATCCATCTGGTTAATAGAATCAGGAGATTTGTAACTATTATGATCACCATATTTTGTGCGCATAAACTCTTGTCCTGCATGTAAGAATGGAATACCTTGTGATGTTAATAAAATAGAAGAAGATAATTTATGCATTTGTTTTCGCATTTCTTCACTGTCACCTGAATTAGTCAACTCAAGTTTATCCCATAAAGTATGATTGTCATGTGCTTCCACATAAGTTAGCACCTGCTCCGGATCTTGATAAGTAGACGAATTTGTATCATAGTCAATACCGGCTGTAATGCCTTTTTTAATACGGTCTTCCATGTTTTGCTTTCCATTTACAAAACCATTTTCTTTCTCCTCAAATACACTACCTTTCAATCCATCACGAATATTATCGTTAAAATGAGCAATCCCTTTCATTTTCTCCGCATTTTTTTGATTTGCTTTCAATTCAGCTGCAAGAGGTGTATTTAAATCCCAGCCTTCTCCATGCAGAATAATAGAAGGATCAATTTGATTAACAGCTTTACGTATCTCATTCATCGTTTCATAATCATGAATACCCATTAAATCAAAACGGAACCCATCTAAATTGTATTCTTTTGCCCAGTATGTGACGGAATCTACCATAAATTTTCTCATCATCTTTCGTTCTGAAGCGGTATCATTCCCTACTCCAGTTCCATTTGCTAATGTTCCGTCTTCATTGTAACGATAATAGTAACCTGGAACTAACTTATGAAAATTTGATTCAGCGGCATTATACATATGGTTATATACTACGTCCATCACAACACGAAGATTATTATCATGCAATGTTTGAATCATTTGCTTTAATTCAGTTATTCGAACAGTTGGCTCAAAAGGATTTGTAGAATAGGAGCCCTCTGGGACGTTGAAATTTTCCGGGTCATATCCCCAGTTATATTGTGGTTCATTTAAATTCTCTTCATTTACTGAAGCATAATCAAATATCGGTAAAAACTGAACGTGAGTAACACCAAGATCTTTCATATGATCAAGTCCTGTTTTTACACCTTCAGGCCCTTTTGTTCCTTTTTCTGTTACACCTAAATATTTTCCTTTTTGCTTAATACCACTTTCAGGTTGGATGGAAAGATCGCGTACATGCAATTCATAAATAATAGCATCTTCCGGATTTTTAAATTTCGGTTTTTTGTTTGCTTTCCATTTTTTCGGATTTGTTTCTTCTAAATCAACAACTGCACCTTTATCTCCATTTACAGAAGCAGCACGCACATACGGATCAACCGCTTCAGTCCACTTATCCCCAATTTTCACCTTATACGTATAAAAGAGACCTTTTTGGTTCCCTTTAAGTTCTGCTTTCCAAGTTCCCTTTTCACCTTGTTTCATGTTTATTTCAGTACCTATTTTATCGCTCCATTTTTTATATGTAACTAACTTCGCTTCACTCGCAGTAGGAGCCCATAAACGGAACTTTGTATGTTGCGGAGTATATATATTCCCTAAATCATTACCACCATAATAAAATAAATTATCAAATTCCTCGCTACGAATGACTTTACCGATTTCAGTATTCGCATCAGCTAAGTTTGCTATTTTAACTTTGTATGTTTGTTTTAAATCAATTTTCTGTTCCGTAATTATTTTAACCTTATTAGTAATATCTCCACTATTTTTATCATAAGGACTAATTCCCTTAATTTTAACGCCTTCAATTTCAATTTTCTGTTCCTTACTATTAAACGGAACATTAGTCGTTACAGTAATTTCATTAAAACTATCAATAGTAGCTTTTTGAATTGAGAGATCCGAAGAAGGCTTAGAATCATATACTTTTTCATCACCCGAAAGGATCCATACTTCAGCACGACCATCCCTTATATTTTCAACCCAGTGATCACCTCCATCTTTTTCCCATTCATTGGTACGAACTATAAACCCTACACGATTATAGTCACCACCTATTTTTATCTTAGCGTATTTTCCAAATTCATCTTCACCAGTAAATTCATAAGATTTACCGTTTGCATTTTCTCCCCATACCCAAAGATTCCAGTCTTTTGTATTTCCAGATTTCTCTTTGTAATGAATGATAACTTCAGTTGTTTTCGAATTTGAAACTGCCTTCACACTCTGAAAAGAGAAAACAGATGATAACATAACGATTATGGTAAGTAATAAAAACGATTTGTTAATTAATTTTTTTGTAATTTGCACCCCATACACCCTTTCTTTAAATATTACGAACAATTTATTATGCTCATACTACGAAACACGGTTTAAATTAATCTAGGAATCTCTTTTACTTCACCTCCATATTGGCTATTTTTACGTATGTATTTCAATGATCTTTTATACGAAAATCAAATATAAGATGGAAACAACCCTTACGAAAACGTTTGCATTAAAACTCAAAAAAATAGATTTGTTTATTCCTTCTTATATTTGTAAATACTAAAAGATCAGGGAAATCATTTTAAAGCAATCGTTTGTTATCGCTTTCATTTTATAGCACTTACTATTAAAAGGTCAATATATTATTAATTTTCTGTTTTTATATCCTTGAAATCTTATATATTTGTCGTAACTTATTGA
Source organism: Bacillus sp. AR13-1 (assembly GCF_008042285.1). NCBI lineage: Bacteria > Bacillati > Bacillota > Bacilli > Caryophanales > Bacillaceae > Bacillus > Bacillus sp. AR13-1. Next base: position 3,317 of record NZ_QNUA01000047.1, read on the forward strand.
AGATAGATGCCTGATTATTGCTTAGTAATTTTATTTTCACTAATACATTGCTACGTAAAAAATCAGCTATATCCTTAAAATGACATTAGCTGATTTTCATAATGTATTAATATATGAATGAAAACTATATTTCTAACTTACTTAATTTTTGCTGCATCAAATGCTTTTTGCACTGCTTGAACTTCAGCTGTATTCGCCCCATATTTATTAGTTGCCACTCGAATACATGCTGATTTCAATTCTTTGAAATTAGATGTCATGTTTAATTCATCTGTATTTGCATAATAGAAAATATCAAACATTTTATCTTCACCAATTCCTTTAACAGTTACTCCGTTATGAGTTCCACCTTTTGCAATGAGATACGCAACTTTATTAATAATACTTGAATTAAAATGAACGCCGCCTTGATCCCATCCATTAAAATCGTTAAATTCACTGTAATCATCTGGATAAGGTACTCCAAGTGAAGATGGAACAGAAGCTGGGTTTTCCATATCACGGAAAACAGATCCAGTTTGTTCTCCCATTGTCCAGTTAAAGCTTCCATTATTTACGTATTTCTCAATAGATGTTCCCATAATATCAGATAGCGCTTCATTAATCGCACCAGGTTCACCGTAATATTCAAGATTAGATTCGCTAGAAGTAACAGCATGTGTAAATTCATGTCCAGCTACGTCATATGCCTTGACAATAGGATCGCCATATACAAGCATACTTCCATTATTAGCACTTAATGCATTTTGCCAATTTTTCGGATCGTTCGTATCTTCAGAATCCCAAGCATGTACAACTGAAACTACCTTTTGTCCCTTATTATCAAAACTATTACGCTTATATTTATCTTTATAAAAATCAAATACCTTTGTTGCTAAATAATGAGCACTTACTGCTTTTGGATCGTTAAATGTTGTTGAAGTGCTGGTTGCTAGTGTACCAGGATAATAGCTTTCTTCTTTAGTAATATCTCTGTAATTCACATCATATGTTTCAATTCCTTGCCCTCTTGTATAATCAGCAAGTGCATATTTACCATTACTTTGTTTAGAAATACCAAATGAACGAGATATACCTAAATCATCTTTTCCTGTTCCAGTTAATGATGTAAGACTACTTTTTTTACTTTCCTTTAAAGCTCCAACTAGTTTTTCACTTGCTTTTAAGTTAGATTCTTGTACCATATTTTTTAACATATCACCATTTTGTGCATTTACTAAATAAGTTCCAGAAACATAGTTTGGTGTTGCCGCTTCAAATGTAACTTGATATGCATTGCTAGCTTGTCCATTATTTTCATCAACAAAAATAACTTCCTTAACTTCTGGCTCAGAAATAAACTTGATATCGTTCCCGTATTTCGTATAAATATATTGTTTCGCTTCATCTTTTGATAGATTAATAGGCTTTTTCAATTCTTCTTGTTTTAAATTTTGCGCGCTATCGCCTGAAACACTTTTAATAACACCGTTATTATCTACGTGTGCAGTTAATTGATGGCCATATACTTCTTTTCCTTCGTATGTTTGCTGCATACGCACAAGTGTTGTTCCATCATACGAACCACGTTTTTGAAGAACTTTATAATCTACTCCTGTTTCTCCATTGACTTGATTTGGAGAAAGAGCTTGTTCAGCTTTCTCCTTAAGAGCATCTTTTACTACATTCTCTGGTGTTTTTTGTGACGGTTGTGTAAGTTCACCTGAACGGAATGAGTCCTCCTGAATTTGAACTTGAAGTTGATCTGTTTCCTCTGCATGACCTATTCCGTATGGTGCCACAGCTGTTAAAGCTAATCCTGTTGTTAATGCTACTTTAGTTAATGTCTTTGTGTTTTTCATTTTTTCACCTCGTATAATTTTTGAAATAGAAAGCTTGTACAAAGTATACTGTCTATTTATGTCGAAAAAAAGAGAAAATACAAAATTTATGTAATATTATGCAAAATTACATATATGTGGTCGATAAAATAAAAAATGAGCCCTTTTAGGTGCTCATCCAATTGGTTAGTCGTTAATTATCTATATTCATTCTAATCAAAGTACACTTATATCTTATTAACAACATAAAAAACCACTCTTTACTATTTTAAGAATAGTAGATAAATACTTTAGTGAGGCAACGCATATACAAGTTAGATTTTTCAATATAATTTTGTTATTTATGTCTATAGCTGCATGGATTGTAACGTTTTGAGACTGCTGAAGTCTTATATGAGTTTCAGGCTTTTTTATCTTGTCAAAAATATCTTTCAAAGATATTTTTGTCTCCCCATTTAAATATAGAAAAGGACATATCTATTGCATGTTATTAACTTAAGGTATGTTCTTTTAAAGCATATTATAAATATACATAGTGAGAAATGAAACAATAATTATTCAAATGAAAAATCCCCTAAATTTTTAAAGCGATTCAGGGGATTTTTTACCGATGATTCTCTATATTTCCATACCGATCACAAACTTTTTTAGGATAATGGTATGTCCAAGTTTAATAGTTTTTTGCACGAGAGCCATCTTTTTTATATTTATTTAATTATCCTACTAAGTTTTTTGTAAAATTCACCTTTTCTTTTTACATGATTAAACTGATTTGGATTAATATTAGCTTTTTGTGAGAGTGCTACAATCTCTTCTTTTGTAATTGAATCTTTAGTATTTATAGATGCTATATTTGTATATTTTCCATCTTCTGTTTTTGGGATTTCTAAAATCCCTTTATTTACAAGATCAACTACAGCCTTATGCTCTGAAGAATGTGTATCTACACCAGTAATTTTCCAATTATGCATAACTTTTGGCGTGTATACACCGTTCTTTACCTCTTTTAAATATGTAATAGCAAGGTTACGAATGGTTCCACCTGTTTCTCCGAATGCATTCTCTTGTTTAGATGACCAAGTTTGTTCAAATTTACGTCCCTCTAAAGCTCCCCCTTTTGCCTGAAGAGCCTCCATTCTATACGCATTCATTCCTAGCGTCATAACATCGCTCATTTTGATTGGTTTATTTGTACGAATAGAGCGTAAATTTGTAATTCTACTACCATATGGTTTTGTTAAGTCAATTTCGTATTTTACGCCTCCAAAGAAATCGTTCGTACTGTATTTAGACGCACGACGATTTTTATCAAAGCTAACTGTTACATCTCCGGCACGAGATGAGTTAAAATATCCTGCTGCCCATTCCATATAGTCTTTCAAATCTTTTCCAGTTATCTTATATACTGTAATTTCTCCCAAAGCATATTGATAATTATAAGCAATATCTTTCTTCTTTATAGGACCTATATCCAAACGGGCATAATCATTATCAATTTGATGGGCTACTACATCCGCCTTACTGTAATGGAGCATGACTTCATGAAAGAAATCTGATAAAGGTGTCTCTTGAATCTGCACACTTGGAATACCCTTTATTTCATTTTCAGGAACAAGGTTTCTACCCTTTAATTGGGCGACTACAACATTTGCATCTCCTCTCGCATACTCATGAAAAGGTGTTAGTGTTTCTTCAAGTGTAGAATCAGATAATACTGTAGTTCCATCAGCATTTTTTACAGGTATAGCGGTAGCTGTTTTATCTTTTAAAACAAGCTTCCCATCTTGCTTTGTAAAAGTAAGGTCAATACGTGAAATATGCGTTCCGTATTTATCTGGTTCTGTAATAATTACGCCATTTACAACTTCTTTTTTTACAAGTTTATGCATATGAGCCGCAAAAATAGCGCTTAGTTCCGGACAAGCATTCGCAATATCTTGAACACCAGTACCTGGGATTCCATTCTCATTTTCTAGTCCCATATGCATAACCCCTACCATTACATCTACTTTATCTTCTAATTCTTTAATAGCCTTTTTTGTCTCTTCTACTGGATTTTTCACTACTAAACCATCCAAATGATCTGTCCCTTTTTCAAAATCACTAATCATTGGTGTATTCATACCAATAATCCCGACTTTAATTCCACCTTTTTCAACAATCGTATATGCAGGAAGAAAACGCTCTCCATTTTCCTTATAAATATTTCCTGCTAACGTCTTTCCCTTGTATTGCTCACTAACTTTTTTCAATGTATCTAATCCAAAGTTGAATTCATGATTTCCAAATGCCCAGGCGTCATATCCCATTGTATTCATTGCTACCATCATTGGCGATTGTGGCTTATCGTTGAATAATTCTACTGAGTTTCCTTGAATTGTATCCCCGGCATCTACTAATATGGTATTTGGATTTTCTTGACGTACCTTCTTTATAACCGTATAAAGCTGCGTCAAACTTCCACTCATATTTGCTCCATCAAGCGCATAATCCCAAGGCATAAATCTACCATGAATATCTGCAGTACCTAACAATGTAATATTAACATTAGATTCCTCAGCCTTAGAAATAGCTGGTTTGACTGTTACTGCTGTTACAAGAAGCATAAGAATAATAAAATTGCATACATAGTTCTTCCATTTCATTTTTTGCATAATAACAATATTTCTCCCCTTTTTGTACTGTCATAAAGTTGCTTGAACTTTAAAAATGTAACTTATTATTCAGAGAAATTCAACTATAAAAGATAATTTTGTAGTTGGTTTTGCTGTGAAAATATAGAGAATAAAATGCATATATCCCCTAACAGAATAGTATTTTATCATTTTCTAATAAAATACTTCTTCCTCCAACGTGTGAAGGGCGCTAAACCAACGGTAGATGTATATGTACTTTCAAAATTTTGGACATGCAACTCATTTTCGGATTTTATTTCTAATTTTTTCCTTCTATATGAAAATACTGAGATCACTTCCAAAAATAATAACCCCGCTCTTCATTTAAGACGGGGTTACACTTATACAGCAAATCGGATTCAGATTTTTTTCAAATGTTCGTTTCCTCTTCAGGAGTAAAATCTGCTAGTTTCGTATTTTTTTCTGCTTATTGGTTGCTTTCAACTAAATTCATCATAATTTTAATCAGGACTTGTATTTTATCACTCGAACCCTTGATGCTATCCCAAATCGCTCAATAAATAGATAATGATTTTTACTTTTCAACTCCACAAAGCAATTTTATCTCTTTAATTTGTTCTATATGACGCTGTTCATGCAAATAGATCAGTTCTATCCACTGATCAAGAAGTAATTCTCCAAGAGCTGGATGCGTCACTGATTTTTTCGCTAATATAGATTCATCTTCTATTGTACTCAGGAAACGCATCAATTCTTTTCTAGAGTCGTTTAACAAATCAACCATTTGCTGCACTTCAAATGGTTCTATACTTGGTTCAATCATTTCTGGGGCTATAAATTTTATCGATCTATCTAATAAAATAGTGTGAATTTCTTTACGCTCATTTAAGATACTATCCATCTTTTTTAATCCCGATGAAATAACTGTTATAACTCTCTCATCTAATAAAACTAAGTGATGACAAACTTTTGCTATACTCCATTTATCCTTATCTGGTTTCCTATTAAATTGAGCATCACTTAACAAAGTAATTTCCTCAAATAATTGATTTCTAGTTTCATAAAACGTGTCATTTACAAATGTATTCATATGAATTCTCCTTTCGCTAGAACCTACATACTTAAATTCCTACGCTAGAAATATTCTCTATGGAAAAAAGATTTTCCTTCACTATTATTCCAATCCAATCTTTTCTTTCTTTAGTAGGTTCTCTAATTCATGCTGAAATGTATGAGTTCTCTCAACATCCTTGAAGATTTCCTTGAGGTTATTATGCGCTACAGCTACATCATAATACTTTCAACGGAATCCTTTCAATATAACTACATAAAACGTTCCTAATTATCAATCTAGCATTAAATATATGTAAAAAATCAACCTATTCATTCATTTTTAATGCTTATGTATGTACATTTGTTAATTTATTAGTTATATTATGGGTATTGAATGATTACGAAAAGTTAATAAATCGCTTGTATAACACCTTATATTTTTATATCCGTGAAAACTACAAAATGTATAAAATTCCATTTGTCAAATGAATTTAATGCGGAAGGAGGTTTGTGGTTACTTCATCGGGATATAATAATCAGTTTTGAACTGATAAAAATATAGGAGGCGACATAATGTTTCGTACGATTTCAAATTTCATGAGAGTAGCTGAGATAAGAAACAAAATTCTTTTTACACTAGCGATGCTAATTGTTTTTCGAATTGGCACGTTTATTCCAGTTCCTCATACTAACGCAGAGGTATTAAAAGTACAAGATCAAGCCAACGTTTTAGGCATGCTGAACGTATTTGGCGGAGGAGCACTGCAACACTTCTCAATCTTTGCTGTAGGTATCACACCATATATTACAGCTTCTATCATTGTACAATTACTACAAATGGACGTTGTACCTAAATTTACAGAATGGGCAAAGCAAGGAGAAATGGGCCGTAAGAAATCAGCTCAATTTACTCGCTACTTTACAATCATTCTCGCATTCATACAATCCATTGGGATGTCTTATGGTTTTAATAATATAGCAGGTGGACAATTAATTACAGATCAAAGCTGGACTACATACTTATTTATTGCGACAGTTTTAACTGCTGGTACTGCATTTTTACTTTGGTTAGGTGAACAAATTACCGCTAATGGCGTTGGTAATGGAATCTCAATGATTATCTTCGCAGGACTTGTTGCGGCGATTCCGAATGTCGCTAATCAAATTTATTTGCAACAATTCCAAAACGCAGGCGATCAGTTATTTATGCACATAATAAAAATGGTTTTAATTGGACTCGTAATTTTAGCGATAGTTGTTGGTGTTATTTACATTCAACAAGCTGTTCGAAAAATACCGATTCAATATGCAAAAGCTGTTTCAGGAAACAATCAATATCAAGGAGCAAAAAATACTCATTTACCTCTTAAAGTAAATAGTGCAGGTGTAATTCCTGTTATCTTTGCTTCAGCCTTTTTAATGACGCCGCGTACAATTGCGCAGCTCTTCCCTGATTCAAGCGTATCTAAATGGATAATTGCGAATCTTGATTTTGCACATCCATTTGGAATGACACTATATGTGGGTCTTATCGTTGCCTTCACATATTTCTACGCGTTTATTCAAGTAAATCCTGAACAAATGGCTGAGAATTTGAAAAAGCAAAACGGATATGTCCCGGGTATTCGCCCAGGTAAATCTACAGAACAGTATGTAACAAAAATTTTATACCGTTTAACATTTATCGGTGCGATTTTCTTAGGAGCAATTTCAATATTACCACTTGTATTTACAAAAATCGCTACATTACCACCATCTGCTCAAATCGGTGGTACAAGTTTACTAATCATCGTAGGTGTTGCATTAGAAACGATGAAGACGTTAGAAAGTCAACTTGTGAAGCGTCATTATAAAGGTTTTATAAAAAAAGTGAATTAATTACAAAAACACACTAGGATATAAAGACCTAGTGTGTTTTTTATTCTATAAAAATAAAACCCTCATTTTCTCGCTTCATATTTTTATCTTTATTTTAATTACCATAAAAGTAGCTCCTTTCTCTCACCTTCAATATATCCCTCGGTGGTTATAAAAAGTCTCAGCATGAATTTATCTATAATTAAATAGTCTGGTACAAAATCTTTTAATGTTATTACTTGCTTTCTAACAATTCTTTTGTCACCTTTTATTCCAAAAACTTTAGCTTCTAAATAATCAATTTCACCTAAAAATAAATCTATCCTTTGATATATAGGGATTCCAACCAATCCTTTAACTTCTGGTTATATTGTGTAAGTTGTCTATTACTATCGTATAAAAAGAGATTTTGAAATTCATTAACAATGTAGTTTGTAGAAACAGGTATCATATTTTTCTTTCAAAAAAAACAGAGTGCCGCTCAACTAGCTCTCTGTTTTAAACTAATTATATTATTGCGTATGTAAAATACCTTGCAAAACAACTTCTAATCCCCAGCGGAATCGTTCTTCTCCACCAGATAACATATTTTCTTTTAGACTTACAATCATTGGATACCTTGCTGTATCTAAAGCCTCATACGAAGCACGAATTGGGTCAAGAGTGGTACCTTTTTCTTTGCGAGCTGTTTGTTCATATGCGACCGAAGCAGCATATAACAGTAAAATATCTACTCCCCATGCTGATGCTCTTGCATTAACTCCACCTTCATGTAATTGACACAAAATCTGTTCAGTAAGGGCTAAAGAATTTGGCCCAATTGGAATTGTCATTAAAGCTAATTCTGCCATTCCAGAAGAGTCGAATAAAATTCGAAAATATGAATATACAAGTGTAAATAGTTCTTTTTTCCATGGTTCATTTTTCTCATCTGTTATTTCAATTTTCCCTAGACCATAATCTAATACATACGCTCTTAATTCATCAGCATTTTTTACGTATACATATAAAGAAGACGGACCTGTATCTAATACTTTTGCAATTTTACGCATACTAAGGCCAGAAATACCTTCAGACTCTAATAGGTCATAAGCAGTCTTAACAATGATTTCCTTACTTAACGGTTCTTTTGCTGGTCGTGAACGACGACTAGTAATTGTATTCGTTTGCTCTTCCATAGTTCTCCTTTAGTAAATATATTTTTATTGTTGCTCATGAAGTTGATTCATAAGATTATACATTTTCATAGTAGCATCCTCCGAGAAACAAATCTCAAGATTATCATTTGACACTTCAGCGGATTGAGAAGAATAATCGTACATTTTTTCTTCGTAATTTTCAATTGCCTCGTTCAAATTATCATGTTTTACAATAGATAATGCAAGTTCTGCCGCATCACGCATCGCTAGATTCACACCTTCTCCAGCAAATGGAGACATTAAATGTGCAGCATCACCAATTAAAGTAACACCAGGATTACTTTTCCAAGTTAGTCCAACAGGCAACATATAAATTCGTCTAGGAAAAATCGCACCATCTGCACATCTAATATAATTTTTAAGTGTTTCATCCCAGTCTTCGAAATATTGTAGAAGTTGATGTTTTGCTTCTTCTAAATTTTTAAATGGAATTCCACAATTATCAAGCCATTTTTTATCTGTTCTAAAACTTAAATACACGCGAATACTGTCATCTCCATTTAATTGCGCAAGAATTCCTTTATGCTCCGCAAGCGCAAATACTTTGCCACGTCGATTAAATTTCGCCATCTGAGGATGATTTTTCGTTACATTTTTCAAATTCAATTCTACCATGCTAATACCAGTATATTGCGGTATAGAATTTGTGACAAGTGGACGAATTCGAGAGAAGGCACCATCTGCTGCTACCACTAAATCAACAGTGTCTACATGTCCATTTTCAAAATGAAGTTCATGTATACCATTTTCTACAGGAATGGCTTTTGTTAAGTTATAGCCCCAATGTATACATTGCGGATCAACAGAATTTAAAAGTAACTCACGTAAAGTGCCTCGATCAATTTCTGGACGATCTCCGCAATTAGGATCCGCTACTTCATCTAAATATATTTTCCCGTTCTTATCACATAAACGAAAATCTTCTCCCTCATATCTAGCAAGTTCATTAAATTGTTCTAACAATCCTGCTTCTTTAAGCGCCTCTTGTCCGGAATCATGATGAATATCTAATGAACCTCCTTGTTGCCGAATCCATGGTGATGTTTCTCTTTCATATACGACACATTTTAAACCATGTTTCTGTAATATACGAGCTAATGTTAAACCTCCTGGTCCAGCACCTATAATTGCAATACGTTTTTCTCCTTTATTTTTTCTTTCCATCATTTATCACACCTTATATTTTATTGAATTACTTGTTTTATTTATAACATAACGTACACTGTTCGTAAAGTACATCGTTCGTTAATTACTAAGCAAATTATGTTAAACTTAATGTGTAAAAATAAAAAGCATGTTACAAGTCAGTAGTAACATGCTTTTTAAGTTGATAAAGTAATAAACTTTTATTAACTTAATAGTCCAATGATTCCATTTGTATTATTTACATTTCTTTCTTCAATAACTTCCCTTGCTTAAAATAAACGCCCAGCGTAGAACGATTTGCTAAAAATACACCAATCAAGATTAAACAAGCACCAATTCCCATTGCAGGATTTAATGGTTCTCCTAATACAAAATAACCTACAATAACAGCAATTAACGGGGATACATATAACCACGTCGATGGAAATACTGGATTTGTTTTTGATAAAAGCCAGTAATATAAACCGTGTCCACCGATAGATCCTACAAATATAAGATATAAAATTGGCCATTGTACATTCCAAGATGTTAATACAGCTAAATTCGGCTGTTCCATTACAACAGATACAATTAATAGCAAAACTCCTCCATAAAACATTTGAATGCCGTTAATGAGAAATGGTGATACGTTAGGTAAATCTGAAAGTATCTCTTTAGAACGAATCGAACCTATTCCATAAAACAACTCTCCTACTAATATAACAAGGCATGCAATACTCCATATGAAAGTAAGTTCTTGATGCATGCCAGGTAAAGATATAAACAAAACTCCTGTAAGTGCTATAACTAAAGCAACAAGTTGTTCTTTTTGCAGTTTTGTTTTGTTTCGCCTTGATTGTAATAGCAAAATCATCATTGGGGCTGTTGCAGATAGAACTGCAGCTAATCCAGAAGAAATATATTGTTCAGCCCAGTAAAGGGTCGCGAATGTCATAAATGTTAAACAAAAACCAGCATATATAATACGTTTCGATAATAAGTAAGGCATAATATCCTTTCGCTTTAATTTAAAAATAATAATGAGAATAAGGCCCGCCAAAAAGAAACGAATTCCAGCTGAAAATAATGGTGGTGCCCCCGCTTCTATTCCAATTTTTATCGTTAAAAATGTCGTTCCAAAAATAATACATACTAAAATATAATTTAAAATGACCATTTTCCTTCCTCCTTTTTACTCTTGAAATGAGTATAGAGGATATGGTGTATAACAGTGTATCCGAGCATATAACAGTTGAATAAAAATATAGTTGATTGTCAGACTATTTTTCGCTTTAATTAAATTAAAAAGAAAAACAGGTGATTCTATGAAGATAGTACTACGTAAAGAATCCAACATACCATATTACCAACAAATATATATGCAAATTGTTGAGAGAATTCAAAGCGGGATGCTTTCGCATGGCGATTACCTCCCTTCTTTACGTTCTATGGCCGATGATTTGCAAATTAGTTTATTAACTGTTCGTAAAGCTTATAAACAGTTAGAAACGAAAAGTTATATACGAATTGAACAAGGAAAAGGTGCCTATATACATAAACGTGTGAACAAAGATTTCAAACCAATTCCATATCAATGGCAACAAACGAAATCCATTAATGTTATGCGTTCTCAATATGTAATGAACCAACATCGTAAATATTTTGATTTTTCACAGGCTGTCCTTTATCCACGTTTATTACCAAATCCGTTTCTTTCAGATGAAATGCACAAATTACTTAATAAGGATCAAATGATACTGGCAACATACGGACCTGTTCAAGGTGACAAAGAACTTAGAGTGGAAATAACAAACTACTTAAAAGAACACCAACAAGTAGTTACAGATCCATCTCAATTATTAATTACAAGTGGTGCCCAGCAAGGAATTGATTTAATCGCCCAAACATTATTAAAGCCTGGAGACATAGTGTTAGTAGAAAGTCCGTGTTATGGAGCGGCGCTTGATGTATTTGTTAATAAAGGAGTTCAAATTATCCCTGTTAGTCTTGATAACAACGGCATTCGCTCAGATCTAATCGATGATATTTGTCAAAGAAAGAATCCTGTTTTGTTATATGTGAATCCTACTTTTCAGAATCCAACGGGCACAGTAATGAGTAAAGAAAGAAGAATGGAACTTGTAGAACTAGCAGAGCTTTATCAATTTTTCATTTTAGAGGATGATTCTTTCGGAGAGATATATTTTGAGGATTTTAAAATTCCCCCTCCAATAAAAAGCTTTGATACAAATGGTCATGTTATATATTTAAAAGGGTTTAGTAAAACGTTAGCACCAGGTCTTCGCATCGCGGCACTTGCAGCTGAAGGTCCTATCTTTGAATGGTTATACGCCGTGAAGGCTTCGATGGATATTGGTAGTCCCTTATTGACACAAAAAGCACTACTTCCTTTTTTACGAGCGGAACGAATGAAAAATCATTTAGAAAAATTACGGACTGCTTTACAAATTAGACGCGATTTAACAATTGATATATTATCTCCATTAAAAGAATTAGAATTCGAAATACCTAATGGAGGATTTAACTTATGGGTTACACTCCCTCAGTCAATCGATCCTTTTACATTATTACAAAAAGCGAATGAAGTTGATGTTTCTTTTTTACCCGGCACAGCTTGTCTGATAAACCATGAAACTCAATATAATCATTTGCGAATTAGTTATTCAATGTTAAATGAAAAAGATATGTTGATTGGATTAGAAAGATTACATGATACAATTGCCAAGTTTAAATCAATGATTTAAACTCCAAAACAACAACTAACCTCTTATTCACACAATAAAAAACCAACACTTTAAAATTTTATTAAAAGTCAAGATATAAGCTGAACCTATTATTAATAGTGAATTCTTATCTAATGTCATACATTATATGTATAAAAATTAAAAGGATAGAAGAGCTTGAATAAATTCGCCCTATCTATCCTCTTTTTAAACACAAATGACTAATCATAGCGGACTTCGCTGTCAACAGAACCTGTATTGCTCTATTGCTATGTTCAAACTTCTTTTTATTACTACTTGTTCAATAAGAGGTGTTTTCTTCCTGCATAAAATTTATTTTATAGGGAATTCATTATACTTATTAAAACAACAACATGATATAGACAAAACCAAAGAATAAACATAATGGACTATAGAACCAAGTGTCATATCTAGCAAACTGAGAATGCTTAATTTTTTTGAAAAATCCAACAAACTTAAAATCACCAATTGCCCTAACAATGAAAACTAAAGCACAGACAATACTTCCGATTTTAGATAAACTATTTGCTTCGAACCCCTGCAAATAACCTACTTGAACAACAATAATGACACTAGCTAATAGAATAAGAATGGCTACGAATAATGTTCCCCATATTCTCGGAGTAAAAGCAGGCTTATGTTCTCCCTCTTTTACTGGGATAACAGCAGCAGAACCCCATCGACCTCCAAAAGCCCAATAAATATGCAAAAAACTGATAAACCACAGAAGCCCCACAGCTACTACTATTAATAGTAATTTCATTTATTCGCCCCCAATTTCGTAACTTCAAAGATAACATACACTAACGTATGTTATAGTGAAAATTTTGTCCCTTCAGGTTTTATAACCATATTAGGGACATTTATTATCGAATAATCAATTATGCCTCAGCATAATTGCGTCCGGAAGCTTTACTTTTTTCAGTGGATGTTTGGACATCCGCTGAAAGAAGTTAAAAGCTCAACCATTTTATCAATATCAAAATTAAGATTTGCTTCAAACCTTGTCATCCATCCTACATACGTTAAATAGGCAAGTCTCGCTCGATCAATTGATTCAGTTTCGTCTACGCCCATTTTTTGATACAATTTTGCAACACAAGAAATTCTTTGTTCTTCTATATCTACTAAACGTGTTGCCACAACAGGATCGTATTTAGCCCAAGCATAAATACCATTCTCAATTTTTTTATCTCGATTAAAACTAATCTGTAATAGCTGTTCTAAAGAGGCATCCTGTTGCTCCATACTTTGAACAATCAGCTTTGTTGCATGTACTTCCCAAAAGTCGAGCATAGAATCTAAAAGCTCTTGATGGTCACGAAAATAGTGATAGAAGCTTCCTTTGCTTATTTTTAGCAATCGAGCAAGTGCTTCAATGCGAACTTTATGTATACCTTCATTAGCTAATTGTTGTAATCCTACTTTTATCCAGTCTTCTCTCGTTAATTGCATATTATCTCCCCAATAAAATACGGTAGCGTATGTTTTACGTTAGATTACTACTATTCTCATTTTTTGTCAATTATTCATTCTGTTTATTTTTATGAACTGTAATGTTGTTGTTAATCGTAATATTGATCGTCATCACCCTCGGTAAATTAGATAACACGAAAGTCCCTTCAGGATTACTGAAGGGACTTTTACACGTTTGTGAAAAGTGCCTTTATGTACAGTCTAAAACTATTTTTTCAGATTGCATTGCTCTAGAAGCTTTTCTAGCATTTCCAAAGTAACTGGTTGTGCCTTAGTAGTTAGTTGATACCCAATCCGTCCATTCGTTTCTACAGTTGCTTGTTGTAAATTCTTGATTTCATGTATACCTTTTTCTCTCAGATGCATAAATAATTGTTGTTCTGACATTTTCGCGCGTAATAAATTCTTTTTTAAGATTTCTCCGTTTTCTATAACAATAATGCTATTTCCATTTAGAAACTTTTCTACTTTTCGCGATTTCAATTCAAAAAAATGAATAATAAGTAAAACACCCGCAAAAATAAACGCAGCAAAAATAGATGGGCCTACTTTCCTACTTAAAATAGGTTCTACAATAATACGTCCTATAGAAACCACAATAATAATTTCAGCTCTCGTCATTTGGCTAACAGATTTACTACCTGTCAATTTTAAAACAATGATTCCAGTGAGGATTAAAATAATGCTTTCAAAAAGTATATTCATTACAGCCCAATCCTTTAATAGTGAATGTTACTAGTATTCCCATTAAAGGATTTTTATGATATTTTAAAGTATCCATTCACTTTACGTGCCTTATTCTTTGAAGCACCTCTCTCCCAGCTAGTAATGGTAAAGCATCAACTTTCTTCATTGCTTCTACTTGTGATTCGTTACGAATCATTGCATACACAGTATGACCTTCTTTTATTAGCATTGGTATTAAAGAACGTGCTGTTGCACCTGCCACAAAAATTTCCATATGTGTTTCTTCTTATTTTGAATATCATAATTGAGACGAGACATATATAAGCTATGTACAATAATCAATATGAAAGATTCATCTAAAATTAAAGCTATAATGTTGGCTAGCAACCAATAGTGATAACATGATAATTGAATTTGATGGATATGGAATTAATGAGTATGTTATTGGTCATAACTGTTCTATCAGTAAGTTAAAAAAATGTATTTTAACGTAAAAAATGAAGAGTTATCTAATGAGGAGCTTATAAATTTATTTTGTGTACGTTATCATTTTGAAAACATTCCAAAATCATTACAAGAAGACATTAAGACCGATGTCGTCATTGACTTAGATTTAGATACGGACTATATTTATATCCCTAATAGATAACAATAACCCAGTAAACTAAAATGGTTTAATGTAACTTACGATTCAGACAAGAATTTAATAAAATAAGTAATTGCCCAAATAGAAGTCGCGAATTGAGTGACAAAATACATTGTCCATTCGAAAGAAGTCAGTTTTCTCTCTCGTTTAATCTTCTTTAAGTATCTGTAAAATATTAATGTACTCAAAAACATAAGTAATAAAGAGAATTGTTGTAAATCATCGACTATACGTACCGCCATAGACTCCATCACCCTCCTATACAAAATATAGACTATACTTTAAGGATATCATTTTTTGGTAATGATTCCCTATATATTTAATGAAGTTAAAAAATGTTTTATGCGATATATGTGTACAGATAATAAAGTTGTTTAATTTTGTTCTTAGAAATACATTAATCGCCTACTCATAAATTTGATGGGCGATTATTATTTTTGTTTAATAATTGCTTTATTTCAATCACGACATTAATAATAGGTTTTGGTCTAAATGATTCTTGCAAGGAATCTCCTAATCTTGGACTTACTGATTTGGAAAAATAAAATTATTATGATCGTCTCAATTACCATTATTTTGGAGAACAATGTGCTATTATATATTCGTAATCAATGAAATAATAAGAAAGAAGGGGTAGTTGTGGAAACAAAGATTATAGAAACAGAGAAGAAAATTGATTCGAAATCCCTTTTGGCTTTGGGATTATTAATTATTTCCGGGATTGTATATCAACTTTTCGCAGTGTTAGGAGATAATATACCTGAAGTATTGAGGATGATTTTTGAAGCTTTATGGAATCTTGTATTATGTGGAATTATAGGATACTATTTTTTAGGAAAAATATCATTAGAGCAATTTAAACATTTTAATTTCAAGACATTACTTTGGGGTTTGCCTTTAACAATTATCGTAGGTATGGCTTCCAACTTAATATTCAGTTACATTTTTGAACCTGCAACTAAAAATTCCGTTGCTGAAGTAATAAGTATTTCTATGATTTTATTCCGTGTACCCTTTATGTTAATGGGTGAAGAGTTGATTTGCACTAATATAATTATCGCATTACAAAAATTAGGATTAAAATTTGGCACGGCATCATTAATATGTAGTTTGTTGTTCGCTTTGTGGCATATTCCAGCTTATGGTTTTGTGCCAATGCAGTTATTAATAACTATAATCCCAATTAGATTAGCACTAAATTATATATGGAAAAATTCAAAAAGTATTTGGGTAAGTTGGATTTGTCACTTTATTTTTGACTGTATTTCATTTGTACCAATGCTTTTTAAATAACCATTTTATTTTTAAAAGGACTTTATTATTTGCGTATTGTATAAAAAACAAGAGCACTCAGCTATTGAGTGCTCTAAAAACATTAATTTTGATTCAAAACATTCTCCTCAAAATATTTCCCCCAATCTGGGCGTCTTCCATCCATATCTGTAAATCCATACTCTCTTCCTAATTCCCATGAACTTAACGCTCGTCCCGTTTTTTCATGAACATTTGGATCACTTGCTAAAGCTGCTACTGCTCTTCCAACAAAGAAAGGAGTTTCTGATGCGATAAAATGAGGGTCTTGTTTAGCTCCTTCTCGCCAATTCTCCTCTGTTACACCAAATATATCTAACATCGCTTCTGAACGAAGGAATCCTGGACTAACTGCGACAGCTGTAATATTGTGTTGTTCTAAATCTTTCGCCATAGCTTCTGCTAAATGAATTGTTGAGACTTTTGCTAAACTATAGTACAAATTACCTCGATATTGATAATCGACTCCATCTGTAATTTCAATAACAAGTCCCATTTTATTTTTCACCATTAATGGTACACCGTAATGGCTTGTCATTATATGAGAATGAACAGCTCTTTGTTGCATAAGTAGTCCGTTATGTAGGTTGTGTTCCCAGAAAGGTTTCTCCCATTCTGTTAAAGGATCGCCGCCCCAAACATCGTTTACTAAAATATCAAGCTGTCCATTTTGTTCGTCTTGAATCTTTGTAAATAATGCTTTAATATCTTCTTCTACCGTATGATCAACACGAACTGCGATTCCTTTTCCGCCTTGCTTTGTAACAAGCTCTGCCGTTTCTTCAATCGTTTCAGTTCTTCCCATACAGGATAAATTCCCTTTTGTACTTCTTCCTGTTACATATACAGTTGCACCGGCTTCACCAAGCATCATCGCAATACCTCTTCCAGCACCTCTTGTTGCCCCGGCTACAACTGCTATTTTACCTTGTAATGGTTTCATGTGATTCTCCTTAGTTGCTATGATCAAGTTTAATTAGTTAGAGTAATACATTTTAAAGTAAATTTACCACAAACTCAACTTGCAGTTATTTATCTTGATTCACCAGTTCATTTGAGGGTGATTTGTTTAGGAATCTTCACAGTTACCTTTCTTGGTTATCATAATATGTTTTATCTGCGTATTTTTTATCCTTTCCTTTTAGATAAGCTAAGATTACTTTTGGATTTTTAAGTAAAGCCCAGTCTCCATATTTATCAAATCTTCTGCATGAAGTTATCATTCCATTTTTAATTGTACCGAATTTCTTATTATTTTGCTTTCCCCATTCTTTTAATCGTTTAGCGAAATCTGCATCTTCGGCCATAAGCATGTTTTCATTAAATCCGTTGATTGCCATAAAGTCTTTTCTATAGCACCAAAAAATCCCTACAGATATAGCTCCATACTTAAAAAGTAAGGGGATTATTATTAACATTGCGGAAACGAATATTCCTAAAGACATCCTTTCAAACTTCCCAGTTACCCCACCACCAATGTATTTACCTGAAGCTAAATATTTGTCTACATTAGACAACATAAACTCTGTCATTTGGGTATCAGCATCTATAGTAATGATTATTTCTCCACTAGTTATTTTGGCCCCTGCATTTCGGATTTTGGATAAGTTTTTATCGTTATTTTTTAATGTAATACAGTTATAAGACTTTGCTATTTCTTCTGTGTTATCTGTGCAGCGATTTAAAACAACTATGACTTCAGTTTGATCTTTATATGCCTCTGATGCCTTTGCAATTGAATCCAAACATTTTTTAATGTACTTTTCTTCATTGTGTGCAGGGATTATAATAGAAAACTTCACATCTTTTTTTAAATTTACTCCTGAAAATTCGTTTGTTTCAGTCATAATATTCCCCCTTATTTTATAAAGTAAATATCTACTATATATATTAATAGTTATTAGGTTGTATTATAGAAACTGAAGGTAGACTGTTATTTAAGAGCTTACTCTCGAGTATTTTTTATTATATATCTTGGATTTACTTTACGTTTACGAACCTAAAACAAGCATAACCCCGTTCTGTTTTTAAGAAAGGGGTAAAATAATATGAATTAAATTTGATTAGCATTGCACCCTATACCTTGTAGTGCAACAGCGATGTTCACGCTTTTTTGTTCGAAATCAGCACATCTAAATAGTGCTGATTGTACATAATGCCTAATATGTTTCCGAAGGGATCAACTACGGAAGCGGTGATGAATCCCACGCCGCGCTCTGTAGGTGCCTCATACTCTTTCGCTCCCATAGACATCAGCTTATTGAAAGTTGCTGTTACATCATCAACATGCCAATACACGATAGCACCAGCTGGACCGGTCACTGTACCAACTGGCGCATAACGGCTATCGATTAAACCTAGCTCATATTGGTAGTCTTCAATGCGAAATTCGGCATATCCTGGGCGTTCAAAGTATGGTTCGCTTCCTAATAGCTCAGCGTACCACTTTTTTGCAGCTGCTAGATCATCTGTCCAAAAACTAACTGTAGTTAGTCCTCGTAATGTTTGTGTATCGCTCATAATCGATTCCCTCCATAATGTTGAGTAATACTTCCTCCTACTAAACGATATAACATCTTCTGAACTACCTTTAATTTACTTACAAATACCCCATTCTCTTATTTTTATTCAAGAAAACGACCTTTTAATGGTATATCATGAATGGAACGATTTTTTTGTAATTAAACATTATTATTGTGACTCAACCAGAGCGGTACATACAAACAAGGCTATTCTATTCAAAGCAAGCCCCCTCATAAGCATTATTCTTTTTTAAACTGAAAATCCACACGGTTCATTCGTTTTATTTCCTCAATTACTTTGCCAATCCCTTCTTCAATCTTTTCTTCTTTTACATTAGATACATTTAACTTTAACAATCTCTCTTTATGAAAGTTACTTAAATAATTTTTATTAATAGAATCTATGCTTAGTTGACTCTTGCTTAAATTTTTAATAAGTGTATCCGTAACTATGTTTCTTTTCAACTGTAAACACGTGTGTATTCCAATTGAATCTACAGATCTATAAGTAAACAAACGTGGGTTTTCATTTTGAACATCTTCTACTACTTCCGCTAGTTTTTTTGACCTATTGTAGTAAGTTGCTTTTATTTTATGTTTATGCCGATCAAACATTCCGCTCTTTATGTAAATTTCTAAAGCAGCTTGCGAAATCATAGGACTATCGATATCTAATATCTTCTTATACTTATAAAAGGCATCTGCAATAGATTGTGGGATGACTGCAACACCGACTCGTAAACCTGGAAAGATGATCTTCGAATAACTTTTTAAATATATAACATGATTACAATTATCTTGGCTGTAAAACGGATCTACTTTTGAATCAGTTTCTAAATCTGCTAAATAGTCGTCTTCCACTATAAATACATTATATTTCTTCGCAAGTTGAATAATCTTTTCTCTCTCTTTTTTAGAATACGAAGTTCCAAGTGGATGGTGAAACCTTGGTATTGTATAAAAGAATTTAATTTTTTCTGTTCGGAATATCTTCTCTAGTTCATTTAAATCTATCCCTTCATGTGTACGCTTTATTCCGATCACAGAGATCTTATTTATTTCTACATATTCAATATATAAATGATAACTTGGCTGCTCAATTAGTATCATTTCGTTTTCATTCGGAAATGGTATTGAAGTTAATATAGCAAGCGCCTGCTGCACACCTGACGTTATAAATATATTATCTTCCTTTGTGAAAACTTGATAGTTTGCTAACTGTTTTTGCACAACCGAAATTAAAGATGGTAACCCTTTCGGTGTTCCGTATATAAACAAATCATTCTTATAGGTATCAATCGCTTTATTAATGCAATGCTGAAAATCTAAGTATGGAAAAACATCTGGATCTGGGGCCGAAGAAGCGAAATCAATAATCTCGTTACTTTCTACGTAACTTCCAGATTTCTTAACAACATAGTATCCACTTTGAGGTACAGAATAAATAATATGACGCTTTTCCAATTCATGCAGCGCTCGTATTACAGTCGCCTTATTACATTCATATTGTGTAACAAGCGACCGTATAGATGGTAATTTCTTTCCTTCTTTTATCTCACCATTTTGAATCATACTTTCTAAGTCGTTCAAAACATGTAAATATTTATACATCATTACACCTCCTATTTTTTTGTACCGGTACAGTTTGTATTTGTTCACATTGTAGCACTAGATCAGAAGGATTACTATGTACGTATACTGGCCAGTAAGAAATCAACTACTATGAGGTGGAATTATGACAAATACAACAAAAGCATATATATCAGCATTACTCTATTCATTTATTATTGGGTTTTCATTTATGTTTGTGAAACTAGCACTAACCATTACGAGTCCTCTTGATACTCTGGCTCACCGTTTTACAGTTGCCTTCATAGCAGCAACCATTCCGGTTATTTTCGGTTTTGTAAAGTTAAATATATCATTTAAAAACATACTTACACTTTTACCACTCGCAATATTTTATCCAGCATTGTTCTTTGCTTTCCAAGCATTTGGCTTAGTATATACAAGTTCATCTGAAGCTGGAATTATACAAGCAGCGATCCCTATATTTACGATGATACTAGCTTCCTATTTTTTAAAAGAATATACGAATACATGGCAAAAAACATCAGTATGTATTTCTGTAATAGGTGTCATTTATATATTTGTTATGAATGGTATAGGGGCTCATAAAACGAGCTTTATCGGTGTTATTCTCATTTTATTATCGGCATTATCATCTGCTTGCTACAATGTATTAGCTCGAAACATGACAAAGAAATTCAAGCTGATGGATTTAACATACACAATGACAGCAATCGGTTTTATTAGTTTTAATTTCATCGCAATCATTGACCATATGAACAAAGGTACAATAACTGTATACTTTAAGCCATTTACGAATGGAACATTCCTTATCTCCATTTTATATTTAGGATTACTATCTTCCTTACTGACAGCATTATTATTAAACTATTCATTATCTTATATTGAAGCAGCCAAAATAAGTGTTTTTAGCAACTTATCTACACTTATTACCATTATCGCAGGCGTTGTATTCTTACACGAGCAAATTGCCTACTATCATATTGTCGGTACACTTATGATTGTTCTTGGAGTAATAGGCACAAATTTTCTAGGGAAAAAAGGAATCATAGCGAAAAAGAAGAATACCTCCTTGAGTAAATAAAAAGTGAGGGGTAAATAATGCAGAACTCTAATACGATCGATATCCGTAATATACATGAGCTAGAGAACGAATTATCTACTTTATTAAGTAAACCCATTTCTTCAGGAGAAGATTTAGAAAATTGGCTGAAAATACAGTCGAAATTAATATGGGAAATCGAAGAACAATTGAGATCACACTATATTGACTTTCAATGTAATACAGATAACAAAGAAATAAAAGATACGTTTGAATATGATCAACAATATGTAAGGCCTCTTTTGAAACGTTATCAAAATTCCTTTGATAATAAATATTTAGAGTCACCATTTCGAATGCAACTTGATCCAAAAACTTATAGCTTACTAGATAAAAAAATAAAAAATGCGCAAACATTATTTTGTGAAAAGAACATTGATTTAGAAGTAAAAGAAGACAAATTAGTAACCGAGTACTTCGAAATTACAGGCAGTTTGACTGCACTATGGGATGGCGAAGAAAAAACAATTACTGAACTACAGTCTTACTTACAAAATCCGAATCGTGATATACGAAAAAAAGCAAAAATGCTCATTTCTGAAAAATTCTTATCTGTTGAAAATAATTTACAACATATTTTAAATGAATTAATTGCAATCCGTCACCAAAAGGCAAAAAACATTCAATTAGATAATTATTGTGATTATATGTTTAAAAAATATGAACGTTTTGATTATACGGCTGATGATTGCTATGAACTTGCAGAATCCGTTCGTAAATACGTTGTGCCACTTATTGATAATATATTTAATGAGAAAAAAGCTGAACTTCAAGTAGATACACTTCGTCCGTGGGATCTAAAAGCAGCCGCACCAAATCAAAAAGTATTAAAACCCATTGAAGACGAGAGTGATTTAATCGAAAAAAGTTCTCATATTTTACAAAAACTAGACCCAGAATTTTCTGCATTATTGAGCCGTATGCATAAAAATGATTGCTTAGATTTAGAAAGTCGTAAAGGAAAAGCACCTGGAGGATTTTGCGAACACTTACCTGCTTCTCAATTATCTTTTATTTTTATGAATCTCAATCATACACATTATGATGTTACTACTTTCCTCCATGAAATGGGCCATAGTATTCATAATGAATGTATGAAGCAGCTAAAGCTACAAAAATATTTAGAAATCCCTTCAGAATCAGCTGAGCTAGCCAGCATGACAATGGAATTGTTTTCGGATGTATGAAAATCCAAATCATACTGCTAAAGAAAGAAATGAAAAATATTTAGAATTACATAACACTTACCAATCGAATGTGGTAAATATTGAAGGTTATGAAAACTGGATAGCAACTGGCTGGTTACCTGTACTACACATATTCGAAATACCCTTCTATTATATTGAATATGCAATCGCGCAACTTGGTGCATTGCAAATGTATAAACAATACAAGGAGAATCCTAAACAAGCACTACAAAATTACAAAAAAGCATTATCTCTAGGTAGCTCTGAATCCTTACCAGAGGTATATGAAGCAGCTGGAATTCGTTTTGATTTTTCTAGTGAGACAATAAAAGAATTAATGGCATTTGTAGAAGAGGAATTGGAATTACTTAAACAAATATAAATAAAAAAATGCATCTGTCCTTATAGGTGCATTTTTTATTGTTTTTTTATTCAACACAAATTGAATCTTTATCTCGCTTTATTAATAAGCTCTATATATTGTAGATCCCCATATCCTATTGTTGGAAAAAGATTAAACAACCTTTTTAGTAACTCTTGTGTTGGTAAACCTTTATTTTTGGAGATATACTTTACTACTACATTATTTTCTTTTAGCATCTCTAAATATAAATCTATCGCCTGATACATTACAGGTAGTATCTCATGAGATGGTTTTTTTTGATTTACTAGAACTTGATTATAAACTGAAAAATAGTTTCCTAATTCAAGTTCAATTTGACTTACTTTAAATTCATCCTCTCTGAAGCTATTTAAGTATACTTTTCCCTTATAATCAGACTGTTCAAGATAAGAAAGTACGGTAAGTAGATTCATTTGGCAAAACATATCCTCACCAAACCATAAAACGATACATTTATACTCTTTCTTAAAAAGATTCTCTAAAGGATGAATAACCTTTTTTATATAATTTTCTACAGTACCTTGATGTCCTTCTGCCCTTGTTTTAATAAACTCATCATCAAAAATCTGTGCAGTAGTCGCATTTACACACATAGCTTCATTAAATGGAGCGTAATCAGATTCCCCCATTAGTCTTTCACTTTTAAATTCTTCATACATAAATTGACCATTTAATATGTTTAGTACATCTTTATCAAACAGCTCACTCTTCGCATTTCGTAACTGATTAACTTCAACTTTTCTAGAAAAATTCATTCTATCCCACTCCTTGCCATCATTGATTGAGAGTTTAATAAATGATTGAACCGGTATTTTGTTAAGTTGGAATTTCCCTGGGGTTATACCAAAAACAGTTTTAAATGCTCTACTATAAGCCTCTTGCGAAGAGTAATCGTAATCAAATGCGATATCAATTATCTTTCTATCATTCGTCAAATCTTCCGTTGATAAATACAATCTTCTAAGAAGAATATATCGTCTAATACTTATCCCTGTTACTTGATGAAATTTAAACGAACAGAAGTAAGGAGAATACCCCATATAATCAGATAATTTATCTAATGAAAACTCCTTTTTTAAATTGCCCTCAATCCATTCAATCATTAGCTGTATATGTTCATTCATTTATCTCCCTCCTCACTAAATATTATAAGAAGTATCCACTTCTTTCTTTTGATATTTCTTGTGGTTTATAACATTAACCACCCTCTAGAACCTTTAAATATCATATGTAATTACTCATTTCATATTTTTTCAGCTATCTTATTTTGTCATACATTTACTTTTCAATAAAGTGAAACTTTAATCAGTGGGGAGCTTGTTCCTCCCCACTGATTATTATCCCATACTAATCGGACTTTTACGGGATAAATCTTTTTTAAAGGATTCTACCAAATAAAACACGAAATTTGTAAGTTAATGAACTAGTAGTTTTGTGAGTGGAAAATTTATGTTTGGAAAGGAAGTTAAAATGAATAATATAGAAAAAGAGATACTTAAACTAATTAATAAACTATATCCATTGGATTTTATTGAAATGAAACCAATAACAAATGAAATGTATCAATGTCTCACAGCACAAGGTACTTACTTCGTTAGAATTACAAACTATAAAACATATGAAGAGCAATTAGAAGAAGTTACATATACGAAATTTTTATATCAAAAGGGCTTAGGAGTCCCTCCCATAATACCTTCTTTAAAGGGGAATTTAGTAGAGAAAATAACATTAGACAAAGAAGTTTTTGCTGTATTATATAAAGCTGCTCCTGGTATACATTTACCAAGAAACGAATGGAATTCTAATGTATTTAAAAAGCTTGGTCAACAAATTGGTAAATTACATCGTGCATCTAAAAATTTTGAAAGTATTGAACCAGTAAAACATATAAACGACTGGTATCAAAATGAAGAGTATAATTTTCTTAACTATATCCCAAAAGAAGAGACTACTATAAGAGAAATTGCATCTGACGTTTTAACTTCTATAAAGGAGCTGCCAAAGTCCACTTCAAATTACGGCTTAATTCATGGAGATTTATGGTTAGAAAACATATTAGTGGGCAATGATTTAAATTTAACAATGATTGATTTTCAAGACTGTGAAAAACATTTTTACATATTCGATTTAGCTGTTCCAGTCTATAGCGCGATAGAATATTCTTTCGTTGGGAATGGCAACATAGTCGACTATGAGAATTCTATTACAAAAGCAATAATCGGCGGATACCAGGAGGAAAATGATCTACCTACAGAAATGATAGAGCAGCTTCCATTGTTTATTAAATTAAAGGAGATATTCGAATATAGTTTAATGCATATGTATTGGAATAAAGAAGAGTTAACTGAGGAACAAGTACGGATAATGAACCTTTATAGAATAAAGATTGAAAAAAGCCATTCTTTAAACACAGTTGGTTTCCTATAAAGTACACCCAATTGTTACATTCAGTTTAACAATTGGGTGTACTTTTCTATAGATAAGTTTTCTTCAAAAGACAAAATACAAGGAGCGAAACGATATTTAATCGTACAGTGGCACCTATTTTTCAATCCATTCAACGGATTTATCTAACTTAATACCATCCTCGATATTACTTTCTTCCAAAGTATTTGCCCTAGCTTGAATACAAATAAAATAGAGAGGTTCACTTGAATTGTTACGCCAAATTCTTTCCCCCTCTTGTGCCACCCTTATGACAGTACCCTCTTTGATTTCAAGAATTTCATCATCAATCTTGAATTCCCCTTTTCCTTTGACGAAGATATACAGCTCTTCATTTTCTCTATGCTTATGATAAAAGGGCATTGAAATGCCTGGAGGGAAAACATTTAGTGAAACTTCCATCCCTGTACATTGTAAGTCATCTTTAAGAAATACCTTTCCAGGAGCTTTAAATGGATTTCCATTTTTATATTGAAGCAGATCCTCCCACTTTCCTACTTGAACAGCACTAAAATTTTTACCTTCCATTGTTGAATTAACAAATTGACTCATTTGTATTCTCCTCTCATATTTGTTTTCCATAATTCGACTTTTAATTCTCTAATAAATGAATAAATCCTCTCATAAAAAGAAACCGAATAGTCTCTTTTTCACGGTAAAAAAAACGGCTCAATTAGCCATAATATGTTATTAAGAAGTTTATTAGTAAAGATTGTTTTTTACATATTTATTTATCTCTACATTTATTTTATTTAGAATTTCTAAAAAACGAAGCAATCCAATTTTTATTAATTAATATTTATTTAAAATTGTAAATTAAGGCCTCAGCAGCTTCCATCACAATCTCACTTAAAGTTAGTTGAGCATGTGGTGTTAATGCAATATCTTCAACTGTCATGCCTGATTCAATTGCTAAACCCATTTCGGCAATTATTTCTGATGCACCATTACCCACGATTTGAGCACCTACTAATACACCATCTTCTTTACGCACCAATAGCCTCAAGAACCCTTTTCCTTCATTTGATACAAGTGCACGACCGTTTGCTGAAAATGGGGATTGAATCACTTTTACTTCCATGCCTTCTGCCTTTGCTCGCTCTTCAGTATAACCAACTGTAGCTAATTCAGGATTTGTGAAACAAACTGCTGGAATTGCCAAGTAATCAACACATGATAGTTCACCAGAAATAGCTTCAACAGCTACTTTTCCTTCGTAAAATGCTTTATGTGCAAGCTGTGGACCAGCAATAATATCACCGATAGCAAAAATGTTCGGAAGGTTAGTACGGCATTGTTGATCAACTTTTAATAAACCGCGGTCAGAAAACTCAATACCGATTTTTTCAAAACCCATATTTTCAGTATTAGGACGACGGCCAACCGTTACTAATACGTAATCAGCGTCAACTTTCTTTTCTTCACCACCAATTTCGTAGGTAACAATTACACCATTTTCAACTTCTTCAACACCTTTAGCGGATGCATCTACTATTACTGTAACACCTTTGTTTATAAGGTCTTCTTTCACAATTTGAGTCATTTGTTTATCGAAGCCAGTTAAAATATCTTTACCTCCTTCAATAATTGTTACTATAGAACCGAGGGAAGCGTAAGCAGAGCCCAATTCAGTACCAATGTAACCACCACCGATTACAACCAATTTACTTGGAACTTCAGTTAAACTAAGTACACCTGTAGAGTTAATCACACGTTTTGTAAATTTAAATGTTGGAATTTCAACTGGGCGTGATCCAGTAGCTATAATTGCATTTTTAAATGTATATGTTTGAGCTGCATCTTTATTGGTTACTCGTATAGTGTTAGCATCCATGAAATAAGCTTCACCTTTTATCACTTCTACTTTATTGCTTTTTAATAACCCTTCTACACCACCTATTAATTTCTTTACAACGTTGTTTTTAAATTCTTGTACTTTTGCAAAATCAACATTTACACCAGAAGAAAAAATACCCATATTTTCTGAATGCTTTGTTTCCTCAAAACGATGACCTACAGAAATAAGTGCCTTAGATGGAATGCAGCCGACGTTAGCACATACGCCACCAAGATTCTCTCTTTCTATAATTGCCACTTGTTGCCCTAATTGTGAAGCTCTTATTGCAGCAACATATCCTCCAGGTCCAGAGCCAATTACGATTGTTTCTATTTCTCTCATATCCTTTTTCACACTCCTCCAAAAATTAGAAACAGGTAGGCCGAAATTGTTCATACTCTACACATTTTTCAATTTACTATTTTGTATTAGTACCATTCTTCTCTCAACCGTTTTTTCATAGTTCCATCATGGAATTTCTATTAAGTGATCACCCCCTCAAAAAAGAAACCGAACAGTCTCTTTTTTGCGATAAAAATTACGGCTTACTTGGCCGTAATTTGTTTTTCCAATTCATCTAAAAGTCGTGACGATACTGTATCAATATAGACTGTATCTTGGTATAAGCGTGACAAGGCAAGTGCTCCTTCAAGAGAAGAAATCCAGATGATAGCAATCTGCTTTGCTTGAGTATCTGATCTTAACTCCCCTTGCTCAATTCCATTCGTAATAATCTTTTCAATCATTCCAAGTAATTGATTCATCGCTATCTGTGCTTGTTCTGCCATAAGTGGGTGGGAATCATCTGCTTCTAACGTTACATTCATGATTGGACAGCCTCCTGGAAGAGGATCATTATGAACGAGAGATGTAAAAACTGAGATAAAACTTTTTAACTTATCAAATGTAGTGGATGCTTTTTTTATTTCTTCAATATAACGCACTCCCATTTGTGAAGTTGCGTGCTGAAAGGCTTGAACAGCCAAGTCATCTTTATTTTTAAAGTGACGATAAATACCACCCTTCTCTAGCCCAGTCTCTCGCATAATATCAGAAATTGAAGAACCACTATACCCCTTTATATTAAACAGAGCAGAGGAACGATCAAGAATCATTCTTTTTGTTAATTCACCTTTACGCATAGTGTCCTCCTAAAAGAAAACATTTGGTCTCTTTTTAGTATATGACAAACCGAAAAGAATTAGCAAGAAAAATAACGGTGAGAATCAATGAGTAAAAAAATAAATGATTCACTATTTTAATGGGGATCAAAATAAATACTTGAAAACATCTTTTATTTACAGAGGTGTACTCTCTGCCAATCTAGCTGCGCTAATAATAGGAGCCCACTGGAAAATTTCATCTCTTAATAAACCTGTTTTTTTGCAATATATATGTAAATACATTTCAGCTAATTCCTCTGAATTCTGTGAATACAATAAGTATGTCCGAAACACATCTGCACGAATATCACCTGAACTAGCATCAACCCAATCTATAATATTCACATCACCATTACTCATAATTAAATTAAACGGATGAAAATCACCATGACATAATCTAGGTTCAAATGTGATTGAATCTAACTTTTTTAATATATTTCCCTTTTGTTTTTCATCCAGATCATGTACGGAGTTAATTTGACGATAAAGCCTCTTTTCCATCAGCTCTATTTCATCCGATCTCACATAGATCGCATGAATCTTTTGTTGTACACTAACACATATACTTATGTAATGCTCCGCTTTACTCAAATTATTAAGCAAAAGCTCACCAACACTTTCCCCTTCTACATATTCCATAATAATAGCTTGTCTACCTTGTATCTCTGTAACTTCAAATACTTTAGGAACGTGTAAACCACATGAATATGCATACTTTTGTTTTCGTGCTTCGTATAGAGATTCTGTATTAGGGAGGTATTCTTTAAACAATTTCACAACTTTATTATCACAAAGATAAATTTCAGCCGTATTTCCTTTGGCTATCGGATTTCCTAGATTCAATTCATTTCTCTCCTTACAGTAAATTAGAATAACGCCTTATAGTCCTCTATAAATTCAGTGTAATTATACTGAAACCCTTCTTCATGAAAATGAAAAAAACTTACCCCTCCCTATAATTATATAGAAAGTGGTAAGTTTAATTTTCTAGGAATATCGGAATGAAACTCCGGTGTATGCAAAACAGAAAATGAATACCCTTGTTGAATAAACAATACTTCAGTATGTTTACTTTCAAATGGAACACCATTTTTCTTAAAGTTATTTTGGATTTGTTGTAAAAACGCATGATCCGGTGTTCCGAATGAAACATGTACTTTCGGTGGTAAAGCTTTCATCGCGATTGGAATCCACGGTCGCTGCCACCAGGTTGCAACGATATATGCAGTGCCACCTATTACAAAGTTAAAAATATCCCCATCTTCCTTCGTTTTCATGTCTAGATTTGATTTCAACCATTCCGTAAATACAGGTACACTTTTAACCGGAAGACCAATTTCCCTTACGTATAAAATGTTTAACGGTGAATGCGGGACTAATACATCTTCTTTAACATAACTATGTGCAATAATTTCGAGAAGATTTCCATCACCATCTTTAAAGTATAAATTGAATAGACCATTCTCCTCACCAATTGTATGACCATCTTTCCATTTCACAATGAGTAATCCAGACTCTTTAAGCCATTTTGCCGTTTCATGAAACTTTGAATATGGGATCTCAAAAGCGAAATGCGCAGGTGCAATTGGTTCATATACTTCTTGAAAACTAATTGTTGTATACGGTGTTACTTCAAATTGAATATATGATGCGATTTCTTTTTTTATTGGAAAAGATAATATGTCTTTATAGACTTGTTTTACCCCTTCTATAGAAACCGTTTGTAGTTTTATATCTGATATATGTGTAATCACTTTACATTCCCCCTTGTTTCTTATTATCTATTCTTATTGTATTACACTTATAAATAGATAAAATCAAACCGAAGGGTGGATTTTTCATGTAAAAACTACAACTTTAGTATGAATATGTTAGCTCCAATTACTTTTTATTTCCTCTATAACAACTTCTGGTTTATCCCAGTGTAACAAATGTGTAGTATCAGAGATTAATTTTACTTTCGCGCCAGTTTTTAACTTGAAAATCCTCACTGTTTTATCTCTATATTCATCCCATATTTGTGGAACTGTAGCTCGAAGCAATATAATATTAGATGGTAACTTCTCGTAAATATCTATCGTTTCATCTTTATGCATACCTCTTATTATATTACCAGCTGTTGTACCTCTCGCATGCCAACATACTTTATTATCCATTTCAATCCCTAGGTCTTTTACAGCAACTTCTAATAATGGAGACCACCTAGTATATGCTTCTTTTTCACTTTTGAAAAATCCACCCCAATTATTAAAAATATATTCTTCAAAATCCTTTTCGTAATACGCGATTTCCTCTTCAAGCGTTTCTTCTTGAAGCCTTTTTGTTTGATATCCACCATCAATAAGAATACTTCCTAGTACTTTTTCTGGATTATTTAATAAATAAAATAGTGCTACAAAACTTCCCCACGAATGTGATAAAAAATAGAAATGTTCAATTCTCAGTTCATTTATTATTTCATTTAACCAGTTTGCTAAATTCAGCATCTCATAATCTTCCGTTCTTTCAAAGGGCGGTGTTTTACCATGCCCAGGTGCATCAATGGAGATAAATCTATACTCTTCCTTTAATTCCTCTGCAATTTCTATAAAACTTAAACTCGTACTACCTAACCCATGTAAACAAAAGATAACGGACTTTTCATTATTTCTCCACTCAGTAATATGTGCGTTTATTTTTTCGTTGTTAATATAGTAACGTTTCAAAATAATTATCCCCTATATTTCAATTTTTAGATTACCACTTTACCTATTTCTATGATTTTTAAGTTTTCCCTGCATTCTTTTCCACAAAAAAAGCTGATTTTCTTTTAAAGAAAATCAGCTTTTACGTTAAAATACACTATGATTTAACAGCAATAATCATAAACCTTTTTGAATTCGTACGAATACCTTTTTCGGAACTATTAGCGTCAATGAACTTTTGTAAAATATTAAAGTCCTCTTCTTTTTCTCCAAATCTAGGAATAATAGGCGTATGTTTTAATAAGAAAATAAGATCCTCAGGAGTACTGTAATAATCAGTAACATCATATTCACGTACTTGTACGAGTTCAAATCCTGCACTAATAAGTTCACCCATATAATTATCTTTTAACGTACCATCTCTTTCACCTAAACATTGCCCTCTACCAAATGCTTCTTTAAGATTTAATTTATCATGTTCGCTAACTTGTTGTGTTAAGAAAAAAGCACCTTTTTTCATTACTTTTGCCAATTCAGATGCTACAAACGGCGCATGACAACTTGAAGTAATATCAAAATGAGCATGCGGAAACGTTAAAAATTCCGAATCCATTTGAAGAAATTCAACATTTTGTATACCTGCTTTATTCAAATTGGAATGTGCTGTTTTGATCATTCCATTAGAATTATCTATTCCAATCAGTAATGCAGCTGAAGATGCTATTTTTAATATATTCTCTCCTCCACCTGTGCCAACATCAAGTAGAATATCTGATGGTTTACATCTTTCTTGCACTTCGCCATAAAAGTCCCAAGTGTCACCTACAGTTTCACACTTTAGCTTACTAAAGTCCCACCCATTTAATCGTCCCACTTTATCATAAAAACTTTTATACTCTAATTCATTCATTTTATTATTTCCCCTTTGTAAAAATGCATTAACTGTTTAGATGATTCTCGAAATAGACTCATAGTTGATATTATCGTGAAAGGGCCTACGTCTTCTTTTATATCTGCTACGCATTTTTTCAGCCCCGAACAACTAGTTACTTCGAACGATACAGCATTTCAGCTATATCACCTCATCTGGAAGACTGCATATATAATAACCTATAACACTACTTAATTATATATTATAAAATACAAATTATTAAAACGATATGTTTCGACAAATTCCATTTAGTTTACATAATAATGTTATATTTTATTTTTATCAATATATTCTAAATGTCCTCTTCCCCAACCACACATACTATCTAAAACAGTACTAACTGTTTTTCCATGCTCAGTTAAGCTATATTCCACTTTAGGTGGTATTTCTTGATAAATTTCACGTTGTATTAGTTGATCTTGTTCTAATTCACGAAGCTGCTTCGCTAATGTTCCTTGAGAAATGTCTGGTATTAATCGCTTTAATTCACCAAACCGTTTCGTTCCATCTGTTAATAATATAAATAAAATAAGTGGCTTCCATTTCCCACCGATTATTTGTAATGTCGCTATTACCCCTTTTAATTTCGGTTCCTCTAAATTCACTTTCCTCACCACTCCCTCAAATCATAAATTATAATGAGTAATTTTTTATATTATGTATCCATATAACAAGCGATTAGTACGAAATTTGCGACTATGTACATATAAAGTGCGTACTTTTCACTTGCAATCTTTTAGCGAATAATAAAAGCATAGCAGTTTTATTTTAAAGTTTTTATTAAAGGAGGGGCTAAAATATGTCTATTACTACATTAAAGGATACTCGTATCGTTATCATTGGTGGAAGCTCTGGTATTGGATTAGTAACAGCAAAACAAGCAATCGAACAAGGCGCACATGTTATTATTGCAGGACGCTCGGAAGAAAAATTAAAAATTTCTCGAGAATTAATAAATAACAACCATCTTCAAACTTATGTATTGGATAATCAAAATAAAGAGCAATTACAAGATTTTTTCAAGACAGTTGGGAATTTTGATCATTTATTCACACCGGGAGCCTCTTACACACTTGGACCAATAACCGCTACAGAGGAAATTGCTGAAAGCAGCTTTATCGGAAAGTTTTGGCCACAATATTACGCCGTAAAATATGCAATTCCTTTTCTTTCAAAATCTGGATCTATCGTGTTAATGTCCGGTGCATTTAGTCAAAGACCACTTAAAGGTGCACCTGCTTATGGCGCTTGTAATGGTGCTATTGAAAGCTTAGGGAAAGCTTTAGCTGTTGAATTAGCTCCTATTAGAGTTAATGTTGTTTCTCCTGGAACGATACGAAGAGAGAATGAACAAAATGAGAAAAGACTAGCTGCTTATGAAGATTATAAATCTCTTTCTCTTGTACAGAGACCTGGGTATAATGATGAAATTGCACATACTGTCCTGTATTTAATGCAAAATGGTTTTACTACAGGTAATGTATTATTTCCTGATGGAGGATACACATATCATTAATTTATAACAATTCAATGCCTCCTTAGATTAACTAGTATTAAGGAGGCTATTATGGTTAATCAACGAGTCCTTTTTACTTTATTGTTTATTTGTTTATCCGATAACAAACCTCTGTAACCCACTTATTAGGATCTGATTCCATCGCTGGACTAACGTGATAAATATTAAACATCGGTCCGGCTAACTCATAACCTTCCGTTTCAATCCATTTTGCTGCCGCCTCATTTACAGCTGTCATTTGTTCATAACTTCCGTTAACTGTTATTGAAGCTACATAGGATGGATCTATCTTTTTGAAATTAACATCTTTTGTATTTTCATGCTCCCCTAAAATATTTATCTGTATTTCTACATCCACATCATTTTCCTTATATTCTTGATCATGGAATGTAGCAATACTATAACTCGGATTAGCTATACTAATATTTTTAACATTAATTTCTTGCATCAATATACTCCATAAATCCCCTTCGCAATTATACGATGGAATAACCTTTCTAACACTTGCTACATTTCTTTCTGGAATTTCTTTTAATGAAACATGATAGTTCATTTCAATAACATCCTCTCTCATCGTTTTCATTGAGTCTTCGAGGAGACGTAATTTTTTTTTGAGATCGTCCATATCTTCCTTTATTTGAGCACTACGATTTTCAAATTGTGACTTTATTACTTCAATATTTTCACTCTCTACTAATTCTTTAATAGTGGCAATATTAAATCCCATATCTTTTAACACTTGAATTTGATTTACTTTCTTTAATTGGGCTGCTGAATAATATCGATAACCACTTTGCTCATCGACTTTTACTGGCTGTAATAGCTCCAATTTTAAACGTGGTTTCCTCCTAAAAATTCTAGATACCTCGAATCTCAACTTTAGCTTAAACAATGACATTGTGTGAGAGTCAACTATTTTTAACAACTTTAATTATATTTCTTTAATTATTTATCCTTATACTTTCTTGCTCCTCAGGGCTATAAATATTGATATTAGTCCGTTCACAGCTAATAATATTACTGTAATACTAGCGAGTAAAGCTACATCTGCTGCAAACAATTTAATCGTATGCCACGGTGAATTTGTGCAATAAATAAGAAGTGGGATCAAAATACTAGATAATAGTAGAAATATACTCCCAACGAACAGCCAAGTTTGTTTTTTACAAGTTTTCTTACGTTTATACTTTTTCATTAACATAATTGATGTAATAATGAGTGAGAGTGTGACTATCGACATAACAATTTGTGTGAATGGTATGTTTTTAGGGATATCACCAGGTTTTTCCCCATTCAAAATACTAATAATCCCCTTTTTCAATACCGTTAGTGCTGTTTCTTCTAATACATGATTTTTATTCGTTAAAATCACACCAGCCCAGCCACTTTTATTTAAAATAAACATTTCTGCACGAGCATCAGGCGTTGATCCTGAATGCCAAACCATCGTTTCGCTTACATTTATATTTGTTGTTCTTAATCCAAACCCATAACTTTTTTCTGAATTTATTTTATAAAGCGGTGATAGATAAAGATCCATGCTTTCTTTCTTTAAAAATTGAGTGTGGTCTTGGTGATTCAAAAACATTATAAATTGAATCATATCTTCCAAATTCGCGGTAATATAACCATACGGTGCTCCAGCATTATCATAAGACACTACACTTTTTCTTGGTATACCAAACAACGACTGGTAACCTGTTAAATAGCCTTTTTCATATGCACTTTCTTTATTTGCCGCTGCGCCATTCATTTTTAAAGGCTGAAAAACATGCTTTTCTATATATGAAGAATATGTTTCATTTGTGACTGCCTCAATAAGGGCACCAAGTATCATATAATTTGCATTACTATATTGATATTTTTCCCCTGGTGGGGCATTTAATTTTATTTTTGAAAGTTTCATTACATTTTCCTTTAATGCTTTAGAACTCTTCAATTGTTTATCTGATAATGCTAAGCCTTCATATGTGTTTATTCCACTTGTATGAGTTAGTAGATGTTGGATTGTTATATTTGAAGTTGATTGTGTATCTTTTAGTTTAAACGAAGGAAGATGTTGTTGAACTGAATCCTCTAATTTTATTTTTTTATCTTCTATTAACTTGACTATAGCTAAAGCTGTTAAAGATTTACTTATTGAGCCAATCGCAAATGGGGTTTTACTAGTTACCTTTTTTTCAGACTCCCCAGTAATCCCCCATGTTTTTGTAAAGAATACATCTTTATGATGTACAATTGCAACGGAAGCTCCAGGAATGTTCTGTTCCTTTATAAATTTTTCAATATACTTATCTAATGTAACTTTAATATTTTGCTGAGCATAAACTTTTGGATGTACGATACATAATATTAATACATTACAAAGAATACAAATTTGAAATAGTTTATAGATAGTTTTCTTCATTATACTTTAGATAGCTTTCTTTTTTTATAACTTACTAGGCTAATAAATACTAATATAGAGAGCGTAAAACTAAACATTATTAATACATAGTTCCACCATTGATTCTCTGCTATACGATATAAAAGATTATAATTAAATGTATTTTTGCTATTAGTTCCGTTAAATGATTCCGTTAAAAATAGTGAAAGTGTAGTTTGTGAGATGAGGTAAGTAATAACTGCGATGAATATGCCACCTAAGATAAATGTGCTCGAATTTCCCTTTTCATTTTGAAGTTGTCTCATTTTAACTTGTAGGTCAATTTCATTTATTTCTAAAAAATCTTGAACAAATAATTGAGGCGTACCTAGATCATTTATACTATCCTCCCCATTTTCACGACATTCTTGAATATGCTCTAAAATTTGTTGTTTAATATTTTCCCTTTCTTCTAAGCTGATATCGTATTGCTTTAATTCCTTAAGTACGTCAGTTAAAAATTGATTTTCTTTACCGTTTAATTCATTCCTCATTTCAGAAGGTCTCCTTTCAAACCACTTTTTAATAATGTTTGAATATCAGATTGTAATTCTAACCACTCATTAATTTTCTTCTCAAGACGTATTTTCCCGTTTTCATTAATTTCATAATAGATTCTAACTTTACCACTGTCTGTTACTTCTTGATAAGTATTTACCCACTCTTGATTTTTTAACTTAGTTAAAATAGGGTAAATACTTCCTACTCCTTTCAATTTTAAATTGTGTACTTCAAGTTCTTTCATAATTTCATAACCATAACTTTTCTTTTTCGACAAAATAGATAACACACACATTTCTAAATGACCTTTAATTAAACTTGTTTTGTCCATAGGATAAATTTAACAGAAATATAT